>JANPBJ010000095.1:0-7536 GCA_031430375.1 Acidimicrobiia bacterium
CCGTCGTTCGCTTCGTCATAGTCATGATCCTTCCCAGCCCACAGCACCCAGCCGCGGACCTTCAGATCACGCCAGTTACACAAACTTTCTGACAGTCCCCCCGTCAAGAATCCCAACGTCGCCGCACGACCCCGACTGCCGGATTGGAGGAGACCTCAATGCTTACCCATCAGCACGCACCCCAAAGGCCGCGGCCCGCGCGTTTGGCTTCTAACTCCAAGGCCAACATCGTGCGCGCGTGTACGCCGTTGGGTGGGATCACCAACAGCCGCGCGTAGCCGCGTCGCAATAGATCGTCGTTGACGCGGCGACCATCGTGCGTCACGTACGCGAGCAACCGCCCGTACTGATCTCGATGCTCGACATCCAACTCCAACTCCACGCGGCGGCCGGTCAGCACGCTGTCGGTGTACGCCGACGCCTCCGGCCCATAACACTCTTCACCCTTCGTGGGATGGTGAGTTTCCGGGGTGTTGATCCCCAGGAGCCGAACGGTGTCGGACCCGGATGCCGACATCACCCGCACGGTGTCGCCGTCGACGGTCTCGGTCACCCGAGCCGCGAAGCGCCCAGAGGCCGGAATCGTTGGATCTGAGGTTGCGCCGGGCTCATGGCCACCGAGCCACCACCCCCCGAACGAGGCGGCGGCGAGAACGATCGCCACGACCACGGCTCGCGGAGGAGCCATCGCGCCACCCTACCGGCCCGCCGAAGGTTCCACCGCCTCCGACCGGCGGCCTTCTAGATTGGTGGGCCGTCATGGTTCGTGCCCGCCGCGTGTTCGGCGCCTTGCTCGTCGTCATCATCGCCGCAGTGGTGGTGTTGGTCGTCACCGTTCGCCCAGGTTTGCGCGACGACGCGGACGCGGTGGATGCCGCCTGGAAGCCACTGGTGCAGCCGCTCGACGCCCGCTACCAAACTCTGACCGGCGTCGTGACGTCACTCCGAGGCGCGGGCGCGGGTGACCGCACCGCCACCGTCCAATTGGGGGAGTTGCTCACACGCTGGAACGTCGTACGCGGCGGAACCGACATCGAAGATCAGGTGGTGACCGCGAACCGGCTCGAGGCCCTCGCCGCACGAGCGCGCGTGCTCGCGAGAACTCCGCGGCTCAGCACCAACGTTCCCCTGCAAGCCACAATCGCGACGTTCGACAAGAGCCGCCCATCTGCCATCACGCTCAAGGTGTACAACGCCGACGTCGCGAAGTATCAAGACCGGCGCGACGGTGTGATGAGCCGCATCGTCGCCCGACTCGACGGTTACCCGATGCGCCCCACGCTGCAGCTCGTCGCGTGAGCCGCGGCGAGTCGGCTCCACTTCACCACCCTGTTGCATCGAGCCCGACCATCGCGGTTCTCGGTGGTGGCCAACTCGGCCGCATGCTCGCGCTGGCCGCGATCCCGCTTGGCGTCAACGTCCGCTGCCTTGACCCCTCGCCTGATGCGCCGGCCGGCGCGGTGAGCGAGTTGACCGTTGGCCCGCTCGACGATGATCTCGCACTCCGCGCCACCGCGACCGGCGCCGAAGTTGTGACGTTCGAATGGGAGGGCGTTTCCGCCGCCGCGACGCGTGGCCTCGAACTCGACGGCTGGATCGTGCGGCCATGCCCCGCGGCACTCGCCGCGTCTCAGGACCGAGTCGACGAGAAATCCGCGTTGACCGCCCTGGGTATCCCCGTCACGCCCTTCGTCGCGGTCGACGATCACGCCGGCCTCCTCGTCGCCCTCGATCAGCTCGGAACGCCGGCGGTGCTCAAGACGCGCCGCGGCGGTTACGACGGCAAAGGCCAGCACGTGATCCATGCCGATGCCGACGCTGACGCAGCGTGGAAGGACCTCGCCAATAGTGGCCCGCTCGTGCTCGAAGCGTTCGTCCCCTTCGATCGGGAGCTCTCGATCATCGCGGTGCGCGGGGTCGATGGTGACGTGCGCACCTGGCCCCTCACTGAGAACGTCCACCGCGACGGCATCCTTCGTATCTCTCGCGCCCCCGCGCCGGACATGACATCGGACCTACAGGAGCGCGCCGCGAGTTACACGCACGCGGTGCTCGAGCACTTCGAGTACGTCGGTGTGCTCACCCTCGAACTCTTCCAAGTTGGCAACACACTGCTCGTGAACGAAATGGCCCCGCGAGTACACAACTCGGGGCACTGGACCATCGAGGGTGCCGTCACCAGCCAGTTCGAAAACCACATGCGGGCGGTCGCCGGATGGCCGCTCGGCGAGACGAGCGCTCGGGGCGAGGTAGCGATGGTCAACTGCATCGGCGCGCTCCCCAACCCGAGCAGCGTCATGGGGTTGCCCGGTGTGCATTTCCACCGCTACGGCAAAGCTCCCCGCCCCGGCCGCAAGGTCGGTCACGTCACGGTCACCGCTCCCGATGCCCACACACTGGCCGGTCGCCTCGCGGCCCTCCAGGCCGTCCTCCCTCCCGACCGCGGCTGACCCCCAAGACCGGCCGAACGGTCGGATTGTGGCCTTGGCAACAATTTGACCGTCCCCTGGGTTCAGGGAAGCGAACCCAACTGCCGATACCACTTCAATCAAGAAGTGTTTCGCAGAAGGGATCCCGTCGATGCCAAGCCGTTCTGCTTTGGCAGCGTCGCTGGCCGTAACGGCCTCACTCATCAGTGGAACAATCGCGTTCGGAGCCATCTCCGCCGGCTCTGACCGCGCCGGCGCCACGGCGTCCGCCGCCGAACTCCCCCCAGCACCGTCCGCGCCGAGCACCGTTGGGTCCGACGCCGAAGACACCCTCCTCGCGGCCGTTCTCGCGGCCGCCGCCACGACGGCCGCGGCCAACAGCTCTCCTGCTGCTGCTGCCGCGAGCGCGGCATGGCGGGCCGCGTTTGCTCGTGGCGCCGCGAGATCGGCCGACGTTCCCGCGGCGCCCACTTCCGGGGGCAGCAAGAGCGGCGACGGAGCAGATCCACCGGACGACGACAAGTCACCGCCGTCAACGACCCCGACCACGACACCTCCGCCAACCTCCCCCCCGAACACCAGTCCGGCCCCCTACAACTGCTCCGGGAGCGACGATGGCCTGAGTGAATCCGTGAAAGCCGCACGTGAGGACTACTGCGATGCGCATGGTTTCGATGACTAAGCGCACCCGGCCTGCTGCGGCTACCCGCATCCTCACCACCGGACTCAGCGCAACGGCCACGTTCATCCTGGTCGCGACGCTCGCGTCGGCCGCACCGGCGAGCACCACCGTCGCCGCATCGGGCGCGGCTGTTCCCGCGGCGGCAACCGCTCCGAGCGGTTCGGTCACCCCGACCGACGCCGCCCTGGCGGTAGCCACGCCCATCACGACTCCGGCCGCGGGCGCGCCGCCCGCGCCACTGGCGGGCACTGCCCCCGGAGCCAGCGCGACGACCTTCGCACCGTCCGGCGCCGGGCAGCCAGTTTCTCCAAGCGCGCCCCCCTCGGGGAGCGGTCCGTCCGCTCCGCCGGTTGCCAACCCCGCGCCGAACCCCAGCCCCAGCCCAAGCCCCAGCCCAAGCCCCAGCCCAACGTCACCGCCACAGACTTCGCCCCCACAGACCTCGCCCCCGACGACGACTCCACCCGCAACGACCCCACCCGCAACGACCCGACCGCCGCCGCCGCCCACCACCGGCGGGAGTTGAGCACCACTATGGGACTGGATCCAAAGGTCTGGTGGTACGTCACGCGCGCGAGCGGTTTCGTCTCCTGGGCCCTGCTCGCGATCGCGGTTCTCTGGGGACTGTTCGTCACCAACAAGACGCTGACCCGCTCGACGGCTCCGGCATGGGTGCTCGACCTCCACCGTCACCTGGGTGGCCTTTCGGTCGTGTTTGTCGCGGTCCACGTCGGCGTATTGCCGTTGGATACGTTCACTGATTGGGGGTGGCGCGACCTCCTGATCCCGATGGCATCCCAGTGGCACCCCGGCGCGACCGCGTGGGGAATCGTCGCGATGTATCTCCTCATCGCGATCGAGGTGACGTCGCTGCTCGGTCGTCGGTACCCGAAGAAGTGGTGGCGACGCGTTCACATGTTGTCGTTCCCGTTGTACATCCTGGCGTCGATCCACCTCTTCGCCGCCGGGACCGACAGCGGCAACACCGTCGGGCAGTGGCTGGTGGTCATCGTCTCGACGCTCATCATGTTCCTCACCGTGGTGCGGGTCCTCGCCGCCACCAAACCACGCGAGACCCGACCCAACCCGCGAATCGCCGCGGCCCGCGCTCAGGCTGCCGCCATTCCCTCACCAGCATCGCCCCCGGCGCTTGTCGGAGCATGTGCGTCCAGCACACAGAAGTCGACAAGCGCTCGTCAGAGTGGGGCGTCGTTCGGTGCGGAAATCACCGGCGACCTCCTACCGGCGATCGACCGCGAAACACCCGCGCCACCCACGAGGACCCCCTCACCTCCGATTGCTGACGAGCCCGCGAACCAGCCGGCAATGACACCGATGAGCCTTGACGAACGGGCTGCCCATATTCGTGAACGGAGCGCCGCGGCCGCGAACCACGCTCGATCACGTGCCCGCGCCGGCGCAACCAGCGGTGGAGCGCGGTAGTGGGCGAGCGGATAGGTGTGCGGTTTAGGCGATCGCTCCCGCCGCTCGGCGCTGCGCGATCACGGCCGGTTCCACACCCCATCTGGCCAACACTTCGTCGGTGTGCTGGCCCGGCCACGCGGGCGGACCCTGGATTGCACCTGGGGTGCGGCTGAATCGTGGCGCGGGCGCGGGCTGTAGCACTCCGTTGTCTTCCACGATCGTGTTGCGCGCCTTCAGATGGGGATGTTCCGCGGCCTCGTTCATGGTGAGTACCGGCGCAAAGCACACGTCGGTCATCTCCAAGACCTCACACCATTCGTCGCGGGTCTTCGTCAGGAACAACGCGGTGAACCGCTCGCGCAGCTCGGGCCACGTGGCCTGATTCATCTGACCCGCGAGTTCCACATCCTCGGTGAGTCCGAGGCGCGTGATGAGCTCCGAATAGAACTGCGGCTCCAACGATCCGAGTGAGATGTACAACCCGTCCGACGTTTCGTACGTGTCGTAGAAGGGCGCACCCGTGTCAAGGACGTTGGTGCCAGCGGGGCCCCAAATACCGAGCGCGTTGAAGCCCCACACCATCGCCATGAGCGCAGCCGCGCCGTCGACCATCGCCGCGTCGATCACTTGGCCTTGTCCACTCCGACCCGCCTCCACCAGCGCGCACGCCACACCGAAGGCCATGAGCATTCCGCCCCCACCGAAATCACCAACGAGGTTCACGGGCGGCGTGGGCTTCGCGCCTTCCCGACCGAAATGCGCGAGGGCGCCGGCGAGCGCGATGTAGTTGATGTCATGACCGGCCGCCTGGGCGTACGGACCGTCTTGGCCCCAACCGGTCATCCGCCCGTAGACCAGCCGCGGGTTTCGGGCCAGACACGCGTCGGGGCCGATCCCGAGTCGGTCGGCCACGCCGGGACGAAATCCTTCGATCAGCGCGTCGGCTTGGGCCACCAACTCCATCACGGTCTCGACGCCATCGGGGTGTTTGAGGTCCACCCCAATGGAGCGGCGCCCCCGGTTCAGAATCTCGAGATTCTTGCGATCGAAGTTGCCCGTCACCGCCTGGGCGCGGTCGACCCGCACCACATCGGCGCCCATGTCGGCCAGCATCATCGCCGCGAATGGCCCCGGCCCAATACCTGCGATCTCCACGACCTTGATTCCCGACAACGGTCCCGACACTGCAGTTCCCTTCGACGTGTTCCAGCGATCTTCGATGCGGCGGGCGACGTTAGAGCCGACGCGCGGGACGCGTCAGATCGCAGTGCGCGAGATACTGGCGACCCGAACTCAGCGAGGAGCATGAAGATGGCCGGTACCGGATCGATGACCCAGGACGAGCGCGAGGCATTCCTCGCCGAACTCCATGTGGCGGTGATCGCGGTTGACGAACCGGGCCGAGGTCCGCTCGCGATGCCGATCTGGTACCTCTACCAAGATGGCCAGGTGCTCCTGTCGATGTCGACCAACTCGGTCAAGGCCAAGCTGTTGCGCGCGGCGGGACGCGCCACGCTGACCGTGCAATCCGAGACCGCGCCGTACCAGTACGTGTGTGTCGAGGGCCCGGTCACCATCGAGCCGAAGTTCCACGACTCGCTCGAACTCGCCACTCGATATCTCGGTTCCGAGTTCGGCCAGTGGTACTTCGACGCCAACCCCGATACCGGCGACACCGTCACCGTGGTCCTGAGGCCCGAGCACTGGCGCACCCACGATTACAACAAGGAACTGGCCTGAACGACGACCCACATCATCGATGCTCGAACGCACGAGGCCATGGGGCGATCCAACGAGATTGGGCGGACCTACGCCAAAGGTGGCAAGAATGCACCGGTGAAGATTCGCCTTGACCCCGCAGATGAGTACATGCACGCGTTGGAAGACGCTTCCAACTTCAACGAAAGCATGTACTTCAACGTGTACGACCCCGCCGAGAAGATCGGGGGATTCCTGCGGCTCGGCAACCGCGCCAACGAGGGCTACGCCGAGATGACCACCTGCCTCTATCTGCCCGACGGTCGCGTCGGCTTCATGTACGGCCGCCCCGAGATCGCCGACAACGACGCATTCGACGCGGGTGGCATGAACTTCGAAGTGGTCACGCCGTTCGAAGCTTTGCGGACCACCTACACCGGCAAGGTCTGCATCCTCGACGAGCCGCTCCAGATGGCGAACCCTCGCAAGGCCTTCACCGAGAACCCCTACCTCGAATGCCGCGTCGAGCTGGACTACCGAGGCATCGCACCGATGTTCGGCGGCGAGCCGGTGAACGACGACGGCACACCACTCACCGAAGACCTCTCCGGCGGTTTCGCGCGCGGTCACTACGAGCAGCACGTCGGCGCGCGCGGTGTCATCCAGGTGGGTGACGAGGAATGGGCCGTCGACGGTTACGGACTCCGTGACCACTCGTGGGGGCCGCGCTTCTGGCAGGCACCGTGGTGGTATCGCTGGCTGACCATGAACTTCGACGACCACAGCGGATTCATGATTTCGATCGTCACGTCACGAGACGGTAAGCAGCGCATCGGTGGCATCGCGCTCGAGGACGGTGAGTACCGCCATATTGACCGCGCCACGATCGAGACCGACTGGGTGGGAGATGACCTCTACCACCAAGAGATCCGCGTCACCGCGGGTGCCGGTGATCGCGAATACGAGATCACCGGAAGCGTGTTGAACCTGATCCCACTGCGGAACCGGCGCACCTCACCCGAGGGCGAGCAACTCGTGACCCGCATCTCGGAAGGCATGACCGAGTGGCACTGGGACGGCCACACCGGGTACGGCCTCTCCGAATACCTCGACCAGATCGTCGACGGCAAACCCGTAGGTTGGGAAGGCTGACTACCGATTCCTGAAGGTGCCGTCGAGCACCTGCGGGTCGTCGGCGTCGAGCTGCCATAGGGCCAGTGCAGCTTCGGCCGGATCGTCGGCGGCCGCACGTTCGGGCATGCCGGCGAAGCCCAGGAGCTGGCGCGCCCGTGTGGGCAACGT
>JANPBJ010000096.1:0-9641 GCA_031430375.1 Acidimicrobiia bacterium
CAAGAAGCTGAGGGCCGTCTCGAACGCCGGCGGGTCACGCGCCTGCGCGACGAACTGCGATCCATCGTGACCGCACGCTTGGAGGATCAGGCTGCGCTCGCTTGTAGCGGGGATCGATTCGAAGCATTGCTGGATGCCGTGAGTCGTCGTGAGCTCGATCCCCACACCGCCGCCGCCGAGTTGGTGGCCTCCGGGTCGTAGTGTCGGTCCGCATGGCTGACGAACTGGTCCTGCTCGAAACTCATCCCGGTGGCGTGGTGGCGCTGCGGCTCAACCGGCCTCCGATGAACCCGCTCTCGCAAGCGTTGCTGACCGCAATCGGCGACGCCGCGGAAACGCTGAACGGCGATCCGGCGGTGAAGGCGGTGGTGGTGCTCGGCAGCGAAAAAGCGCTTGCGGCGGGGGCCGACATCAAGGAGTTCGGGGATCAGGAAGCCGCCCGTACCATCGGCGTCACCTTTCGCCGGGCATTCGACGGCTTGGCTGCGATCCCGCGGCCGGTGATCGCGGGGATTCGTGGATTCGCGCTGGGCGGCGGGATGGAACTTGCGCTCGCCTGTGATGTGCGGGTCGCGGCGGACACTGCCCGTTTCGGTCAGCCGGAGATCCTGCTCGGTATCATTCCCGGCGCAGGGGGAACGCAACGGCTACCGCGCCTGATCGGTCCCGCCCGCGCCAAAGAGTTGGTCTGGAGTGGGCGGATGGTGAAGGCCGATGAGGCGCTCGCGATCGGTCTCGTTGATCGAGTGGTTCCGGCGGCCGACGTGGAGGGGGCCGCGCTCGCGTGGGCAACGGAGTTGGCGGCCGGAGCCGTGATTGCAATGGGTCTGGCGAAGCGTGCCATCGATGACGGTCTGGACGGCTCGCTCGATCGCGGGCTCGACGTAGAGGCCGCCGCGTTTGTGGAGGTCTTTGGCACTGAAGACGCGCAGATTGGTGTGGCAAGTTTTCTCGAACACGGTCCGGGCAAGGCCACGTTCTCCGGCGCGTAACCGCTGGTCAGGTGGCGCGCTCGGCGAGCACCCGTAGTCGGGACAAGTTGGCAGCCCAGATCCGCACCAAGACCGGACGGCTCAACCGTTCCCCGATGCCGCCGCCCACACGGGCGGGAAAGACCAGATCTTCGGTCCAACAGAACTCCGTGAGACCGCTCCCCGCCGGGCGCAGGGTGAATCGGCCGCGGCCCGTGACGATGCCGCGATGTTCGATGCCCATGACGGTGCCGGATTCCCATTCGGTGATTCGCATCGTGTCGACGGTTGAGAGCGGGCCGACGCGGGTGAGGCAATCGAACTCGGTGCCCACGCCGGAGCGTTGATTGGTGCGGAACGTGATGGACTCGGCGTCGGCCATCCACTCGGTATGGCTTTCGATGTTCTCGATGGTGCGCCACACAGAGGCGGTTGGCACGCCGATGGTGGTGCAGAGGTGAATGTGCATTAGTGGCTGCTCACCCGCCGCCGCTCGTCAGCTGCGCGCAGGAGGGCCGCACCGTGGACCGGCACGACCGCGTTGGCGAACACTCCGGTGCCGAGTTCGAAGCCGGCGATCACGCCGGTGCGCGGGATGACCTCGAGGTGCCAATGCATCTCGAGGGTGGGCACGTTCGGCGGCGCAGTGTGGAGCACCACGTTGTAGGGCACGGGACCGAGCGCCGAGACCATCTGGCGCAGCGCGGCCCCGAGGGCATCGGCGACGACGCGCACCTCGGCGTCGGTCGCCTCGTCGAAGCGAGCCCGGGTGGATCGATGCGCGACCCGCATGAGGTACGACGACCAGGACGCGGGCGGACACCACGCCATCGCGGGGCCGTCGACCACCACGAGCTCGCGGCGGCGGGCGTCGGCCATTTCGCGGGCCACGAGATCAGTGGTGTACCGAGTGGTCATGGCGGTGACGGCGTTTGTGGCGGTGTCGGGCGCGACGACCTGCGCATGAGGATGTTCGATCGAGGCGCCGGCGCCGCGGCCGTGGTTGATGAATGCCGATACGTACGCCGCTCCGTCTGCCAGGAGCGTTCGCGAACGGTCTCGTACCGCGGTGAGGGCCTCGGCGGCGTGATCGGGTGTCAGCCGGGCGAAGTCGGCATCGTGGTCGGGGGAGAGGATCACGACCTCGTGCGCGCCGGTAGCGTCGTCCGGGTTGGCAGTGCCGGTAGGGGCGACGGCTGTCTCGCCGACGATGGGGTACAGGTTGGGAACGACCCGAACCTGCCAGCCGGGGGTGTCGGGCGCGCCATCACCTGTGCGGTAGGTCTCCGGCGGGGTTCGGTCCTCATGGCCGAGGCAGAACGGACAGGTATCCGGACCGGTACGGGAAGGCGAGCCGGTCTGAGCGGTGTAGGGGCGGGATGCCCGTTCGGCGGCGATGATCACGGTTCGGTCAAGGATCGGATCGTGGCGGTACTCGGGCACGTCGCGCAGGCTAGGTCCCGGTACGGTGAGCGCTGTGACACGACGGTTGGTGATTCTGGGTGGTGGACCCGCAGGAAACACCGCGGCCACCGTGGCCGCGACCCTGGGCGCGGGGGTCACGCTCATCGAGCGAGACGTGATCGGCGGCGCCGCGCATTTGCTCGACTGCGTCCCCTCGAAGGCAATGATCGCCACGGGCGCCGAGCTCGCGAGTCTGCGCCGCGCTCACACGATGGGACTGAAGGCCGCCGGCGAACTCGACGTTGCGGCCGTGCGCGAACGGCTTGGCGGGATTGAAGAGCGGCTCCGTCGATCGGTCAATGATCTGTTGGTGTCTCAGGGTGTTCGCATCATCGCGGGCACCGGGCGATTCACCGACGCGCACACGGTGGCGGTCACCACCGAATCCGGGATCGAGCAGATCACGGGCGACGTTTTCCTGATCGCGACCGGGTCCCGTCCCCGTATTCCGGAGTGGGCGCCCGTCGACGGCGACCGCGTGCTGACGACGCGTGATGCCTACCCGCCGCCCGAGATTCCGACGCATCTTTGTGTGATCGGGTCCGGTGTGACCGGTGTGGAGTTCACGCACATGTTCTCCGCGCTTGGGAGCGACGTGTCGTTGGTGGTATCACGCCAACAGGTGTTGCCGCAGAAGGACCCGGAGGTTGCCGCGGTGCTCGAAGCGGAGTTTCTCTCGCGTGGGGTGCATCTGTTGAAGGGGGCGCGTGCGGAAGCGCTGACGCGCACCGATGATGCCGTCCACGTGCAGTGCAACGACGGCCGCCACGTTGATGCGAGTCATGTGGTGCTCGCGATCGGGTCGATTCCGAATACCGACGACCTGGGACTCGACGCCGCCGGGATCGCCACCGACGATGGCGGGTACATCACCATCAACCACAACTGCATCACCTCGGCGGCGCACATCTACGCGGCGGGTGACGTGTCGGGCAAGCTTCCCCTCTCTTCCGTTGCCGCGATGCAGGGCCGCAAGATCGCCGAGCATCTGATGGGGTTACACGCGCTCGAGCATCGTCACCTGGACTACGAGAAGGCCGCCTCCGCGATCTTCACCGAGCCCGAGGTGGCCGATGTGGGGCTGGCCGAGGCCGAAGCATTCGCGTCGGGCCGCAAGATCCGGGTGACCAAGGTGCCGTTTGCGACCAACGCTCAAGCGTTGATCAAGGGGGACCCGCGAGGGTTTGTGAAGATCATCTCGGATCCGGCCACGGGCGTCGTGCTCGGTGGTTCGATCGTGGGGCGGAGCGCCGCGGAGCTGATCTCGGTCATTGCGGTCGCAGTAACGAACGATCTCCGAGTGGTCGACATCGTCGACTCGCTGCTCGTCCACCCGTCGATGGCGGAATCGCTCGCGGAGGCCAGCAGTTAGCTGCGGTCGGATGCGTCCACGTGCGCGTCTCGCGCGGCCGGTCGGACCGGCCGCCCGAACCGCCGGCGAGCCACTATGTGTCGGATGTGATTACCGAACGGCTGGGTGGGTGGTGGTCGCACCCCGGAGCGCTTGTCGAGTTATCCGCGCTGAACGCAGCTAAGTCGACAAACGGTCGCAGGTTTTGAGTTCAGGTGTATTGCCGCCCCCTTTGTGTGCGCTTCGGTCGCGAAGCGAACGGCTTCGCCCGATCAGGTCAACGAGATGGTGTCAGCGATCCGGTGCTGTTCAACCGTCGCGCTGAGCACGGCGGCCTGCTGGTCGTCGCTGGGCCCTGATCCGCGGAACGCTTCGGCAGCCTCCGCCGAGGTCCATCGCTCGAAGATGTTGATTCTCCCCGGCTCGACCGGGTCGGCGGATAGGTGGAAGTCGAGGCAGCCGTCTGCGGCGCGGGCTAACCGAGCAAACTCGACGCAGCCGGCAAGGTATGTCGCGCGGTCAGCGGGTTCAACGATGAGGTGTCCACTCACGATGATCACCCCCCGATCCTAGAATCCGACGCTGAAGGACCGTCCCGCCCTGCCAATCGGGATCGTGATTCGGATGACATTCCCGCGCCCCTGGGTGTGTCATGCCTTGTAGACCGCGCACCGAATCTGTTCATTGTGCGCATCTCCCTCCACCGAGGGGGATCCGAACAATGGACAGCGCAAGCGCCGCTTCCACCCGTGTCCTGAGCGAACGCCTGGGTGGTCGTCACACCCATCGCCGTGACTCCAGCCGCCGATCTCGTCGGATGTCATGACCGCGCCCTTGTGTCAATGGCCATGTTGAAGTCTCCGGTGGTGGCCACGAGGAGCGGCAACACTCTTGACGTGACTCCCTACGAGTACTCCGGGCCACCGCTCAACACCTCGACCGCTGCCTCGGGCCGACGCCGGATGCTCGGCGAGGAACAGCGGGGCACCCTCCACGCCTGGGAGTTGTATGCGGCACCGCAATGGACATATGTACCGGAGGAGCGCCTCTGGGCGGACTTACGCGACGCGCTGCAGACGGATCTCTCCGAAGGTGAGATCGGAATGCTTGCGACCGACACGATCGAGCCGCTTGTCGATCTGTACTGGCCCCAGGCGTTGGACGAACTTTGTGCGCTCGCCGACAACGACGCTCGGGTACGCGCTGCGATCGGGGCCTGTTGGTTCGCCAACGCTGTGCCGGACGACATTCTTGCGCGTCTCGATCGTTACAAGGACTAGCGCTCAGATGTCATTGCCGCGCCCTGGGGTCCTGCCATGGGAACGCGATCGGTGAGGGCCGAGAGCCGCCGGGCCCAGGTGTCGCGAAATCGCTGCGACGCGCCCGCGGGCGCGTGATTGCCAGTGTTTGACACGTTCCGCGGAGCGCTTTGGGGCCGAGGTGCTCGCAGTGTCGGTTGGAACGGTTCACGCGTCCGGTCGGACCATCCGCCGGAACGGCCGAGGCACGTCGCCTCGGGTGTGATTGCGCACACCCTGGGTGCTCCGACGGGTGTTCCTGCCGCCCGAATGCCACCCGACCGCACGCTCGCAAACACGAGCCACCACCGTGACCACGACCAGTGACATTCCTCGATAGTGGCCCTGGTTGTGTGCAGGGACGGCGCTTCGTGGAGCGCTCCGTGGTCCAGGAAACAAAGACCCACCACCCAAGGGCAAGGTCGTGTCCTGCACGTAGCCGAAGCGGCGAGAACGGGCGTCTGTCGTCGTCGACGCGATGGGCTGAGATCGGGATCTCAGATCGCGAGTTCGCCACTCATGATGGTGACGGCGTGGCCCGCGAGGAAGACTCGGTCGCCTGACCAGCGAAGGTGGAGGGTTCCGCCGCGGGCGGAAGCTTGGTGAGCGACCAGCTCGGTCTTCCCCAGTTTCTCGCACCAGTACGGCGTAAGTGCGCAGTGCACCGATCCCGTGACGGAGTCCTCGTCGACACCGATACCGGGGCCGAAGACGCGCGACACGATGTCGACGTCCGATCGATCTGATCGAGCGGTGAGCGACGCACCATCACAGATCGTGGCGAGGCGTAGGAAGTCTGGCGCGGCCTGTTCCACCTCCGCCGCAGTCGCGACCTCGACGATGAACCACTGCCGGTTGTCGAGCACCGCGATCGGGTCCACGCCGAGGGCCTCGATCAGTCCGGGCGGCGCGACGATCGGGGTCGGCGGCACCGCCGGGAAGTCCATCTCGATTTGTTGATCCGACTGATCGCCGACGCGCGTGCAGATCATCGGGCCCGACTCCGTGTGGAAGGTGATCGGGCCCGTCGCGCGTCCCGACTCGAACAGTGCGTGTGCGCTCGCAAGGGTTGCGTGGCCGCACAGCGGGATTTCTACCGTGGGCGTGAACCAACGCAACCCGTACTCATGGTCGCCGGTCGCCACCACGAACGCGGTGTCGGCCAGCCCGAGTTCGAACGCCAGGGTCTGCATCCAACCTTTCTCGGCGGGTGCGTCGAGGAGGCAGACGGCCGCGGGATTGCCACGAAACGGTGTGTCGGTGAAGGCGTCGACCCAGAACAATGGTGTGCTCATGGCATCGGAATCTACGCGTGGTACTGGGTGCGCGCGGCGAGATTTACTCGATGACCATGAGCACGTCGGCCGCGCTCACGGTGTCACCCGCCGCGACCTTGATGTCCTTCACCGTCCCACCCTGTTCGGCGTTGATGTGATTCTCCATCTTCATTGCCTCGAGCACCAAGACCGACTGGCCCGACTCCACGGTGTCGCCCACCGCAACCGTCACCTTGACGATTGTGCCCTGCATCGGCGCAATGATCGTGCCGCTGCCGCTCGCACCACTCGATGCAGCGGACTTTGGCTTCGGTGCTTTGCGAGTGTCACCCGCACCACCGCCCGCTGATGCGGCGGCGGTGAGCATGCCGTCGGGGAGGAAGACCTTGACGTCGAACTTCTTGCCGTTGACCTCGACCGGGAGAACCTGCGAACTCGGAGCTTCGGCCGGCGCTGCGGTGGTGCCAGCGTCGGACTCCAGGCCCGAGAGGTCCACCTGCTCCTCGAGCCAGCGCGTGGAGTGCGTCCCGGCGGCGAAGTCGGGATGGGAGAGGACCAGGTTGTGCGCCGGAACCGTGGTGTGAATGCCCGAAACGCGCAGCTCTTGGAGTGCACGGAGCATTCGCAGCCGGGCGCGCTCGCGGTCGGGGGCCCATACGATGAGCTTGCCGACGAGGTTGTCGTAGTACTGCGAGACGGTGTCGCCGGTTTCGTAGCCGCCGTCCCAGCGCACTCCGGGGCCCGACGGGATTGCGAGTTCGGTGAGCGTGCCGGGCGACGGCAGAAATCCCTTGGCCGAGTTCTCGGCGTTGATGCGCACTTCGATCGCATGACCGCGCCGAATGACGTCGTCTTGGGTGAAGGACAACGGCTCGCCGGAGGCGATGCGGATTTGTTCGGCGACCAGGTCGAGTTGGGTGACCATTTCGGTGACGCAATGCTCCACCTGGAGCCGAGTGTTCATCTCCAGGAAGTAGAACTCGCCATCCTGGTAGAGCATCTCGATGGTGCCTGCATTCACGTACCCGGTGGCCTTCGCGACCCGGCACGCGGCCGCGCCCATCGCGGCGCGGGTCTCCTCGCTGAGTCCGGCGGCGGGGGACTCCTCGACCAGCTTCTGATGGCGGCGCTGCACGGAACAGTCGCGCTCACCGAGCCACACGACGTTGCCGTGGGTGTCGGCGAAAATCTGGATCTCGATGTGGCGCGGGTTGGTGAGATATTTCTCGAGGTACGCCTCGGCCCGCCCGAAATATGCGGTGGCCTCGCGGGTCGCGGAATCAAGCGCCGATTGCGCGCTGGCCGCGTCGTGCACGACCTTCATGCCCTTGCCGCCGCCGCCGTACGCGGCCTTGATCGCGACGGGCCACCCCACCTGTTCGCCGAACGCGATCACATCGTCGACGCCGCGAATCTCTTCGAGGGTCCCCGGGACACTTTCGACGCCCCCGGCGCCCGCCGCTTTCCGGGCCGAGATCTTGTCGCCCATGGATTCCAGGGCCTCGGGCGGAGGCCCGATCCACGCGACGCCCCGTTGCGCGACGGCGCGGGCGAAGTCGGCGTTCTCGGAGTAGAAGCCGTAGCCGGGGTGGACACCGTCGGCCCCTGAGCGTTCCATCACTTCGAGGATGGCGTCGGCGTTGAGGTAGCTCTCGGCGGCGGTCTGACCACCGAGCGCGTACGCCTCGTCGGCATAGCGAACGTGGAGCGCCTCGCGATCAAGCTCCGAATAGACCGCGACCGTCGTGATGCCGAGCTCGCGACACGTGCGCATGACCCGCACGGCGATCTCGCCACGGTTGGCGATCAGGATCTTCTGCAACACGGATATCTCCCGCTGGGCCCGGTGATGGAACGCCGTATCCTACGGGCCGTGCCGATGCCTGTGGCCAGTCCGACCACGTTTGCCGACGTCCGCTGGCTTCCGGAGGTGGACTCCACCAATCGTTACGTGATGGACGAGGCCCGAGCGGGGGCCGCCCAGGGTTTGGTGGTCGTCGCCGATCACCAAACCGCAGGTCGAGGGCGCCTGGGCCGTAAATGGGTCGCACCGCCGGGCGCTTCGTTGCTTGTTTCGGTACTTCTGCGTCCGTCGATCGCCGCTGAAGGGTGGCACGTGCTGGTGATGGCCGCCGGGTTGGCGATGGCCGAAGCGCTGCAGACGACCACAGGTGTTGTCGCGGGGTTGAAATGGCCGAATGACCTGCTTGTCGGTGATCGGAAGCTCGGCGGAATCCTCGCCGAGGCGTCCGGTGATGCACTCGTTGTGGGAATCGGCGTGAATATCGAATGGTCCGAGGTGCCCGATGACCTGACGCTCATCGCCACGGCGTGCAACCTCGAGGGTGGTGTTGCGGTCACGCGCTCCGTGGTGCTCGACGAGTTCCTCGCTCGCTACTCCGCTCGGCTTGGTGACCTCGATGCTTCCCGGGCGGCGTACGAGGCGCGTTTGACCACCGTGGGTCAGCGGGTGCGAGTGGAACAAACCGATGGCGTGCTCGTGGGCGTGGCCCGAGGTGTGGACGAGCTTGGCCGACTCCTGCTCGTGAACGACGACGGAACAGTGGAGTCCATCACCGTCGGCGACGTTGTCCATCTCCGCCCTGAGTGATCCGTGGGGCGCGGTCAGGCGGGGCGCGGTCAGGCCGGGGGGAGGCCGGCCGGGGGGAGGCCGGCCATCTCGCGGAGATGGACGATGGGTTCCGAGAGGAGGAGGGGGCCGAGGGCGCCGGTGTGACGCGGCGTCCCGTCGGAGGACCCTCCAACCACGAGTGAGTCGGACACCTCGATCCAGAGTGGTGCGGTCGCAGGTGTGATCGAGGCGACCACTGCCGGATGAGCATCAGGCCAGTGGTGACGCCGATGATCGTGCGATCGGGTTTCGTTCCCATGCCGAACGAGTTGAGGGCCGGGTCGTTGATCACGCAGAACCGGGGCGCGGAGATCCCGGCGCCGATCGCCAGGCCGTCGAGCAGATTCCGAACGCGTGGCAGCGTGTCGGGATCAACGATCGTGGCGCCGGTCTCGGTGATCACCTCGTGTTCGAGGTTGCGACGCAACATTGGAATGCGCACGATCGCGATCACGCCGCCCACCACCGCCGAGACCGCGACGATCACACCGGCGCCAATCCCGAGTCATTTCAATCCGTCGAGCGTGCCGGGAATCCCGGCTTCCGCCAGGATCCAGATCACGATGACTGCGCCAGTGACGGTGGCACCGATCACGGCGGCGATGCAGTAGTTGATGGTGGCCAAGATGATGAGCGTGACGATCCGGG
>JANPBJ010000097.1:0-7254 GCA_031430375.1 Acidimicrobiia bacterium
CGGCGAGCACCCTGCACTCCTATGGGAGGTCGCGGACTCGGAGAGAGGCCTGGAGCTGACCGCACCGGTGCTCGCTCCAGGCTGGTCCACTCGCGAACCCGTTGGCGAAACGCTCCTGCGTCCCACTGCGGTCTGAACCGCGCACACTCGTTGTCAGGGGTCGAGGCGGATGGTGGCGATGCCCCCGGCGCGGAGTTCGAAGCTGGCTTCGATGCGATGTTGCGGCCGACCTCGTAGGTCGACGAGCCAACCGCGCGCGGGAGTCTCATCCACATCGATCTCGACGAGTGTCGGGGTCGCGAGGGGGTTGAAGACCCTGACCGCTATTCCGCCCGGCTCGCGCAGGACCGCGGAGGTCACTGCGCCCGTGACGCGGAGCGGACGACCCAGTTGGCGGCGAGTTCCCGTGCCCGAGGCGCGAACCCTCTCCAAGGGAACGAGCACTTCGTCGGCCAGCTCGTAGAGGTTCGCGTCGCTCCATGACCCAGGATGGACGACCACGGAGTACTCAACCGCGAGCGGCCCTTGGAGCTGAGGACCAACGAGTGGATCGAGGGGGCCGGCGGGATTGGGGCGCAGGGCGAGCTCGGAGCGCGAGAGGTAGCCGGTGGCGCGCAGCAACGTGAGTGCGAGTTCGCGACCCTCGTCCACGAGTTCATACTCGAGGAGACCATCGTGAATGAGGGCGATTCCTTCATTGCCATCGGATGCGTCGACGAACCTTCGAGACACGAACGTGGGCAACGGAGTTTCATGGGGACCGCCTTCGGTGGTGAGACCACGTTCGACGACCGCGAATGCGCACTCGGCGTGCGAGTGTTCGACGGGACTAGGTAGCGGGAAGTGGACCCGAAGACGGTGGTCGCGGCATCGATGGTCGAGCTCGGTGCGGACCCGCAGGAACGGTTCACCGGCCCGCAGTTCCAGGGTGGTGATTACTTCAGTGAGCAGCTGCTCATCGCTGCGCCGGCTGCACGACCGTTCGTTCCCGATCGCGTGATGCGGCCAGCGGTACCAAGTGAGGACTCGCAGCTGCGCTCGCACCGGTCCGTGTTCGTGCAGTGTGACGGTGACTGCTTCGGGATGATCGATGACGAGGTCCGTGGCAGGTGGTGAGTAGTTGTAGGTATCGCCGCCGTCGCCGCCGTCCACGAGGCGCCCGAGCCGGCTCGCAACGATGCCATCGGTCGTGGTGATGGTGTAAGTGCCGGAGTGGGGGTCGACTGCCACCTCGAGATGTTCGTTCGCGAGCCAGTGCTCGCCCGCCCGCAACGCGGTTTCGGGACCGGGACCGTCCGTCGCCACGAAGGTGCGCCACCCAAAGCCCGGCACGTCCTCAACCCGGGCGATGACTTCGCGCGTGGGCGCACGCATAACTCGGGCGGTCACCGAGACGCCGGCGGCGCCGAGCTCGATCAGCTCGTCACGCAGGTCTTCGAGGTCGACCGCTGCTTGCTCGGGTGCGGCGCCCACACACGTGAGTTCCGCCGTGTCGGCCTCACGAACGAGGTTGTAGCTGGCGATGCGAGTGCCAGCGAACTCCGGCCCACGCATCATCTCCGTGATCGAGGTGATCTGGTCGCCGGTCATCGTCATGGTGAAGCCTTCGCCGCCGATTGCCCCAATGACCTGGGTGGTGACCTCGGCGCCGTCGTCGGACGCGACCAGATGAACGGGTCCAACGCCTGGGATACGGAGCGCGACGAGGCCACCACGGTCATTCGGCGTGGGGTTGGCCACGATGGTGGCGCCGTGGGGAGCGTCAACCTCCGCGCTCAGGGTATGAAGAGCATCGCGAGCGAGTCCATCGCCGATCTGGCGGGCCTCCTGGTAGCGAACGTTCACCGCGTCGACGACCTCGTCAGCGCTACACGCGCACGACGAGTCATGCGCGCTGTTGAGGACCAGCAGCTTCCACGCGATTTCCAGTAACTGCGCGGGGTAACGGTGGGCGGGGAGGAGGAGGGTCGAGAGCGGCTCGGCGCGGCGCTCCAGCGCCCGTTCGGCCGCGGCGCACGCCTGATGGATGTCGACGCGGTTCGAGGCAACGCCCATGAGCACGTTGGCTCGTGCCCCGGAACGCAACTCGCCTTGCCAGGTCTTGAGTCCTTGCACTGGTTGGTCGGCGAGATACTCGGGCAGCGAGGTAACGACGAACGAGTAGTCGTCCTGCACCGCATTGGCCTCGGCCACTACCCGCCCCAGCCACGGCTGTGGCATCTGATGGTCGGTCCCATTCATGAGCAAGAGTCCACTGCCCGGAATGCGCGCGTCGCCGATCTCCTGCTCGTAGCCACGAGCGCGGCCGATGAGTTGTTTCGCGTCGTCCGGGAGATCGCGGCCGTTCGAATACGAGCCGTACAGATACTCGGCGCGCACCCGCGAACCGTCGATGGCTTCCCACCAGAACGCGCCTTGGGTCACCTCCGACGGAACGCCTCGCCACACCACCGCGTGATCCAGGCCGGCCTCGCGCAGGATCTGCGGCATCTGTGCCACGTGGCCGAACATGTCGGGGAGGTAGCCCACTTCCATCGGGCCACCAAAGTCGGTGGCGCGGCGAATGCCCATCTGGAGATCGCGGACAATCGTTTCGCCCGAAACCATGAACTCGTCCATGAGGATCATCCATGGGCCGACCGACAGGCGGTTGCTCGCGGCGAGTCGCCCGAGTGTGGCGGCGGCCTCGGGTCGGACTTCGAGGTAGTCGTCGAGGACCGCGGTCTGGCCGTCGAGCAGAAATCGGGCGTACGAGAGATCCGATTCCAGGAGCGGTAGGAGCTCATCCAGCAGCCGCACGAGTCTGATGCGGAACGCCTGGAACGGCGAGTACCACTCCCGATCCCAATGCGTGTGCGGAACAATGGCAACGACCGTGGGTGCGCTCATAGCGGAATGCTACGAGGTTGGAGACGGAACGCTGACGTGTCCACTCCCGAGCCGGAGCTTGCGGAGGCGAGCAGCCCGGGAGGCGTCCCGGCGCGCCCAGACCTGGGTGGTGTGACCAACCTGGTTGCGGAGCCGGACGGGCAATTAGAGGAGTGCAGCGAAACGTTTGGCGAACCGGTAGGCATCGCCGGGCCAGCGGGCGCTGATGTAGCGGCCATCCTCCACAACGAATGCGGGAGAGTCGTCGGCCATGGTGCCGCGTTTTCGGAGTTCGAGTGGGCCGCGCTCGAACTGGGCGGCCGCATCGGTGAGTACCGCGCACACCTCGTCCTGCACGTAGGCCGGATACGTGCGGTAGTAGCGACCGCGCCGCCAAGCGGTGCTCAGGTACGCACTGCGCTCCATGTACTTGGGCAGACACGTGGTGCGTGAATCGGCGAGCACGCTGCGACCCTGAGCATCACGAGCCCGGGCGAGGAGCAGAACGCCGTGACAGATAGCCCCAACCGGCCGACCGAGCCTCCAGAACCGGCCGACGTGATCCTGCAGCGTGGTACTGCCTAAGTATTGGCGCATCCGCGGGGCGTGGCCTCCCGGTAGTAGCAGTGCATCAAAGTCGCCTGCGTCGAGCTGGTCCCACGCGACTGGCGAACAACGTTCGAGTGACTGTTCGAATGCGCGGTACCACTCGATCGGTTCGGGTTCGGCGCCGAGTTGGCCGAATACCACGCCGGTGATCAGGAGCTGATCGGCGGTCGGGGCTCGCCCAGACTCGGTGGCCACCACAACCTGGTGGCCCGCGTCGGTGAGCAGGCGCCACGGAACCGCGACTTCGGTCACGTCGAAGCCGTCATCGGGAAGCGGCATCAAGATTCTGCTCATCCAGTTCGCGCTTTCTCGTGCGGATCCGGCTGTTCTTGCTTCAGCGGAGCTTGAGTGCCTGCTGGTCGAGGAACGTGTGCCACTTGCCTTCGTCAAACGCGGGATCGTCGGCCTCGAGCACGGAGCGAGTCATGTTCGAGAGCCCTGCGGGGCCAGCCCCGCACGGGGCTGACGGCGGGTCGATCTGGATCGCATCGATGTCGAAGCCGAGGTCGGTATCGATGATTGACGCGCTAAGACTGGCCCCCAAGTTGAGCGCGTACTGCTCACGGCGCGTGAGGAACCACGAGTCACCCGGCGCGCCCGGGCCTTCCGGCGGCGCGCCGAGGAACCGCCATTCGAGGAAGCGCAGGATCGATGTGTGGTCGTACGTGCGCCGGTCGGCCATCCCGCGCTCGGCGTACGGTGACGCCATCACGGTGGGCACCCGGTAACCGGCCTGCGAGAAGTCGTCCTGGTCCACCGCATTGGCTCGGTCATCCGCGAAGTGCGGCGGCGCCACGTGATCGAAGAAGCCGCCCCACTCGTCGTAGGTGGCGACGAACACACCGTGTTCCCACTTGTTCGAGTTCGAGAAGGCCTTGAAGACGTCGCGGAGGAAGGCTTGGCCGCTGCGTACGTCGGCGAGGGGGTGGTCGTCGTTCTGACTTTCACCCGTGAACGCAGGGTCGATCATCGCAACCTGTGGCAGCGTCCCGTTGGCACAGTCGGTGAAGTAGTCGGCGATCGGAGCAAGGAACGGATTCATGCGGGCGCCGTAGAGCGCCACGAACGGAAGATCGCTGTAGTAGTACTTCGCGCTGACGTTGGCCGCGGCGAGCTTTTCCCAGATCACCGGCCAATCAAACGCCCCGGTCGGGAAGCTGTTGGACTTGTTCCCGCCTGATTGTCCGCCGTGCAGGTAGTGGCGGTTCGGCCAGGTGGGGGCCAGCAGCGAGCAGTGGTAGTCGTCGAAGACGGTAAACGCCTTCGTGAACTGTTGGGTGAACGGAAGATCGGCACCTTCGTAGTAGCCGATCGGCAGCAGGTCGTCGTTGGCAGTCGGTGCAAGGAATCCGAGGTCGCGTTGCGCTCGGCCGGAGTTCCAACCGTGGTTCGGGTCGGTGAAGTCGCAACCGCGATAGGGGTTCGAAAGCTGATCCCAGCCGATCATGTGTTGGGTGTTCACGGGACCGCTCGGCCCCGCATGCGTGCTCTGGTTGATGGCGTCGACGGCAAAGAAGTTGCCGTACTTGCTACGACCGGCGTCGATGTAGGCCTGGTCGGCTCCGAGCCATCCCAACCAGTGGTCGAAGGACCGGTTCTCCATCATGACGACTACCACGGTGTCGATCGGCGAGTCCGCCGCGGCGCCGTCCAGGATCGTGGCGCCGTGGGCGTAGCCGGGCGGGAACAAGGTCTTGCACCCGGGCAAGGCTGCAAATGCGGCCAACGCACCGCCCGTGAGTCCGGCGCGCTTTAGAAAGTCTCTCCGGTCGAGATTCACCCGTCCACCTCCCAGTAGAAGTGATCATTGTGCCCGATTTGGGAAGGTGGGCGCGCTGGACGGATGTCTAGGGTGCTCCGATGCTGGTCCGAGATCTGTCATCCGCCGCCGTCTTCTTCGACTTTGACGGCACCATCAGCGCTACGGACACTGGCGTGTACCTCCTCGAACGGTTGGCGTCACCGGGGTGGCGGGAGCTCGGTGACCGCTACGAGGCGGGTGAAATCGGGAGTCGCGAGTGCCTGACCTTGGAGTGGGCACTGGTGGGCGCGGATGAATCCCGGTTGCGAGCCGTTGCCGCCGAGGTACCGATGGACCCCGATGTTGACGCACTGGTCAGGGCACTCGTCGAAGCCGGAGCCGAGGTGACCATCGTGTCCGACGGATTTGGGTTCAACGTCCATGAGCAGCTCGGCCATCTCGGAATCCCGATCCTGACCAACGAGGTGGATTGGTCCACCGGCGTGCTCGGATTTCCGAACGGAGACCCATCGTGTGCTTGTGCCAGCTGTGGGACCTGCAAGCGGGCGCCGATCGAAGCCGCCGCGACGCGCGGGCGCCAGACCGTGCTCGTCGGTGACGGGGCCAGCGACCGCCGGGGTGCGATGGCAGCCGACGTGGTGTTCGCGAAGGATGGCTTGGCGAAGTGGTGCGCCGATGAGTCCGTGCCGTTCCACCCGTTCGAGACGCTCGCGGACGTTCGCCGGGGGTTGTTCGGGGGGTGAGTCCGGGCCGGTAGGATCTCGGTCGTGCCTACCTACGCGATGTTGAGCACCCTCGGTCCGGGCGGCTGGGCCACGTTGCGCGAGAAGCCGGAACGGCTCGGTGCGGTGACCAAGGAAGTCGAGGCGATGGGCCTCACGGTGGTCGCGCAGTACGCACTGATGGGCCAGTGGGATTTCCTGAACATCATCGAGGCGCCCGACGAAGCAACGATGGCAAAGGCCGCGGTGGCGCTCGCCGCACGGGGCACGATGCGTACCACCACGATGCAGGCCCTTCCGATCGAAACCCTGATTGAGGCGCTCAAAGACAGCTGAGCCCCGCGTTCGGGCTCGCGCTATACCCACCACATGGTGTTGGTGCGGCGGTGTTCCTCGCGGACGTCGTCGTTGACGAAGACGAGCGGCAGGATCGAACCGTCGGATCGGCGACGGATGAGATACCCGGGGGTCGGCCCACCAACTGCTTCCACAATCTCGAAGCCGCGAGCCCATTGGCGGTCGAATCTCGACCGCACCTCCACTCGCGTCCCGGCATCCACGGCGTGATCGTAAACCCACCTGTCAAGACCTTCCCCGGGTACGGTCCGGAGGTGAGTACCCGCACCCGACCGACGCCTTGTGGATGTCGTCGTGTGCCGAGCGTTGGTGTGCGAGGTTGGAAATGGTGAGTACCCGCACCCGACCGACGCTGCGCCTCGAGCGCAAGTGTTGGGAGTCCGGTGATCATCTCGTGTGTGGCATCGACGAGGTGGGGCGGGGCGCGTGGGCGGGACCGCTGACGCTGGGCGCCGCGGTCGTGCCCAAGGATCGGCGCGTCAACAAGATCCGTGACTCGAAGATGCTGACCGAGGCCGAGCGCGAGGCGATGTTCGACCGCGTGGCCGACTGGTGCGTGGCGTGGTCCGTCGGCCACGCCAGCGAGGAGGAGTGCGACGAGCTGGGGATGTCGGAGGCGCAGCGCCTCGCGGCAGGGCGGGCCCTCGACGACCTCGGAGTGCCGGCGGATCGCGTTCTGCTCGACGGCAACTGGGTCTTCGTGGGGGCGGGCACCAGCGAGCTGCTGGTGAAGGGCGATGCCCGCTGCCTCTCCATCGCGGCGGCGTCGATCCTGGCCAAGGTCACCCGTGACCGGATCATGCGGGCGGAGGCGGAGCACCGTCCGTACTGGAGCTTCGAGCTCAACAAGGGCTACCCGTGCCCGAAGCACAAGGTGGCGTTGCAGGGGGTGGGGCCGTCGGCCATCCATCGACGCAGCTGGGTGTTCATGGACCA
>JANPBJ010000098.1:0-9285 GCA_031430375.1 Acidimicrobiia bacterium
GACCTCCCGGCAACCGCTCCCGCATAGACCGCTCGCAGCGCCTCGCCAACCCGTTCCGGAGCTTGCTCGACCGCGACCCGTCGGGCCGCGTCCGAGCGCTGTTGCCGGCGCACTCGTGAACGCATTCAGCGATCCCGCCGCGTGGCAACAGCGCTCGGACGCGGCCCGACGGGTCGCGGTCGAGCAAGCTCCGGAACGGGTTGGCGAGGCGCTGCGAGCGGTCTATGCGGGAGCGGTTGCCGGGAGGTCCGGGTCGTCGCGATGATCGGTGGCGGCTTGAACGCCGAGCACGTCGATGCCGGTCAGTTCGTGCAGGTGCGCGAGGTCGGTTGCGAACCGATCGAGGAGGAGGCGCTGCGTTTCGGGCCGCATGGTTGGTGGCGTGCCGCGATTCCATTCGATCAGGCGTCGCCTCGCAGCCGACATTGTGGGAACGTTATGGCGCGCCAATCGCCTCACCATGGTGCGCTCCACGTACTGCAGCGGGATCGATCGGATGCCTTTGCTTGATCCGTACCGCGGGAGTTCTGCGACCTCTAAGGGCGTGACACCGAGGAACGTTGCGACATCGCCCAGCACACGATTGGGCTCGCGATGCAGGTCGTACAGGGTGGTGAACAGGAATTGGTCGCGCGGGTACAGGCTGAGATAACGCTGCACCTGTTCACCGAAAAGGCCGGACCGGAAGTACATGAAGTTCCAGAAGTAGTGCGGGCAATCACGCGCAAACCGCGCGCTGGCGAACCGGCGATCCTCGGCCGCCAGGGCGCGTTCGAAGCTGCGGTGCAGCTCGTAGCCGTTCTCGAGCATGTACGAGTACATCGCCAGCGCCCGATCGGCCGGATTGCGGAACATGACGATGAATCGGGCGTCGGGGAAGAACGCCCGGAGAGTCTGGGCCGCGTCGGGATGGGTCAGGTACGCGTGGCTCGCCTCGCCGACGGCGCTGCAACCTGCGGCACCGTCGAACAGCTTGGCGTAGGTGATCGGGTTGCGGGTCACCTGGAACGGCTCGGAGAAGAAGGTCGGCTCCTTCGGCGTCGAGAGGAAGATCTCCGGGTGGTCGCGCAAGACCGCGGCGAGTGTGGTCGTGCCGGAACGTCCCGCACCGAGGATGAAGAAGTTGGGAAGCTTGATCGTGCTCATTGGAATCGTCGGAAGAACGTGTCGTCGGTTTCGATTTCGCGGTAGATGTCTTCGGCGACGTTGCGTGCTTTGCCCGCGAGCTCGGTCACCTGGCGGCGATGACGGAAATCGGCGACGCGAAAACGCGCTGAGCGCTCGAGCCGGCCAAGCCCGGGAACCCAGGCGGGGATTCGCGCCGCCGACGCGGCCCAAAGGACTTCCTGGCGTGACGTCATCATCATCTGGCGCGACTTCGGGACCCGGAAGCCCGCTCCATGGTGGTAGGCCACATCGCCGTAGATGCCGAACAGGAGTGGATCGAGATCTACGCGGTTGCTTCGCAGCAGCGGATGCCACGCAATGTCCTTGGACTCCAAGTTCCCGAGGAGGTTTCCGCCAACGTCGGTGACTTGCTGCCCACCTTCGACGGTCCACGTGTGGCCCTTGCCCCAATCGCCGCCGATCTCATTCCAGAATCCAACGGTGGTGATACAGAAGCACGGATGGGGTTGGCGGTCGTGCAGGTTCTCGTCACGACGCACTGCCGCCAGTGGCGTGCCGTGTAAGAGGTCGCGGTGTACCGGACCGATCGGGAACGCGTCGCCGTCGATGAAGAGCAGGAGGTCCTCCGCGGCGGCGCCGGAACTCGTGACGATCCGTGCGAGCTCGTTCAACTTGTCGGCGTGTGATCCTTGGAGATCGTGTGTTTGATGGAACCGGTCCTGCCATGCGGGGTCGATGCCGTTGAGGCATGCGTAGACACGGTGATCATCGGCCAGATTGCGCTTCAGGAAACGCAGCTGGGGGCCGATCCAGCGATCGTCCATGAAGTGCACGGTCACGACGTGGATCATCAAGCGCGCCCGCTGCGTCGAAACGCGTTCAGGATGACGAACCGGAGCGAGTGAGGACGCGCTGGGCGCGCCGCGCGCCGGTGCGAGCGTTGCGCAGCATCTGGTAGCGCAGTACCGGCCACGAGCGCGGGTATCGCTTCGGCGATGGTGTCGATCGGCTGGTGGCGGCGGGCCACACGGGGATCAGCTCGTGAATGACCTCGGGGGTATTTGGCACAACGTGGAGTCGCTCTTCTTGGCACCCGTCGATGTGGTCGAAGGTGAGCGGCTGAAAGCGTTCTATGGCTTCGTCGTAACGGTCAAAGAGCACGGTGTTGTGTGGATCCAATCTGCGGATGACGCCGAGACCGGAGCCTTTGACCGCGACTGTGGAGATATCGAGATCGGGCCGAAGTTCGGCCAGACAGCAGATCGTCTTCCAGGTGTCGCCGGTCCACATCGCGGTTTGGCGTTCTCGGGTGGCCATCGCCGCGGTGGGTGGGAGGCAGTCGTGGATCAGAATCACCGATCCCGGCGCCGCGTTGCGTTCGACGTTGCGGAAGTCGCGCAGCGCAAACTCGAACAGGTGCATGCCGTCGATGAAGGCGAGGTCGATCGGCTGACCCTGGAGCAGGGCGGGGACATTTCTGTTCGCGAAGAAGTCGTCGCTCGTTTCGAAGAACAGCCCGGCGTCGGCGTTGACCTTGTTCCACACGGTCGGCAGTGGGTCGATCCCGATGACGAGTGTTTCGGGCCGCGCGAGCGCGAGCGACTCGCCGTTGCGCATACCGATCTCGAGGTATGTCCGCGGTTGGCAACGGGCATGGATCTCGGCAAGGAGGTCCAAATAGCGGCCGGTCATTGGCGGCCCGACGTACGGCATGGCCGAAGAGATTAGCGCGATCACCGGGACGCCCCGACGGGCTGGGCGGCCCGTCCGCTACGGCGCAGTGGGCCCGGAGTTGGCTCGGTTTCGGACCAGGATTCGGCGCACGCCTCGGATGGGACGGGTGATGCCGCGTTGGTAGATCGTCCCGGCCACCGCGAGCGCTCGCTCGGACTTGGACAGCGGCGTTTCGTGCACCCAGGTGGGTTGGTACCGACGCTCGATGGTTTCCTTCCACCGCTCGGCGGGGATCGAGGGGTCGAGAAAGGAGAGCTTCGAGTACGTGTACTCCCAGTCTTGGGCGAGGCGGGGGAAATAGAGCAGCGTGTGCGGGAGGTTCAGCCGAGCGATGGTGAAGAACAGCTCGTACTCGAAGCGGGCCAGCACATCGCGCTGTTTGGTCGCGGTGGCGGTTCCGAACAGGCCGCCGCGTGTGCGGAGGTTTGTTCCGTACTTTGTGCTCCGCACTCGGCTCGCGGCCGCCACTTCGAGATCACGGATCGGAACGATCACGTGTTCCACCACGGCTTTCCCGGAATCGATGATGTCGCCGAGTTGCCAGCTGAGATAGGGGCTCTTGATAATCCTCGGCGCGTTGGGGTCGGTGATGTCGCGTTCGAGACCCCCATGCACTCTCGGGTCGCCTTCGGCATCGGAGGTAAAGCCGGTATCGAGTCCGAGGTCGGTGAGCACCTGAACGAGGAGCGTGGTTCCGGCGCGACCGGTACCGGTAATGATCACTTTCGAGCTCCGCGGGTCGGCTCCGCCTGCTGGATTCACGGCTTCCTCGCGGGCCTAGACGAAGAGGGCACGATAGCGGATCGATCCTTCGAGTTGCCCCAGCCGGTTGCCCGCGACCCACACCCAAGCGGCGCGCCGTTCGGGCCGTCCTACATCCGCGACGTGGACCACGAGCCAGGCCCATGAGCGCCAGCCGGCGAATCGCGGCGGACGGGGTCGGCCCGATTCGCGGAGCTTCCGCACCAGCATGGGCCGCGACCGACCGTACCGACGGCCTTGTTGCCAGAGGATTCGCGGATCAGTTCGGTACCGGTAGTGCACCACCGCATCCGGCGAGAAGAAGAGGACGATGCCGTCCATCCAGGCCCGCATGGAAATCTCGATATCTTCAGAGCCGAGCAATCGGGGATCCTCGTCGAAGCCCCCGATTCGGTCGTAGGCCGCCCGCTGCATCGCGATGTTGTTGCCATGAGCCGCAGGGAACACACCACACAAGGTGGGCGATTTCCACTCGTGGCGTCGGCCGCGCGAGTCGGCCAACGAAGCCGGATTGAGACGGTCCAGTTCGAGCGGGCCCGTGACGAGCTCGTGGTCGCGCAGCGCGTCACCCATGGCCGCCACCCACGATGGTCCGACGATGTCATCCGCGTCGGTCAGCGCGAATCCGCGGCTGCGGCTCGCCATGATCCCGACGTTGCGCGCGTAGTTGCGGCTTGGTTGCTCGGACGCCGGCACGACCCGAACCCTTTTGTGGGCACGGGCATGGGCTTCGACGACCGCCGCGGTGCCATCGGTCGAGCAGTTGTCGACGACGATGACTTCCCAGTCGCCGTCCCACGATTGGGCCGCCAGCGCGTCGAGTTGGTGCGCGATCACCGCGGCTTCGTTGTGGGCCGGGATGATGACGGAGAGTTCGATGTGGCTACTCCATACAACGAAAAGGGGGGCGAACAAAGGCCGTATCTGCCCGCCTACAGTAGCGACGCATGCCCCGCCCTCGAATCCTGACTGCGGTCACCCCGATCCCCTCGGCCGTATGGCGCGCGATCAGTGCGTCCGCGCTCAAGGCGCGGCGGATAGATCGGGAAGAGTTCATTCCGCCGTGGGAGTCGTCGATCGTGGACGATGCGGCGTTGAATCGTCCGCTGAATCTCCTCTTTCGGTTGCTGCGTTGGAAGGTGGTGTTTCGATCGCGCGTTCCGGGCCTCGGGCTCCGCCCGGGTGTCACGATCGCCATCGTCAACTGGAACTCGATGGACTTGCTGCGTGATGCGTTGCGGGCGATCGAACGGTTCGGTGGTCCCCCCGGAGAACCGGTGGAAGTGCTGGTGATCGACAACGGGTCGACCGACGGCAGCCGCCAGTTCTTGCGAGCCATGCGCGCCCAGGGCCGGGTGCGGTGTCTCCTGTTGCCCCAGAACATTTACCACGGACCCGCGATGGACCTCGCCTTCCTACTCAGTCGTACCGAGTTCATCGTGGCGCTCGATGTGGACGCGTTCCCGATCGCACCAGATTGGCTCGCAACGCTGACGGCGCCGCTGCGCGAGGGGAAAACCGTCGCCGGGGCCGAGGCGGCTCGCGGCTATATCCACCCATGCTGTCTGGTGATGCGGACCGAGCACTTCGCGTCGGAGCGTCACACGTTCACACCACACATCGGAACGTGGGATCCGGATCGCATGGGCATCGATGAGTGGGACACCGGCGAGAGCATCACGGTGCGCGAGGGCAAGGATCGGATCACTGCGTTTCCGCGTACACGGGTTCGCGGTCCGCTCCAGCTCGGATCGGTATTCGGAGAGTTCGTGTACCACAACGGAGCGTCCACACGGTTGCGCTCCGACATCAAGATCGATGGTCTCACGCTCGGTGATGCCGAGAGTGCGTGGCTCGAAGCCGTGTCCGAACACCTCGATGGGCAGCCCGTCGGAGCGATCGGAACCGCCGGCCCGCCGCCCGCCCGCCCGGCCGGGGACCCCACGGTGACCGTGCACGTCGCCACGCTGAACACAGCTCACGTGACCGAGCTCTGTATTCGTTCGATGCGTCAGTACGCCGGGAGAGAGTTCGATCTCTTGGTGGGCGACGCGGGATCGACAGACGGGTCGGTGGAGTTGTTGCGCGCGTGGGAAGCGCTGGGCTGGCTCACACTTGAAGAAGCGGCCGGTGGGCGCACGCATCCCGACTGGATCGACGGTTGGTTGAGCACCTGCCCCTCGCGCTACGCCGTGTTCTCTGATTCGGATGTGGAGTACCGCGAACCGGGTTGGTTGACCGATCTCGTCGCGAAGGCGCAGCAGACGGGGGCGGCCATGGTCTGTGCTCGAATGCTGAGCCCGAGCGGCCTGTACGTCCATCCCGTCACCGGAGCAACTCGACGCCTGGCCAACCGTCCCAGTCCATGGTTGCTGTTGCTTGACCTCGATCAGGTGCGGGGTGTTGTGGATGCCACGTTCCAATCGCGTGACGTGAAAGACCCGTTGTCGCATGCGGTCGGTGTGTCGTTCGATGTGGGGGCCACGTACTTCGAGGGTCTGGTGGAAGCGGGCCTGACGTGGGAAGAAATGCCCACCGCATGGAGAAGCAAATTCCGTCACTACGGTGGTCTCACATGGCTCAAGAACGGTGCGATGGCCAAGAACTCCACCGTGCGGGCTCGCCAGATGGCCAAGCTCGGGATTGTGGAAGCTCGGCTGCGGCGGGCTCGGGCAGGCAGCTGGGGTGTGCAGAACCCGGGAACAGGCCACGAGCGAATCGGGACCGGTACAAGGTGAACGTCGCATGGTGAGGGTTGATCCGAAACGCGCGATCGAGTTGATGGCCACCGATCCACCGAGCGTGCATGAGGGCGCACCCCAGGGGGTGTGGGCCGCGGCCCACGACTGTCTCGAGTTCATCGCGTCGACGGTCGGTGCGGGGACGCGAAGTCTGGAGACCGGGTGTGGGGCCACGACCATCGTGTTCGCAGCCGCCGGTGCGCACCACGCGGCGGTGTTCCTCGACGAGTCCGAAGGACTGGCGGTTCAATCCTGGTGTCAGACGCAGGGCATCAGTACCGAGGAGGTTGCGTTCCATCCCGGCTCATCGAGTGTGACCCTGCCGAGACTCGAGATCGGCGACTTGGATCTGGTGATGGTCGACGGGTGTCACGGATTCCCGTTCCCTCAGCTCGACTGGTATTACGCGGCATCGCATCTTGTCGAGGGCGGGATCTTGATTGTCGATGACACGCATCTGGCTGCCCCGTACGAGCTGCGCCGCTACCTCGAGCATGATCCCCGTTGGGAACGCATTCGCGTCGGTTCGCAATGGGTCGCATTCCGACGGACGGGGAGCGGGACGCTCGACGAAGAGTGGATGAGCCAGTCGTTTCATCAGCCGTTGGTCCTCCGTGGTCAGGCACTGCGTCGCCGTGCCCGCGGAACGCTCGGACGGCTCCGCCGCCGCGTTCGAGCTGTGACTGGTGCTCAGAGGTAGAGGCGTCGGACTTTCCACGACCCCTCGAGAGCGCCCAGCCGCAGCCCCGCGGTCCACAGCCACTGCGCTTGGCCTGCGTGCGATCGCAGCAACCCGAGGTGCCGGATCAGCCAGGCCCAGTTCCGCCATCCGCCGAACCGGGATACCTCCCTGCCGGAATATGCCCGTAATCGTTCGGCGATCTGCGGACGACACGCGCCGTAGGCGCGGGCCCGCTCGAAGAGGTCTGCCCGCGTTTGGCGGTAGCGATAGTGAACGCCGGCATCTGCCAGGTAGTGCAGCTCAACGTCTGCAAGGTACAAGCGCAGCGAAAGCTCTACGTCTTCCCAGACGTTGATCCGCTCGTCGAAACCGCCGAGCGCGAGGAATCGATCACGTCGCACCCCGAGATTGCACGAACTCGCGAACGGGAAGACGTCGTCGAACCAGACGATGCCGCTCGTTCCGGTGGTGCCCTTTGCCTCGACGAGCCAGCTCGGATTCAACCGACTGAGTTCGAACGGGCCGCAGACGAACTCATGGTCTGTGAGACCGGTGGCGATCGACTCGACCCAACCGGTGACCACGATGTCGTCGGCATCGCAGAAGGCCAACGCCGAGCCTTGTGCCGACTGGGCGCCGACGTTGCGAGCGTGGGCAGCTCCACTCGCCTGTGAACCGTCGACGACGCGAATGCGCGGGCACCGTGCCGCCCAATTGTCGGCGATCGCGGCGGTGGCATCGGTGGACCCATTGTCGACGACCACGATCTCCCAGGTTCCCTCATACGTCTCCGCCTCGAGCGCTTCCAACTGAGCTGCGATCGTGTCGGCCGCGTTGTATGCGGGAATGATCACCGAGAGGTCAAGGTCGGGCTCAGCGACCACCGGCTCCATCTGGGTAGCCGGCGCGGACGTGAACACTGGTGTCCGAGTCGCCGGGGTGGATTTCGGTAGGAGCGACCCGACGCGCCGGCCGATCCGTCGTGACGACACGCGTCGCGCCCGATGGGCGCGCATCTTGAGTTCCACCGTTTCGGCGCGTGCTCGCGCCCGCATGGAACGACGCAGCCCAGACCGCGGGTAGCCAAGAAGATCGAGTGCGTCGCCGGCGATCTCGTCGAAGAGCGCGAGGTCTTGCGGAGACACATCAACGTGCCAATCGCGTACGCCGACGGTGGGGGGCCGACGGATGCCCTGAATGTGGTCGGTGTCGCGGACGCCGGCCAGTAGTTCATCGGCTCGCTCGTGGTAGCGCAGCATCTCCGGAGCAAACGGGAGGCCGACGAACGAGCAGATCGCTGCGAGAGACCTTTCGGGCTCGGCGACGAGATCCTCGTAGTGGATCTCGCGATACCGAGCTGGCCCGAGCTCTTGTCCGGCTCGATGCGCCCGGAGGGTCTTGCGCCGCCAGGTGCGGGCCGCCTCGGCGAACCGCGATGCACCGAAATCCATGGTGACCATCGACGCCGCTACGTCGCGGCCGTCACGCAGGATGTGGATGAACACCGCGTTGGGGAATCGCGCGGCCAGGAGTTCGATCTCGGCAGTGTGGCTCGGTGTCTTGTCGGCGTACCGGGCCTTGCCGTGCGCGTGCGCGTATGCGGAGTAGGCCGCTGCCAATGCGTCGGCGCGGGTCACCACTCGCGGATCATCGTGGAGGAACGACAGGGACTCGATCGGGAGCTGCCAGTCGGCGAAGTACTTGTCGGAAGCGAAACTGCGAAGGAACCCGTTGCGGTCGAGGGGTTGAACCTGGCGACCCATGAGCGGGATCACCGAGTGGGCTTCCGGTGGAACTGCGAGCTCCGGATGAGAATCCAGCATGGCTCGCAGCATTGTGGTGCCCGAGCGTTCGTGGCCCAGGATGAAGATGAAGGGGTCCGCCGCCCGACCGCCACCCGCCGGTTCGTCTGCCGAATCCGACGCAGAAGGCGGGCCCATCACAGGCGAAGATCGTACTCGGAGGACGATGCCACCCGAACGGGCTCGTCGACGACCTCGGTGCCAGGATCGGGTCCTCCGAGCCGCGGGCTACCTTCTCCGGCGGTCGCGGCGATTGCCGCGATTGGACTTCACGCGAGGTGACGGCACCGGGATGACGAAGTGATCGGGAAGGTCCGTTCGGCCGCGCTGGTATCGACCATGAGGTTTCACACCATGCGCGCGCTGGGGACGAGTGTCTCGCGTGGCGCTCGCGTGCTCCGTCGGGTTCGCGCGCCGGAACTGGTTCCCGATCAGT
>JANPBJ010000099.1:0-20634 GCA_031430375.1 Acidimicrobiia bacterium
TGGGGCTCGGGTCGCCAATGCGTGACCGGCCTCGCGATCATGCTCATCGGTCACCTTCCCAACGGATCCGGCGCCGTCAACAACATCGGCGAGATAGCCGCGGCGACGGTGTTCTTTTTGTTTCCGGCCGCGCTCGGAGCCGCGATCCGCTACCGCACCACGTCGCGAGTCCGTGAACTGGACCAGGTCAAGCTGCGCGAGCGTGAGCAGTTGGCGCGCGACCTGCACGACACCGTCGCCCACCATGTCTCGGCGATCATTATTCAGGCCCAGGCTGGCCGAACCGTGGCGACGACCGATCCCGGCGCCGCGGTGGACACGCTCGAAGCCATTGAAGCAGAGGCATCGCGAACGCTCGCCGAGATGCGCATCATGGTCGGTGCGCTCCGGCGAGGCGAGGATCCCGACCTCGCTCCGCAACGCACCGTGGCCGACATCAAGTTGCTCGCCGGCAACACCGGAGAGTCGCCGTACGTCGATGTTCACCTGTCGGGGGTTCTGGACGATCTCCGACCATCGGTCGGCGCCGCGATCTACCGCCTCGCCCAAGAATCGATCACGAACGTTCGTCGACATGCCCGCCACGCGACCCGGATCGAGGTCTCGGTCGCCGGAGACGAACGCTGCGTTTCCCTGACCGTGCGCGACGACGGCGACCCCAACCCCTTCGGTGCCGGCGGTTCGCCGGGCTTCGGACTCGTGGGTATGGCCGAACGAGCCAAGCTCCTCGGCGGCACCCTCGAGGCCGGTCCGAGACCGGATCGTGGTTGGACCATCACTGCGGTACTGCCCAGGAACGGCACCCCGGCATGACCGTGCGCGTGATCGTTGCCGATGATCAGCATCTGATCCGCGCGGGGTTGAAAATGATCCTCGACGCCCAACCCGATATCGAGGTGATCGGTGAGGCCGCAAACGGACGTGACGCCGTGGCGCTGGCCCGCGAGCTCCGCCCGGACGTGTGCCTGTTCGATATCCGTATGCCCGAGATGGATGGAATCGAGGCCACTCGACAACTGGCCGGACCCGACGTCGATGATCCTCTCGCCATCGTCATCATCACCACCTTCGACCTCGACGAGTATGTGCACGGCGCGCTCAAAGCCGGTGCGCGCGGTTTCCTGCTCAAAGATGCCGGTCCCGCGCTCCTGGTGCAGGCCGTCCATGCCGCGGCAGACGGTGACGCACTGATCGCCCCGAGCGTGACGGTTCGGCTCCTCGCCGCGTTCGCCGACACGGACACGAGGACACCACCGGTTCAGCCCGTTGATGCGTTGACGGAACGCGAGGAGGAGGTGCTGCTCACCGTGGCCAAGGGTCGGACCAACGCCGAGATCGCCGCCGAGCTCTACATCAGTCTCAGCACGGCCAAGACCCACCTCGGCAGTCTGATGAGCAAACTCGGCGCCCGAAATCGCGTCGAAATAGCCATGTGGGCCTACGAGACGGGCCGCGTCAAGGGCTGACTCACATCGGTCTCACATGTTGAGACTCGTATCCTGGCCTCATGCGGATTTTGGTCGTAGAGGATGAGGAGCGAATGAGTGCGCTCCTCTCCCGTGGACTCCGCGAGGAGGGCTACGCGGTCGACCTCGCACTCGACGGTACGAACGGCCTGTGGATGGCGACCGAGAACGACTATGACGCGATCGTCCTCGACGTCATGCTGACGGGCATCGACGGATTCGAGGTTTGTCGGCGGCTTCGTCAAGCCGAGCGTTGGGCGCCGGTGTTGCTCCTGACCGCTCGTGACGAGGTCAACGCCAGGGTGGCGGGATTGGATGCGGGCGCCGACGACTACCTCACGAAGCCGTTCAGCTTTGCTGAACTCGCGGCTCGGATCCGAGCCCTCGTGCGGCGTCACCACGGGACCCGTCCGGTCGTGCTCGAAGTCGGTGACCTTCGCTTGGACCCGGCCCGGCACCGAGTGTGGCGCGGCGACGTCGAGATCGTGTTGTCGCCGAAGGAGATGGCGCTCCTGGAGCTCCTCATGCGCCACTCCGGGGAGGTGGTGACCCGAACTCACATCCTCGATCATGTTTGGGACTTCGCCTACGACGGGCTCTCGAATGTTGTTGATCAGTACATCTCCTACATCCGCCGGAAGATCGACCATCCCTTCGGATGTGCGGACATCGAAACCGTCCGCGGCGCGGGTTACCGCCTGCGCGACCCGGAGGACTGATATGCCGATCCGGCTTCGGCTCGCCGTCGCGTTCGCGCTAGCGACGACTGCTCTCGTTGTCATCGGAGGCCTGTTGTTCGTTGTGTCCTTCGAGCGCGGCCTGGAGCATTCCCTCCAACCGGGGCTCCGCGCGCAGTACGACGCGATCGCGAGGACGCTCTCGACGGGCGGCTCCCAATCGGGAGGCCGAACGCTTGCGAGCCGCGATCGGGTGGAGCAGATTCTCGACGATCAAGGTCGCGTCGTCGAGAGCTCGGTCGAGGCCGGGAAACGGCCTGTGATTGCGGCCGCGACGCGCCGCGCAGCACGGCGAGGATCCGTGTTCACCAACGTCAACGTCGGGCGCGAGCAGGAGCCGTTCCGCGTGCTCGCACGGTCGACCGAGGTCGGGAGTGGGACGCGCGTTGTCGTGGTCGCGACGTCACTCGAACCGACCCGCGAGGCGGCGCGCCGAGTGCGCGATGCACTCATCTTCGGCGGACTCGTTGCGGTATTCGTCGCCGGATTCGGCGGTTGGCTGCTCGCCGGCGCCGCCCTCCGCCCCGTCGAGCGGCTGCGCCGCACGGCCGCGGACATCTCGATGCACGATCTCAGCGCTCGGTTGCCGGTGCCGTCGACCCGCGACGAGATCGCGACACTTGCTTCCACGATGAACGAGCTTCTGGCCGATCTCCAGGGGGCCCTCACTCGAGAGCGGGCCTTCGTCGCCGATGCCAGCCACGAACTGCGCACTCCGCTCGCCGTGTTGCGAACCGAGCTCGAGCTCGCGGACCGACCGAAGCGTTCGATAGAGGAGTTGCGGGACGCGATTGCCCACGCAGTGTTTGAGACCGACCGGCTCGTGCACCTCGCGAATCAGCTGCTCTTCCTGGCGCGCCACGACACCGACCGAGCAGCGCAACTGTCTGCCGGATCGGTGAACGGGCTGCTCCACGAAGCGGTTTCGAGTATTCGCGCCCACGCCGCGAGGAGCGGAGTCACGGTTGAGTTCAGTCCGAGCGAAGACGTCGAGGCACGGTTCGATCCCGATCTCCTCCGGCGCGCTGTCGACAACCTGCTGGAGAATGCGCTCAACGCTTCACCCGTGGATGGGGCCGTCACGGTCGGGCTGCGAACGGAAGCGAAGAACGTGGTCATCGAGGTGCGAGATATCGGCCGTGGTTTCCCCGCCGACTTCCTACCGCATGCGTTCGACCGGTTTCGTCGCGCCGATGATGCTCGGGCTCGGTCGGCCGGTGGGACGGGCCTCGGTCTGGCGATCGTGCGTGCGGCGGCGAATGCCCACGGTGGTTCGGCGGCGGTGGCGAACGTCCCCGCTGGAGGTGCGATCGCCACCATCCGGATCCCCACGAGCATTTGAGCATTCACATGTTCGCTACACGCTCACTCAAGGAGCCCGAGCGCATACTCGAGGTCGGGCTCGACCTTCGAGCTTGCAGCAACACAGAAACCTTGAGGAGGAACGATGAAGAAGCGCATGGCCGGAACGATCGTGGCCGGTGTCATGGTGGCAGTCGCCTTGACTGGCGGAGCCGCGGCGATGGCGAGTGGCGGTGACCTGGGGGGTAGCGGTGACCGGGAGGGTCGCGTGAGTGGTCCAGCCGCCGATCAGGCGAGCGCCGCGGCCGTCAAGGAGACTGGCGGGACGGTGAATGCAGTTGAGCGAGATGGCGAGAAAGGTGCCGTATGGGAGGTCGAGGTGACCCGCCCCGATGGTTCCGTCGCGGATGTCCGGCTCGACGCGAACTACAAGGTGATCGTGGTCGACACCGATTCGGAGGCCGGCCACTGATCATCGGGCGTGCGGCGCGTCAGGATCCGCGTGTGGAGGTGGGGAGGCGCGTCGCCCTGCCCGCCTCCGGGCCCTTTCGGTCTGACCTCGACGGGTGGCGTTGCCGACGGTCCTCCGACTTTGGAATGGCCCCCGGTACCGTCGAGCGGTGACTGAGTATCAGGATCGCGACCGGCCTGAAGGCATCGACGAGGAACGGGAGTTGCTCGCCGCACCCCCGCGGCCGCCACTCCGCCGGAGCCGGTTTACGGCGGAGACGTTGTTCGGCCAGCCAGGGATCTATCCCGGCGGTCCGCCGATGACGCCGGCGGCGGGTGCGGAACACTCCGACGCCGAACTCATCGCAGCACTCGCGCAGCTCGAAGGGACGGTGGGGGAGGTGGCGCTGCACGCGTATCGGGCCGGGCGTCTTCTCGACGGGGGCGAGCTCGCCTACGGTACGCCCGCGAGTGTCGGTCGCATTGTGGGTCCCGAGGCCGGCAACCCGGACGCCCGCCGCGTGGTGAACATCCGCTATCGCGCCGAGGACCCACGGCTGGTACTTCCGTCGGTCGTGCATGCGCTCCTGTGGTCAGGGTCAGATGCGGGCCACGCAGAGGAGACGCTGCTCCACGCGCTGGGCGCGTATGCCCATGCTCAACTCCTCGCTCGTGATCCCGAGCTCGGGTCGCAGGGGACCGAGTTGGCGCGCCGTCAGAACTCGATCACGATCACGCTCTTGAACTCACGGCGGCGTGGCTCCGCGAGCATCACACTGGTCGCGCCCGATGGTCCGGGAACCATTCCCGGCGGCGCGCCCACAATGCAGACGCCCGACTTCTGGTCGGTGCCGTTCGGCCCGCGCGATCGGGATGGCGTTGCGATGGGATCGACCGTGCGTGAGACCCTCGCCGCCGCGGCCGGGGTCGCGCTGGCAGCAGTTCCGGCCGCCTTCGATGACGACCTCGGTGCATGGTGCTCGGATGCGTTTGCGCACCTGCTCGATCCTGGGGTCCAGCTCGCGTCGGCGCGAGCGCTTGGTCTCGTGGCGTGACCAAACGGAAGCCGCTCGGTCGGTTGGTCGTGGTCCTGTGCGCGATCAACGTGGTGGTCGCGCTGGATTTTCTCGGCGCGTCGGTGTTGCTCCACTCGGTGGGACGCGACCTCCACATGAGTACGGCCGAACTCACCTGGGTCGTCAATGGTTACCTGCTCACGCTCGCGGCGCCGCTCATCGCAATGGGTGGATGTGCCGACTCCATCGGCGCGGTTCGTTTGACTCGGATCGGGCTGGTGATCTTCGCGCTGGGTGCCTTGGCCTCGGGGCTCGCGGGGTCGGCCGAGGTGTTGATCTTCGGGCGGATGGCCCAAGGTCTGGGGGCTTCGGCGCTCGCGGCAACTGGACTCTCGCTGGTGAGCAGCACCGCGAAGGAGGGTGATCGCGGTCGGGTGGTGGGGATCTGGGCCGGCGTGGGCGCGGCGGGCTCCGCGGCGGGTCCGCTGGTTGGAGGTTTGCTTGCTGCTCTTGGATCGTGGCGGATCTTCTTTCTGATCGACGTCCCCATCGCGATCGTGGTGCTCGTGCTGCTGCGAGGCGCGCGCGATTCCGGTCGACCGGCACCGCGTACGGCGGCGGACATGCCGACCGCGTGGAGCGGGCTGCGGCCGGCCGCATTGCTCACGTTGGGATTGGGGTTCGCGGTGTTTGCCGTTCTCGCCGGTCCGGATTCCGGTTGGGCATCCACTGCGGTGGTGGTTCCCGCCGCGGTTGCCGCTGCGCTGCTCGCTGCCTTTGCGGTCCTGGATCGACGATCGTCGCGGCCGATCCTTGACCGGAGCCTCTTCGGGCGGAGGTACTCCGCGATTGCCGCGGCTGCGTTTGTCGGCAACGCCGCGTTCGCCGTGGTGGCCTTTTTTGCGTCGCTCTACCTCCAACAGGTGCAGGGCTTGAAACCGGTGGCGGCAGGCGCGGTGTTCCTGGCGATGACAATCCCACTGGTCGTGTTGTCTCCGTTGGTGGGCCGTGTCACTCGGTCGTCAACGGTGGCGCCGCTGATGGCGGGAGGGCTCCTCATCGTCGCGGGATCCGTGGCGCTCTTCGCGGTTCTGAGCGCGAGTACCGGCACCGCGATCCTGGTCGTTGCCTTGGTGCTGACCGGCGTGGGTCAGAGCGTGGTGTTCAACGTGTCGAACGTGGCCGCGATGGAAGGCGATATGAGCGCGGCGGGCCTGGAATCCGGGATGATCAATGAGATTCGCCAACTCGGTGCGCTGATCGGTCTCGCGGTGGTCGGCGCGCTCTTCGCCGCCGGCCAGAACCGTTCCGACGCGAACGCAGCCCTTGCATTCTCTGAAGCACTGGTACTGCCGAGCCTGCTGCTCGCGGGGTCCTGTCTGGCAGTGGCGGCGATGGTCCTGACGTCCGGGCGCGGTCAACCGGTTGCGCGCTCAGGGGGCTGAAGCCGGCGGGGTACCAGGAGGATCGAGGGCATCGAGCGCGCCCGGGCGGCTCGTGTCTTCGCGCGGTTGTATCCCGAACCGATCGCGCAATGTCGCGAGCGGTTCGGCCGCGATCGAGAAATGGTCCATCCCGAGCGCGTCCACCTTGCAGACGGTTCCCCGGTGCAGGGCGTCGCCGAAACGGGCGGCCGCGCCCGGTTCTTCCATGGTGCCGGATCGGGCGATGGCCACCGGCTTTCCCGCCACGTGGGTGATGGTGGCGTTCTGGAACATGCCGAGGGTCATCACCATTTGGACAAACCCTTTCGGGTCGTCCATGGCGGTCGCGCTGAACGCGAACACACTGATCTCGCCATCGGGGTCCGGGGGATAGTCGGCGAGTACGTGCACGAAATCGTGTTGCGCGCCGATTTCACCGATGCCGCGGCGCGCTCCCGGAATCGGGAAATGGTGAACTCGGTAGAACTCCCCGACGGCCCGGCCGAGCGAGCCCGCGGGCATGTCGGCGAGCGCAGCCCACTTTCGTTCGATTGCTCGACTCGCAACGAGGTCGCGGTACGCGAACCGAGACCGCAGGATCCGCCACAGGTGACCGTTCAGAATGAGTTGACGGGCTTCTTCCGCGTAAAAGGAGTTGCGTTGGATGTCGGCATACATCACGGCGAGGTGCCCGGTTGCGGCGCTTCGGGCTGCGTTGACCATCGGTTCGGACACGCCCAGTGTGCGTGCGAATCGGCGGACGTGGTTCGCAAGCTCCGGAGGGATGGGGTCTTCGAGGAGCTCGAGGGTGACGATGGCCTGAACGAGCCGTCGCCGCAGCGCGGGGTCAGTGATGAGTTCGCCTGCGGTGCGGGCGTCGAGCGCGTGGACCGTGACGGGGTCGATCTCGATGCCAAAGACGTGCGACGCAATCTGGCCGATGACCTGCCATTGCAGCGCACTCGGATAGCCATCGATCGAGATGCCGCCGATCGCCGCACGGACAAACGCATCAGCGAGTTCGGGCGCTATGCCCACGCGTTCACGGATCGCAATATCGGCCATCATCGACCGGGAATCATCGAACCGCGAGATCGGGTGGAAACGGCGAAACGATGCTGAACTCGTTGCCTTCGGGGTCGGTCATCACTCGATGCTCTTCCCCGGGCCGAAACCGGACGATCTCCTTGAGGGCACCGCCCAGGTCGACGATGCGAGTGGTCGCGGCTTCGAGATCATCAACCTCGATGTCGATGCGGATGCGGATGGGAGTATGGGCGATCTCGGCGATCGGCTGGAACGCGATGAGGGACCCCTGGGTGCCGAACTTGAGCTGTAACCAGCCCGGCACCTGTTCGGCGATTCCCACCCCGAGGACCTGTTGCCAGAACGCGCCGAGTTGTTCCACGTTTATCGCGTCCACGATGACCCCGCGGAGCCATCCGACCGGCGTTGTGGTGGGGGGCTCAGAGGTCAGCGGAGTCTTGGCGGGATCGAGATTCACGCCCCCGTTGCCTTGAATGGCGGGAACGTGGTGGTCGGGGTGACCGCGGCGCCTGCGGCGTCGAGCTGGGTGACCGTCGCGTACCCATTCAGGAACGCTGCGATGTCGGTGGTGACGTCGGTGACCGTGGATGCACAGTCGCCGTTATCGGTCGCGCCCGCAATAGCGATGGCGAGCGGAACACTTTTCACGCCGCGCAGGGATCCGGTGGCACAGCTTGGGATGTTGAGATTTACCACGCCGACGAGGTTGGCATTGCCGGTTTCCGTTGCGGTGATGAACGCGACTCGGTGGGCCGTGATCCAGTCAACGACGAGACGGGCGCCGACGTCGTATTGGTACACCGGGCCGCCTTGGCTGGCTGCCAGCGCGGGAATCTCGCGTGCCGCCGCGGCCTTTGCCGCGCCGACGGTGCCGGAGATTGGCGTGATAGGCCCAAGGTTCTGCCCCTGATTGATGCCCGCGACCACGACGTCGGGAATCGCGGTCATCACCGTGTCCAGTCCGTAACGAACCGCGTCAGCCGGGAAGCCATCGACGGCAGTGGCGGCAAGTCCGCTCGCGGTTGTTTGGGCGGACGCGGTCAGCGTTCCGGCGGTGGTCTGACTCCCGGTCCCGCTTTTATTGGTGGCCGGTGCGACGATTGTGAGCTCAACATCAGGCAGCGCTTCCAATGCTTGAGCCACCACATCGAGCCCAAGCGCGTCGTAGCCATCGTCGTTGGTGAGCAGGATGCGCAGCGGCCGAGTCTCGGTAGGTCGTGAGGTGGTGGTGGACTTCGTTGGTTTCGACCCGCTGTTTCCACTGCTCCCGCTGCTGCACGCAGCAAGCGCGCCCACCATGACCAGGGGGATCAGAGAGGTGCGGATGCGGGAGTGGGCCAACGTGAAAATCATGGTGTGCAGGCTAGGTCGTCGTGCCAGGCGCGGTGACGAAGTCGATCAGCTGTTCCACTGCCGCAACGAGGGTCTGGTCGAGGTCGCCCCAGTCGGTCACGCGCCCGAGGAGCGTCCGCCAGTACTGCGGAGGGTCTTCCACACCAAGCGCGGCGCAGATGCCTTCCTTCCAGGGAGTGCCCATCGGGATTCTTGGCCACGCGTCGATTCCGGCGGTCTTCGGGCGAATGGCTTCCCAAATGTCGATGAAGGGTGTCCCGAGCACGAGCACGTTCGGGTCACGCACGGCGTTGGCCGCGCGCGCTTCTTTACTTCCGGTGACCAGATGGTCCACGAGTACGCCGAGCCGGCGCGACGGTGAGGGACTGAACTCTCGAATCGCGGTGTCGAGGTTGTCGACGCCTTCGAGAATCTCTACGACGACGCCTTCGATTCGCAGGTCGTCGCCCCACACCTTCTCCACCAGTTCGGCGTCGTGCTTGCCTTCGACGAGGATGCGGCTCGCGCTCGCGGTGCGGGCCTTTGCCCCTTCGACCTTGCGGCTTCCCGACGCAGTGCGGGCGCCGGTCGCGATGGTCCCGCCCCGCAGGTCCGGACCCTCCGGGTCCGGTTGGGTCCGCGGCGCGACGAGATGTACGGCGTGGCCGTCGACCGCGAAGTCACCAGGGTTCACCGCGAACGTCTTTTCGAGGCCGGTGCTGCCGCGTAGGACAACCTGTGAGCCGTCGAAGCTCACGATGCGACCGGCGAAGCCTTTGGCGCGATGCAGGACCAGGGTGTCGGGCACGGCTTGGACCGCGGGATAGGAGGCGGCGAGACGAGCGGGGCCATCGACCGGACCGCCGAGAATGCCGCCGGGGGAGCGATGCCGAGTCATGGTGGCATCGACGGTACCGGCGGGAACGCCATCCGGCGCGGACCGAATCCGGCGCGGACCGAATCCGGCGCGGCTGCTCCGACCCCCAATCCACACTGCGCGTGTCGGACCGGCGGCGATCACTGCCCACCCATGCGAGACTCCCCCGACTTCTGTGATGGTATTGCTCCATGACGAAATTTGATTCCCTTGCGGATCTCTCCGCGGCAGTGAGCACCGACCTCGGAGCAACGGAGTGGCTCACGATCAGCCAGGAGCGCATCAATCAGTTTGCTGATGCGACCGGCGATCACCAGTGGATTCACGTGGACACCGAGGCGGCCAAGCAGGGCCCGTTCGGGACCACCATCGGTCACGGGTACCTCACGATGTCGCTCTGTGCCATTTTCTTGGGCCAGCTCCTGTCGGTCGGTGGGATCTCGATGGGGATCAACTACGGCGTCGACAAGGCGCGGTTCATCACGCCGGTACCGTCGGGCGGACGAGTGCGGGCAACGGGCGAGGTCGTGAGCGCAACGGAGATTCCCGGCGGCGCCCAGGTGGTCGTGCGCATCACGATTGAGCTCGAAGGCGCGGCGAAGCCGGCCGCGGTCGTCGACACGGTCTCCCGCTACCTCGCATAACCGCCGTCCAGTCAGGGCGGTGCGCGTGCCCGGAGCGGAGTCCCGGCGGTTCAGGGTTTGGCTGAGCCGCTTCGATCTCGGTCGGGTTCAGGAGTCTTGGGTCGGGGCGGTGCGCGTGCCCGGAGCGGAGTCCCGGCGGTTCAGGGTTTGTCGGTATTCGTCGCGCAGCTTGGTTTTGGCGACCTTGCCGTTGTCCTGCCGGGGGAGAGTCCCGACGAAGTCGATCGCCCGCGGGCATTTGAACCGGGCGATGCGGGCTTGGCAGTGTGCGATGAGTTCAGCGGCGAGCGCGTCGTTCGCGGTCACGCCGGCGGCGACTTCCACGACTGCGAGTACCGACTCGCCCCATTCGTCGTCGGGCACGCCGATCGTGGCGACGTCACCAACCGCGGGATGCTCGAGGAGCGCCGCATCAACCTCCGCCGGATAGATGTTCACGCCCCCGGACACGATGAGATGCGCACTGCGGTCGGTGAGGAACAAGTATCCGTCGTCGTCGAGGTAGCCGACGTCGCCCAGGGTGAAGTAGTCACCGCGGTACGCCGCCGCGGTCTTCGCATCGTCTCCGTGGTAGACGAACCGTTCGACGGGATTCGACTTGATCCATACGCTCCCCGCGGTGCCCGCCGGAAGCGGTACCGCGTCGTCATCGCCCACGATGACATGGTCGATCGGATCGGGCCGCCCGACGGTGCCCGGCTTGCGTAACCACGTGTGGGGATCCACCAGGGTGGCCGCGCCTTCGGTGGCGCCGTAGTACTCCCAGACCACGGGGCCCAGCCATTCCAAGAGTCGTTGTTTCACGTGCACCGGACACGGCGCCGCGCCATGAACCACGGCCAGCAGTGTTGAGGTGTCGGCCTGCGAGCGCACATCATCGGGCAAGGCGAGGAGCCGGTGGAACATCGTCGGGACCATGTGGGTATGGGTGACCTGATGTTGCGCGATCAGCGCGAGCGCAGTGGCCGCGTCCCACTGTTCCATCAGGACCAGCGTCGCACCGCCGTGCAACGGCGTGTTCAGCGACAGCATCAGCGGCGCGGTGTGGTACAGCGGCCCCGTGACGAGATGTACCGCGCCGGGCAGATACCCCGAGAACTTTGCCTCGGTGAGCGTGGCCGCACCATCGGAGCGCGGTCGTGACACACCTTTCGGGCGGCCCGTGGTGCCCGATGTGTACAGCATGATGGTGCCGCGTTCGGGAGACGTGATTGGTTCGCCCGATTGTTCGGCGAGCGCCGCTTCGTAGTTGTCCCAGCCGACCCAGCGGTCCTCGCCGGCGATGGCAACGCCGATCGCGAGCTTGACGGGAACGGCATCGGCTGCCGCGGCGAGCTCGGCGAGGGAGCCGTCCATCACCACAGCCTTCGCGCCGCAGTCCTCGATGATGTACTGCGCTTCAACCAGGCCGAGATGCCAGTTCACCGGGGTGATCCGCAGACCGGCGCGCTGTGCAGCGGCGTAGGTTTCGACCCACTCGGTTCGATTGGGGGCAACGAGCGCAATCGAGTCGTCGGTCGTGAGTCCCCGAGTGCGTAGGTAATGGACGAGCTGATTCACGCGGGCATCGAGTTCTGAATACGTGATGGTCGTTCGACCCGCGATGACCGCGGGTCGGTCGGGTGCGGTGGCGGCGAACCACGAGATCACGCGGCCCTCGGACGCGGCTGCTTCGAGGGTCGCGGGCGGGGTGGTCACGGGCTCGGACGCTACCGACCTGCATCAGACCGTGCACGGAGCGGTTACTCCGAGTGCGAAGTCGCTTGTTCCGCTGACGGTGTCGTCTGGCCCGTGCATGTGGCGAGGAACTCGGCCACGACCGCGGGGTCTACGACCCGACGCATCGGTGGCAGGGCGTCGAGTAAGGAGTTGCGATACCCGGCGGTCGCGAGCCTTCGATCCATGACGGCCACCACGCCATGGTCGGTGCGGGTCCGGATCAACCGCCCGGCACCCTGGGCGAGGACCAACGCGGCAGCGGGGAGGTCGACATCACCAAATCCCGAGCCGCCCTCGCGTTCGGCGTGCTCCCGACGCGCCTGCACGAGCGGGTCGTCGGGCCGGGCGAACGGCAACCGGTCGAGGACCACGAGCACACAGCTCGGACCGGGAATATCCACGCCGGTCCAGAAACTGCGGGTGGCAACGAGACACGAGGTTTCTTCACTGCCGAACCGCTCGAGCAAGACCGCCTTGGAGCTCTCGCCTTGCACGAGCACCGGATGATCGGTCTCAGCGCGCAGGACCGCGGCCATACGGTCCACCGCGGCTCGCGACGTGCAGAGCACAAGCGCTCGACCGCCCGCCGCGTCGGCGAGGCGAGCGGTCTCATGCGCGGCGGCGTCGGCCCACGCCGGATCCTTCGGCTCGGGAAGGTGGCGGGGCACGTAGAGCATCGCCTGCTCCCGAAAGTCGAACGGTGACTCGACCGCGAGGTCCACGTATCCGAGACCGGGGCGCAGCACCTCTTCGTCGTCTTCGATTGCCGTAATCGGTCCGAGGGGCGCGGCCGCATCGAGGCCGAGTCGTCGGGTCAACGCCGCGAACCGTGCGCTGCCACCGAGGGTCGCGGAGGTGAGGACCGTGGGGGTGAAGGCGAACAGTCGCGCCGCGAGGATCTTTGAAACGTCAATGGGGGCGAGGTGCAGCGTCTGACGATCGGCCCACACCACTTCGTCGGGGTCCGGTGCGCGGAGTCGTCGGAGTGCGTCGAGCCGTGATGCCGCGAGCTGACTGGTTTGTGCGGCCGCGGTCGGATCTCCACCCGCGTCGATCGACGGGATCGCGCCGGCCAGGCGTTCGGCCGCGGATCCGAGTGCATCCGCGACCGCGCCCGCGGTGGGGTCGAGCCGTCCTTCCGCGCGCTCCAGCGAACGTTCGAGCGCGTCGGCGGCCGCCGCCAGTGGGTCGGCGTCGCCGCGGCTCACCCCGACTCCGGTGAGGCGGCTCGCGAGTTGGCGAAGTCCATTCGGCGTGAGGTCGATGCCGAACGCATTGGTCGCAACATCGGCTAGGCCGTGCGCCTCGTCGAACACCACGAGGTCGTGTTCCGGGAGCACTGCCCCGCTCGAGGCCAAGTGCGCGCAGTAGAGCGCATGATTGACGATAAGAATCTTCGCGGCGCCGGCGCGTCTGCGGGCGTGCTCGGCAAAACAGTCGTCGCCGTCTGCGCATTTATTGGCGCCGGGACACTCTCGTGGCGCGCAACTCGCGATCCGTCGAGAGGCATCGGCGACGTCCACTTCGGAAAAGTCACCCGTGGCCGACGAAGCAGTGAAGCGTACGAGCCGTTCGAGGTCCCGCTCGATCGTGGGCCCCGGACGTTCATCGAGCATGGCGTCGCCGTGGCGCGCGCTCGTGAGTTTGGCGCGACACACGTACTGCGAACGGCCCTTCAACAGCGCAGCGGTGAAGTCGACCCCGCCGTGTTCACGAAGATGCGGCACGTCCTTGTGCCACAGCTGATCTTGGAGCGTGAGGGTTGCGGTCGCGATGACGACGCGGGCCCCGGAAGCAATCGCCGGCGCGAGGTAGGCGAGGCTCTTGCCGGAGCCGGTGGGTGCCTCGGCCACGAGATGGTGTTTCGAAGCGATCGCGTCGGCAACGGCCGCGGCGAGGGCCCGCTGGCCCGCTCGATCGTCGCCCCCCAACGCGGTGACGGCGCGTTCGAGTACGTCGTTGAAATCCGCCGTCATCCCGAGACTCTGACACCGGTGAACGCGTGGCAGCCGGACTGGACACCTCGACGGCCGAGGCCAGTGCACCACGCGGAGGTGGCGGGAATCGCCCCACAAATCTGGGGGATGTAGCCCGTGCCGTCCCAAAAAGGCGGGCATAAGCGGGCATTTCCTCCATCTTCAATGTCAAGGTCGGCAAAAGTGCCCGGAAATCCGCCATTTCTGGTGTCGGCCATGCCAGGCTGGCCAAGTCGTAAGAGTCCACTTCTGGAGGAGTAGCCAGTGAATCGCAGAGAGTTGGTCGCCGCGCTTGCGGAGCGAACCGGATCCGAGAAAAAAGCCACGGACGCGTTCCTGGCTGCCTTTACGGACGTCGTGACAGAGACGGTTGCCGCGGGTGACCCCGTAGCAATCTCGGGCTTTTGCAAGTTTGCTCGGGTGGAGCGCGCCGCTCGTATGGGTCGCAACCCGGCAACGGGCGAGGCCATCAAGATCGCCGCGTCCAAGAAGGCTCGCATCACGCCGTTGAAGGCGTTCAAGGATGCGGTGCTCGCAGGCAAGTAGCTCCACGTTCCTCGGAATTACCGAGGTCCAACATGTGAACAGGGGGAGGCTTCGGCCTCCCCCTGTTTCGCGCTCCGTTTGAACCGTCCAAGCTCTTCGAGGGCGAGCGGATAGGCACCATACGACCGTCGGATTCCGAGACGCCCGGCTCGCCCGTGGCCCGAGCGGCCCGTGAACGCAGTGAACATGAGCGGGAAGCCAGTTCGGGAGTGCGCCGATACTCGGACCTATCCGCGCGGGTCCTTAGGATCCGCCGATGGGACTTCTCGACGGTCAGCACGCGCTCATCACGGGCGGCGCGTCTGGGATTGGCGCGGCCACGGCTCGGCGCATGCATGCCGAAGGCGCGCAGATTGCAATCCTCGACATCGACGGTCCCGGGGCGGCCGCGGTTGCGGCGGAAGTCGATGGGGTTGCGATCACCGCCGACGTCTCCGATGCACAGGCGTGCACCGAGGCCTTCGGCGCCGCGACCGACGCGCTCGGTGGTCTCACGATTGTGTTCAACAATGCCGGGATCGGCGCGGCGCGTCCACTGCACGAGTACTCGGACCGCGCGTGGGCGAAGCTGGTGGGCGTCAACCTCGCGGGCACCTTCCACGGCATCCGTGCCGCCGTGCCGTTGCTCCGCGAGTCCGGAGGGTGCATCGTGAATCACGCGTCAGTGTCCGGCATCCGTCCGACGCGTTTCGAGGGTCCGTACTCCGCGGCCAAGGCAGGGGTGATCTCGCTCACGATGGATGCCGCGCTCGAGTACGCGCCTTCGATCAGGGTCAACTGCGTGTCGCCGGGCTTGATTGAAACGCCACTCACCGCCGGCGTGTTAGGCGACGCGGCCGTACGCACTGCGGTCGAGGCGGCAACGCCGATGGCTCGCGTCGGCACTCCTGAGGATGTCGCGAACGTGGTGGTCTTCCTCGCGTCACCGATGGCGGCCTATGTCACCGGCCAAAACATCGTGGTCGACGGCGGATCGTGTCTCCCGAACGCACAAGCTGACGCGATCCTGCGCCAGTTCGGGATGTAGATGAAGACGCGACCATTCGGTCCGCTCGGTCTTGTGAGCGAGTTGACGCTCGGTGGCGGCGGGCTCGGTCAGGTGTGGGGTGTCACATCTCGCGAGGAGGCCGTGGCCACGACCCGGGCCGCGGTCGACGCCGGAATCACGTTGTTGGACGTGGCCCCGATGTACGGAAGGGGCGAGGCCGAGCGGGTGGTGGGCGAGGCGTTCGGCGGCCGACTCCCCTCCGGCGTTCGACTCGGTACCAAGGTGATGCTCGGAGATCCGGGGCCGGGCGAAGTATGGGACAAGGTCGATCGGTCGGTGAATCGCTCGCTGGAGGCGCTCGCGCTCGATCGGGTCGACGTCTTGTATTTGCACTCCAACATCGTCCCCGACGGTTACGTCCAGCCGCGCTTTTCTGAGTTCGCGGCCAAGCTCGCCACCCCGTGGACGCGTTACGTGGACGAAGTGCGGCCCGCGTTCGAGCGCCTTATCGCGGAAGGCCGGATCGGCGCGTGGGGGATCACCGGTATCGGCTTGCCGCGCACAGTCCTGGCGGCGATCGCCGAGGATCCGGCGCCGGGAGTGGTGCAGTGCATCGCCAACCTGTTGGATTCCACCGGCAGCATCTATGTGCACGACGAACCCCTGGCGCCGCGCGCCGTGATCGCGGCCGCCACGGCTCGCGGCTGCGGCGTGTTGGGCATCCGTGCGGTGCAGGCGGGGGCGCTGACCGACGCGATGGATCGGCCACTCCCTCCCGACGATCTCGATCGAGTCGACTTCGATCGCGCCGCTCCTTTCCGTGTCGTAGCGAGGGAGCTGGGGGAGTCGCCGGCTGCACTTGCGCATCGGTACGCGCTCTCGATGCCCGGTGTGAGTTCGGTCGTTCTGGGCGTCAAGAACCGAGCGGAGCTCGCGGAATGTGTGGCCGCCGCGGATCTCGGACCGCTCGACCCGGAGGTCGTGGCGCGTATCGACGGTGCGGTCGCTTCATAAGGCCGCGGGTCCGCGGTAGGGCTCCCTGTCAACTCCAATCAGAAGCCACGACGGCCCTCCTCGCGCCGCCCTAGCCTTCAGGCATGGCCCCCGACGAACCCCGCAGTTCGCCGATCGGCAGTTCGAACACCGCCATGCCCCGGCGCGAGTTTCTCGCGACCGCGGGTGTGGGCGTTGTCGGGCTGGCCGCGGTGCTGCGCAAGCCGGATCGCATCCAGACGCCGGCCACAAGGAAGACGCGCCCACCGTTCACGTTGGGGGTCGCGTCCGGCGACCCGCTCCCGCACGCAGTAGTGATCTGGACCAGGCTCGCGCCCGATCCGAGCGACCCGAGGGGCGGGATGGGCCGGGATGACGCGACGGTCCGCTGGGAAGTCGGCACCGACGAGTCCATGCGCACAATCGTGCGCTCCGGCCGCGCCACCGCGCGGGCCGCGCACGCGCACTCGGTTCACGTGGATGTGCACGGTCTCGAATCGGCCCGTACGTATTGGTACCGATTTCGCGCTCGCGGTCACACAACTGAACCGGCCCGCACGCGAACGGCGCCGGCGCTCAACGCCACCCCGAACCACCTCTCGTTCGCGCAGGTCTCGTGTCAGCGCATCGACTCCGGGTACTACACCGCCTACGCGGATCTCGCACAGCATCGCTTCGACGCCGTCGTCCACCTCGGCGATTACATCTACGAGTCTTCCGGCGGTCCGATCCGCACCTTTGCCGCCGCCGAGCCGGTCGATCTCCAGGGCTACCGGCTCCGCTACGCGCACTACAAGCAGGATCGCGATCTCCAGGCTGCGCATGCCGTCGCCCCGTGGGTGGTCACATGGGATGACCATGAGGTGGAGAACAACTACACCGGCGACGCCCCCGAAATGGGCAGCAACACTCCCGATCGCGTCTCGTTTCTCTCCCGCCGCGCCGCCGCGTACCGGGCCTGGTGGGAGCATCAACCCGTGCGACTCGCGGCGCCGACCGGGCCGAACCTGCGGATCTACCGCCAAATCCAGTTCGGCAAGCTCGCGGAGCTTCATGTGCTCGACACTCGCCAGTACCGCACCGATCAGTCGTGCAACGGCGGTACCGATATCGGACCGCGCTGCGATGGCCCGGACGGGCGAGCCTTCACTGTCCTCGGCCGGCGCCAAGAGCGGTGGCTCAGTCGTGGACTGCGGGCGAGCAACGCGCGTTGGAACGTCCTCGCGAATCAGATCGTGATGCAGCAATGGCGGTTCGCGCCCGGTAATGCGGTATGGAACCTGGACCAATGGGATGGCTATCCGGGCGAGAGGGATCGGATTTTCGATGCCTTCCGGGACTCCCGGGCCACACCAATCGTGCTCACCGGCGACGTGCATTCGAGCTGGGTGGGCAACCTGGCCACCGACCTCGACGACCCGGAGTCGAGACTTCTCGGCGCGGAGTTCGTCGGGCCCGGCATCTCATCGACCCCGAGTGCGTTGCTCGCGAGCATCATTCCTGGGGTGCTCGAGAACAGTCCGCACATCCAGTGGGTCGAGGCGACCAAGTGCGGCTGGGTCCGCCACGACATCACCTCCGATCGTTGGAAAGCGGAGTACCGGCTCGTCGACGACGCATTGGTCCAAGGATCCGCGGTTCGCCGTGCCGCTCGCTGGAGTGTTGACCGCCGCGCGCACCTTTCCCGGCGGTAAGTCCCGTGGGGTCGGCGGGCTCAGTCCCGCAGCTGTTACGTCGACCTCGGCCCGGAAGCCCTATATGGTGCGCGCCCATGCTCACCGATCAGCGGATCCTCGTCACGGGACCGACCGGCCAGGTCGCATTGCCGGTCACGCTCGCGCTCGCGCAGCACAACGAAGTCATCGGCCTCGCGCGTTTCAGTGACCCGGTGGCGCGGGCGCGCTTGGAGGCCGCGGGCGTCACCTGCATCGAGACCAACCTCGCGGCGGGTGACTTCGCGAATGTGCCGTCCGAAACCGACTATGTGTTGAACCTGGCGGTGGTGAAGAGCAACCGCTGGGACATCGACCTCGCCGCAAATGCCGAAGCCGTCGGCTTGTTGATGCAGCACTGTCGGAGTGCGAAGGCGATGTTGCATTGCTCGTCGACCGGTGTGTATCAACCGGCGGGGTTGCACCAACTCGTGGAGACCGACGCGCTCGGCGACAACCATCGCGTGATGATGGAGACCTATTCGATCGCGAAGATCGCGGCGGAGGTCGTGGTCCGTACCTGTGCGCGTCTGTTTGAGATTCCCACCACGATTGCTCGGCTCAACGTGCCCTACGGCGACAACGGTGGTTGGCCCGCTTTCCATCTGATGATGATCGAGGTCGGTCAGCCCGTCCCGGTGCATCCGGATCGGCCGAACCGCTTCAACCCGATCCATGAGGACGACATCATCCGTATGATCCCCGCGCTGCTCGCGGCCGCGACCGTTCCGGCGACGACCGTGAATTTCGGTGGGGTGCAGGCGGTGGATCTCGAAGAGTGGTGTGCATTCCTCGGTGAACTCGTTGGCAAGGATGCAACGTTCGTGGAGACCGATCGCACCATCGGCGGCGTTACGATCGACACCACGAAGATGCTGGAACTCGTTGGTCCCACGCAGGTCGATTGGCGCGACGGGTTCCGACGGATGGTCGCTGCTCGCGATTGACCTCATCGCTGGCGTCGGCCGTGAGATCAGTGAGCAAGGAACCTGCGGGTGGCCGCGGCGCAATGGTCGGGATCATCGATCCACGGTGCGTGACCTGCGCCCGGTATGAGTTCGAGCTCCGCGTTCGGAATGAGGTCGACGAACGGTCGCGCGATCGCCGCGCCGCCATTCGGATCGTCCTCGCCCCACAGGAACTGCATCGGAGTGGGGATGCCGGCCAGGAGAACGTCCGGAAGCAGCACCCGAGTGTTCATTCCACCGATGGGCGTGATCACACTTGGCGTGGCCCGCAACTCGTTGCGCAGCGTGGGCGTGTCGCGCAGCAGGGCAAGGAACCAGTCGACCGATTCTTGGCTGAACCGGCCTGAAGCGAGGGCCGAGCCCAACCCGATCTGGCGCAACATCATCCGTACCGCGCGCTCGGTGGGCGGCACCCGTGCCATAACCCAGCCGACCATTGGTACCGTAGCGAGCCGCATCGCGGGCGGTACCTTGGCCATGGGCGCGCCGATGGTCCAGCCGAACTCCACGATCCGGTCGAAACGGTTCGGGTGCGCCGCGGCCCCACGGAGCGCAAAGTAGCCACCGTAGGACGTTGCAACGACGTGCGCCCGAGCGAGTCCGATGCCGTCGAGCACATCCGGGATCATCGTGTCGGCGTACGCCTCCAACTGCTCGATGCCGGTCAGGGTCGCAGGGATCGGGTCGCTCAGACCACATCCCGGACGGTCCAGCATCACGCAACGGAAACCATCAAGGCGGGCGATCAACTGCGCCCAACTGGTTCCGCCGTTGGAGCCACCGTGCACGAAGAGTATCGGTGGCCCTTCGCCCACTTCCTGGACTCTGACGGTGATACCGAGCCCATCCAGACGGACCCGCCGTTCGGTGGGCGTCACGCCCACCGATTGCCACAGTCGTCGTTCGGTCTCCCGGAAGCGGTGTTCGTTCATCGCGGCCTTGGGGAGTGCATCCAGCCGGGGTTCGCGGGGAGGGTCGCGAGACCGTGAGGGCGCACGGACCGATAGGCATCGACGATCGGCGCGAGCTCTGCGGGCGTGGCGCCGTGGAGGATGACGCTGTCGGCACCCGCGTCGAACTGGTCGACGATCCGACGCGCGCATGTCTCGGGTGAACCGACCGCCGCGGCGGCCATCCACTCGTCGGGGAGCAGACCGGCGATATGTTCGAGTTGCTCGGGCGTGCCGATTGCATCGATCGCGCCGGGGATCGAGGCAACGACCTCGTCGGCGCGAAATCGGGTGAGCACTTCAGGGTCCCAGCGGTTGACCCGCACGAGCAGGTCACCGTAACCCTGGAGGTACGTGCTCAACCGGCCGACGGTCTTGCGGAGTTGCCCGTCGGCTGCGATGTGGTCGCCGATGGTGGCGAGCACGCTCCACACGCGAACGCTCGCAGGATCACGACCGGCTGCTACCGCCCCGCGCCGGACTGCGG
>JANPBJ010000100.1:0-9084 GCA_031430375.1 Acidimicrobiia bacterium
CGAACTTCGAGAGCGGGTTCTACGCAGATCCCGACGCCGATCACAACACGCGGTGGTGGGATCTCGTGGAGCAGTACCAAGGGTTGATCCGACCCGTTGATCGGCATGCGCCCGATTGGGCCGCGAAGCTTCATGTGGCACTGGCCCCGGTGTATTACCAGAACTACCTCCTCGGGGAACTCGTGGCATCACAGATCCAGGCCACCATCGTGGAGCGGTTCGGCGGAATCGTCGGTCGACCCGAGGTCGGCCACTATCTGCGTCACGAAGTCTTTGCGCCCGGCTGGAGAGTTCGATGGAACGACCTCATTCAGTCGGCCACCGGCTCACCGCTCACCGTCGACGCCTTTGCCGAAGAACTCCAGATCAAACGGTCGTGAAGCGGTCATGAGGCTGCGCCTCGCCTGCGACCGCCGGCACCAGACGGCCGGCACGAGGCCCGATCGGCCGGGCCCGTGAGGCCCAAGAGGGGAAGAGATGTGTGACTGCCTTGCTGTCATGGGCCCAGGCGGGCTGCTGTTCGCGAAGAACTCGGATCGCCCGCCGGGCGAGTCCCAAGTTGTTGAGGCATTCCAGCGTCGGACTCGTGGTGGAACCGTGCGTACGCAATACCTGGAGCTTCCCGATGCCGGAGCCGCGGCATTCGTTGGGTCGCGCCCCACCTGGTTGTGGGGTGTGGAACACGGGCTGAATGAGCACGGCGTCGCGATTGGCAACGAAAAGGTCTGGACCACCGGCCGACCCCAGGACCGCCCGGCGGCATTGCTGGGGATGGACTTGGTGCGGCTCGGACTCGAACGTTCGCAGTCCGCCGACGAAGCCCTCGAGGCAATGACCTCGCTGATTGAGGAGCACGGGCAGGGTGGCTCTGGCGAGAAAGACGCCGAGGTCCCGTATGACTCGTCGTTCCTCATTGCCGATGCCACCGGCGCGTGGGTGCTCGAGACCTGTGACCGAACCTGGGCTGCGAAGCGCGTGCCGCTCGGCGCGTCGATGTCGAATCGAATCAGTCTGGAGCACGATTGGACCGCTTCCTCCGCCGACGTGTCCCCCGGCGCGAACTTCCAGGACTGGCGCCATCCGAGGGTTCCAACGGCGATCGCTGACCACCGTCTCGCGGCGACGGCCGCGTGTGTTGCGCATGGCGCACCTGCCTTGGATGCAGCGTCGGTGGTGGCGACCATGCGCGATCACGGGAACGGGCCGTGGGGGCTCCCCGGCGCGTGTTCGGCGGTGCGAGATGGTGCCGACGACCACCCGCTGCCGGTCGAGCCGGGTCCCGATTACCGAGGCGTCAGCGTCTGTATGCACGTGCGGGGATCCCAGGCGACCACGGCGTCGATGGTCTGCACCGTTGGCCCCGACTCCGGGCCGCAACGAGCATGGGTTGCGCTGGGAAGCCCGTGCGTCTCCATTTACGTACCGATATTTCCGAACGCAGGCGTGCCGATCGCGCTCAGTACCGCGTCAACGTGGTCCCGCTTCGCGGCACTGCGGGACCGGGTTGAAGCCGATCCAGACACACTCCGCAACATTCGCGACCAGCTCGCTCCCGTCGAAGCCGAGTTGTGGGCTCATGCCGACGCGGTGGCGAACGCGGGTCATTCGGCTCGCGTTGCCTACACCGCGACCGCGTTTGATCCCGTCGAGGGCGTCCTGACCAAACTCGCCCTCTAACCTCGATCGCTGTGAACCGACTCGCACACGAGACCAGTCCGTACCTCCGCCAACACGCCGACAACCCCGTCGACTGGTATCCGTGGGGCGCCGAAGCTTTCGCGCGGGCGGCGGAGTTGGATCGCCCAATTCTTCTGTCGGTCGGTTACTCCGCATGCCACTGGTGTCACGTCATGGCTCACGAGTCCTTCGAGTCACCCGAGGTGGCCGCAGTCATGAACCGACTCTTCGTCAATGTCAAGGTCGATCGAGAAGAGCGACCCGATGTGGATGCGGTGTACATGGACGCGGTCCAGGCACTCACTGGGCAAGGCGGCTGGCCCATGACCGTGTTCCTCACACCGGAGGGTCGACCGTTCTACGGCGGTACCTATTTCCCGCCCGCCGACCGCCAAGGCCGTCCGGGTTTTGTACGGATCATGGAAGCGGTCACGGATGTCTGGATGAACCAGCGCGCCGACGTTGCCGAGCAGACCGAGAAGCTTCAAGGCGTCATCGAGTCCAACACCCTCCGCGGAAGACTTGCGGGCGACGGCGACGAACTGCGGTTCTCGGTGCTCGATACGGCGTACGACGCGATCGCCGAAACGTTCGACCCCCGTGATGGCGGGTTTGGCCGAGCGCCCAAGTTTCCGCCGTCGATGACCATCGACTTTCTCCTCCGCTGTCACAAGCGCGGCGATGCACCGGACGCGCTTGCCATGGCCGTCACCACGTTGGACGCCATGGCCGCCGGGGGCATCTATGACCACATCGGAGGCGGATTCGCTCGCTATTCCACCGACACCACCTGGTTGGTACCGCATTTCGAGAAGATGCTGTACGACCAGGCTCTGCTGATTGGCACCTACCTGCGCGGCTATCTGCTGACCGACACTGCGCGGTATCGCGAGGTGGTCGAGGAAACGATCACTTACGTGTTGCGTGACCTCCACCATCCTCGCGGTGGCTTCTTCTGCGCCGAGGATGCCGACGCCGAAGGCATCGAAGGCAAGTTTGCGGTCTGGTCGCTGGCCGAGTTCACCGACGTGTGCGGTGATGACGCCGCGGAAGCGGTTCGATTCTTTGGCGTGACCGAGGCCGGCAATTTCACTGATCCCCACACGGGATATTCGGGGAACATCCTGCATCAGGTTGATCGGCTGGAGGTTCGGCCCGTTGCCGTTCGCCGAAGTATCGCCAAGCTCTTCGCGGCACGGGAACGGAGAGTGCGTCCGAGCCTTGACGACAAAGTATTGGTTGCGTGGAATGCCATGTTTACCCGGTCGTTGATCGAAGCGGCCGCAGCATTCGATCGCGACGATTGGATGGCCGCGGCGCGTACGAACCTCACGTTTCTGTTGGCCGAACTCCGTGACGATGGGCGGCTATTGCGGTCCTGGCAGTCCGATGGCGGAGCCCGCCATTTGGCCTACGCCGAGGACTATGCCGCGCTCATCGGTGCGCTCGTGACCGCGGCTGAACACGATGATGTGCAGTGGCTCGCGCCGGCGATCGAACTGGCCGATGAGCTCCACCGACTGTTCGGCGATGACGAAAGCGGCGGGTTCTTCACCACGGGCACCGACGCCGAGGCGCTGATCGTGCGACCCCAGGACTTCTTCGACAACGCCACACCATCAGAGAACTCGCTCGCCGCCGACGCCCTCTTGCGGTTGACGGCAGTCACCGGTGAGGACCGTCATGCCCGCGGCACGGGTCGCCTGTTGGCGTTGCTCGGTCCGGGGATGACCCAGCACCCGACCGCGTTCGGGTTCTTCCTCGGCGCCTACGAACGCGCGCTCACTCCCGCATTGGAGGTCGCGGTGGTCGGTCCCGACCGCTCGCTCAGCACAGCATGGGCCAAGCACGTGACGCCAAATGGTGTAGGAGTGCGCAGCGCCGATGGAGCCGGAGCTGACCTGACGCCCTTGCTCGTGGGTCGATCATTCGATGGCGAGACCCGCGCTTACGTGTGTGAGAACTTTGCGTGTCGCGTGCCGGTCACTGACGTAGACGCGCTGGACATGACCTTGCGGTCGATCCTCTAACTCTCCTGGCGACCGAGACCATTCGCGAGTGCATCGGCGGTGGCCCAGCCGAACGCGATCATCGCTTCACCGCGCATCGGGTCAACGACTCCGAGCACCTCAGTCGCGGCCTTGCCGCCACCCTTCACGGTGCTGGCATCCAAGACTGCTTCGGGCGCAATCTTCCCTTTGCCCTTGGGCGAGACGCGAAACGCCCGATCGTCGTAGTGCTCGTCGCAACCGAACCGGCGCGCCAGGCGACGTCCCCAGGCGCGCTCCTCGCCGGTGGGGGCGTAGTTCGGACGGGGCACCACATCGGTGAGCACTTGGAGAAGTCCGTAGGCCGCAGGGTGAGCAATACGTCCGGCAACCAACACGTCTTCGTCGGGGAAGGAGATCGCAGCACGGCGGTACAGCTCGCCGACCATGCCCTTGACCGCGAGGCCCGCTTGGCGACCCTTGCGAGAGGCGCCCAGTCCCCAGAGGATGCACGGCGTCCCACCAACCCGCTCGAGCGAACCGAAGAGGAACCCGTGCGTGTCCTCTTCCTCTGCCGCCATGACGATCAGCGGGAAGTGTTCAACGTGGCTCTCAAGCTGGGTGTCCATGCCTGGGAGGCCAACAGCCGACAAAAGCTGACCGAGCTCATCGAGTTCGGCGGGCTTCAGCGAGACGGAATCACGGGATTCGACCTGCATCGTGTCTCCATTGTGCCCGACCGGCCCCGGTAGGGGCCAGTCGCAGTTCCTCGCCCGCCGCGATTGCGACGGGCCTGACGCAATACCTTCAGCTCGTAAGGGGTGTGGCGGTTGCCATATCCCAGTAGGCGCGGACGCTGGTGAGCCGGCCGTCGTCGTCGAAGTTCATGATGTCGACCGCCTGCATGACCAATCCGGCGTTGCCCATATGGGCGTGAATCTCGATCACTACCGCTGCCTCGCCGTCGGCGACGATCACCTCGCGGGGCAACAAGACAATGCGGTCCGCCAGTTCGCGCGCTCCGTCCCAGAAGGCACCGAGCGCTTCGACGCCGACATGGGCCGGCGTGCCAACGGGGTCTTCGAGGACCCCATCCGGTGCCCACAGAGCCAGGAATGCTGCCTTTTCGTTCTTCGCGTACGCGTCGACGTAGGCGTCGACGGTGGCGCGGATCTCCTCGGATGTGGGCATCGGAACCTCAGCTGGGTGGAACCGGGGGGCCCACCAGCTTACTGGTTCGTCAGAGCGAAACTCCCCGAGCAACATCCTGGCCCGGCGTATAAGGCGAACCCGTCGCTGGTGGTGGCGCAGTGCCACCGGCGGCGAAGCGATGGAGCCCGCCAAATCCATCGAGAATCCAGCCGCCACCGCTCCCCGGGACAAGGGTGATGCCGCGGACAATGTTCCATCCGGGCCAATACGGCCCACCAGTCACCGCCGGGGGAAGCGCCGAGCCACCGATGCGGAACCGATGGATGCCGCCGTATCCGTCGGCCACGTAGCCACCGGTGCCGCCGACGTTGACGGTGACACCGCGAGCGATATCAAATCCTGACCAATACACCGCGTCGCGGGCCGCAGCCGGCGGCGCGTTCACACCGAAACCGAACGGGTGAACACCGCCGTAGCCGTCGAGTATGTAGCCGCCGCCCTTCGGCGAGACTGCAACACCACGCACGATGTCCCAACCCGGCCAATACGGACCACCGGTGACTTTGGGAGGCAGAGCAGAACCCGCACCAATCGTGAATCGATGCATGCCGCCGTAGGCATCGACCACGTAGCCGCCCGTTCCTTCGGGAACAACCGCCACGCCGCGTGCGAGATCAAACGGAAACGTGGGTGCTCCGGTAGCGGCGGTGGGAGAACGTCCGCCGATGCCGACGGTCCGAATCCTTCCGAAGCGGTCCACCTCGTATCCGCCAACGTGGGGGCGCACCGTCTTGCTGACCCACGGGCCGTTCCCGCCGCTCCCAAACGATCGAACGCGTAGCACCACGTTCTGGTTGTTGGTGAGCCCGGAAATCGTGAGTTGATTCCCGGTCCAGTTCAAGCTGGTCACACCAGCGGGACCCTGCACCTCGTACCCGCTCACGATGAAGGAGTTTCCGTTCGAATCCGGTGCAGACCATCGGATGGTCGCTGATCCGTCACCGGTTGCCGCCCGCACGGCGGTGGGCTTCGTCGGCGGAACCTCAGGCTGACCGTCACAGTTCGGAAGCGCCTTGCAGACGTCGAGGCGACCGCCGGTTGCAACCTTGCCGGTGAGAGCTCCGAGCGGAGCTGCCGAGCCGAGGATTCGAGCCTTGAGGTCCACGACCGAGATCGCCGGTTCGCCCGCGATGATGTCGACCGCGGCGCCGGACACCATGGGTGCAGCCATCGAGGTGCCATCAAACAGGCAGTAGTCGGAGCCTGGAGTACAGAAACCGCGTGGCACGGTGGACAGGATTCGATGTCCGGGGGCGGCGATGTCGACCGCAGTGGCCCCGTAGTTAGTGGATGGCGAGAGTCCGCCGGCTTCGGTTGATGAGGCGACACAGATCACGTTTGTCGAAACGTCTTCACAGGGAAAGACGTTTGTTGTCGTATCGAGGTTGCGCGGAATGTTGTCGTTGTCGATTCCGTTGCCGGCTGCGGTGACGAAGAGGACGCCCGCGGTGTTCGCGCGTGCGATGGCCGCGGAGACCGCAACCGAAGACGAGCTACTCCCCCACGAAGCTTGGAGGACGCGCAGGTTGACTCCGGACGACTTCGCGGCGAGCGCCCAGTCGATGGCCTCAACCGCATCGGCAATTGCGCCGCGGCCGTCGGAGGCGAGCATCTTGAGTGCCATCAATGACACTCGTTGCGCCACGCCGCTGATCCCCACGCCGTTGTTGCCCGTTGCACCCACGATTCCGGCCACGTGGGTCCCGTGTCCTGCATCGTCCGCCGGGGTGCACGACTGCGAGCCTCCGACCGTGTTCACGCCGTGCGTGCCGTACCCACAACCGTTAATGCCAGTGCGGTTGGTCCAAAGATTCGCCCTCAGGTCGGGATGCGAGAGCGCAATGCCACTGTCGAGCACCCCCACCACGACGTCACGCGATCCCAGCGTTCCGTTCCAAGCTTGCTCGGCACGAATCCCGCCGGGTTGGGTGTTGCTGAGCGCGTATTGATCTGGATACTCGGGGTCGTTGGGCGCAACGAACGCTTGGATGGTTCCGTTGGGTTCCACCACCTGGACGCCGGGCAATGCATCGATTTCCGTCGCGGTTGCGCTGACCTCTGGATTTGGATCGAGGATCAGCGTGTCGCCTGCACGCGAGTCCAGTGTGGCGCCTGCCGCATCAGCAATTGCCTGGCCCTGTGCGGCGCTGGTCCCCGGGTCGACCGTGACCAGAAGCCGATCGTCGGCGATGTACTCCGTTGAGACGACCTCGGTGGTCGCAACGTCGGTGGCCGCAACGTTGCTGGTCGTGCCTGCTTCGGCCGCGCCGGCGGTTCCGATCCCGGCGAGTGAGATTGCCGCCAGCGCGCCGAGCGCGACCGTCGACGTGAAGAAGCGGGTCGGATCCCCTGCACGCATCTCTTGACCTCATTCGGTTCGGAAGGTGAGTTGGCCGATTCCCGACGTTCGTCGGCGGGGAATCGGCCGAGACGGAACCCGTTACTTTACTGGCCGGTTTGAGCGTGGAGTGCGCGAGTCCTCCCGACATTTGGGGATTCGCACACCTCGCACCGGCCCGCTCAACCGAGGGCAACGCCTGCCTTTGATCTGATCGCCTTGCTTGAAGGTCGGACAGGGAACGGATGAGGGCTCGACCGCGTTGTGGATTGAGTCCCCCACAGCGTCGGTCGTACGTCGACCCAAGAGCGAGGTAGCCATGAATGATCTCCTGACCCGAGACCGCCGGTCGTCTCGACTGCCGGAGAGTCTCTCTGCTGATCAGTTGCTCCAGGCTCAGGTCGAGATTGCACGCTGCCAACTCACGGGCGCACGCGAGGCACTCATCGCGGCCCGCCGTCGCGTCGTGGCTCTTGAGGATGCAGTAGAAAACTGGCAACAGCTCGCGAGTGGTACACGTCGGGGTGTCCGCCAGTAACGCTGACCCGAGTCGGTCGGGACCGGTGCCAGACGCCTTGGTCCGCACGCTCGCAGCGCGCAGGTCAGCTGTCCGGCGTCGCGTAGGCACCGATCGAGTAGCCCGGGAATCCGTCGGCGCCGCGATGTGATTCGGGGGGTTCAATGAGTTCTTTGGTGGGTCGATTGACCTGTTTGTCTCAGGTCCCGCCGGGTACCTTCGATACCGACTCGACACGAAACCACCTCGTCCAGAAACGGTCCGGAGAAACTGATGTCGAACGCCCGAAAAGCACGTCCGGTGAGGCGGACGATTGCGATGGTCGCAGCAGGCTGCAGCGCTCTGGCGATCAGCGGCATCGCCTCGGCGCCCGCCGGCGCTCTTGCGCCCGGCAACGCCAGGACCTACTACGCGTGCATGGTGAGAACGAGCACGGCCGTCGTCGCGACGACGATCAGATACCAGCGAATCCCCGTCTGTCCGTCTACCCAGAGGGTGGTCTCATGGGCCGCCCGGGGACCAGTTGGTCCTCAGGGCCCACAAGGACTTCCGGGTGCGACCGGCGCCGTGGGTGCGACCGGTGCTGACGGTGCCGCAGGCGCGACCGGTGCTGACGGTCTCGCAGGCGCGACCGGTGCCGCTGGTGCCCAGGGTGCGACCGGTGCCGACGGTTCGACTGGCGCCGATGGTGCCCAGGGTGCGACTGGTGCTGATGGTGTCGCAGGCGCTGACGGTGCAACGGGTCCGGCTGGTCCGGAAGGCCCGCAAGGTCCCCAAGGGCTGGTTGGTCCACAGGGTGCGACAGGCGCGGCTGGTCCGGTTGGACCGCAAGGACCCCAGGGACTCGCCGGTGTTGACGGTACGAACGGCACCGACGGTGCCGCAGGTTCGGCCGGGGCCACCGGCGATACAGGTCCACAAGGTCCCGCAGGCCCGCAGGGCGTTGCCGGGCCGACGGGTCCGACCGGTGCAACCGGTTCGGTTGCATCTCGGGCCGGAACCAACGTCTCCGCAACCGAAACCGCCGTGGGGAGCAACATCTTCCAGTACGTGTACGCGTCGGCGCTGCCGGCCGGTACCTACGCTGCGAATGTGCAACTTCAAGGAGCACAGAACCCCGGATTTACCGGGAACACAACAATGCCCGGGATTGTGGTGCTGTCCTCGAGCAACACGACCCTCACGTTCCAGTTTGTCAACTACAACGGTGGCGCCGTGTTGAACCCGACTCCGACGGCGTTCACCATCGACTTCATTGTGGCGGCACAGAGCGCGTAATCGGGAGAACGTACTGCGAAGCGCGGGCGTCCGGGCTGAAGCAATCAGCGCGCGCGATGGAGGTTGGAATCCTC
>JANPBJ010000101.1:0-8592 GCA_031430375.1 Acidimicrobiia bacterium
ACTTCCTCACCGGCTGGCCCGACCGCGAGCCGGTCGGTCCGCACGGCACCATCACCGACTCGCTCGCCCCGCGTTTCGTGGCGACCGCACTCGCCGCGGCACTCCTCCACCGTCGGCGCACGGGTGAGGGCGCGTATCTCGACGTCAGCCAAGTGGAAGCTGCGATCTACACACTTTCGCCCTGGCTGCTCGAATATCAGGCAACGGGCATCGCTCGCGGCCGCGCCGGGAACGAGAACGCACGCGCGCTCGTCCACGGCGCATTTCCCTGTGCCGACGCCCAAGACCAGACCGGGCGCGCGGTGCGCGACCGCTGGGTCACAATCGCAGCCTGGACTCCCGACGAGCGCGACCGGCTGCTCACCATCACCGGAGACGACATCGCCGCATACACGCGCACCCGGCAGGCCAATGAGGTGGCGGAGTCACTCCAGGCGATTGGCATCGAGGCCATCCCCGTGCAGGACTTCGGCGACCAACACACCGACCCGCAGATTGCGCACCGCGGTCACTACGTCCCGTTGAGCCATCCGTTCATGGGACCCGGATTGTACGAACGCAACGGGTTCCGGCTCTCGGACGCGCCCGGGGGCTATGACCGTCCGGGACCCACTCTCGGCCAAGATCAGGACTGGGTCCTGGGCGACCTCCTCGGCCTCGCCGCCGACGAGCAGGCCGCCCTCGCCGCCGACCACGTCTTCGACTGACCCCCGTCGAACTTGCGTCACTTTCCCACCCGTCGGGTGGGAAAGTGACGCAAGTTCCGTGGCGGTAGCCTTGGGGCGTGGTACTTGACCTCATCGATTCGGACCTGCCGAACGCGATCGACCTCCCCACGATCGACCTCGACGCCGCGGCCGACGACGGCTCGGTGCGGTTCGATCGCCGCTTCTACGAGGAGCGTTACGCGGAGCTCGGGTTCGGTCTTGGCACCGTGGCCCGCCGACAACGGCGCGACGACGCTTGGTGGGAAAGCACGGTCGGCATGCTCGCGGCGATCGTGGCCCTGCTCGCGCTCCTCTGGATCTCGACCTAACCGAAGCCAGGCGCCCACCTCCGGCGGCACGGCCCGCGCTCGCCGAGCGGGGCCCGAACGGCCGGGCCCGCAGATCCGAAAGCGGGAGTGGCGCTACCCGGGCATGCAGGCGCCACCGTCGACGCACAGCGTCTGACCGGTCACGAGCTTCGCATCATCAGAGGCGAAGAACACCGCAGCACCGGCGAGGTCTTCCGGCTCCAATGTCTGCTTCATCGCCGACATCATCGGGATCATTCCGATGTATTCCTCCGGCACGATCTTCTTGGTGGCCTCGGTCATCGTCACCCCCGGCGCGATGCAGTTGACCGTCACGTTGTACTGACCGAGTTGGCTCGCGAGGAATTTGGTCAGGCCGACGATGCCCCACTTGGTCTGGCTGTACGTGAACGCTCCCACCTCGTGGAAGTCGCCCATCGGCGTCATGTTGTACATATAGGCGGCGCCCGACGACTGGTTGATGATCCGACCCCACCGCTTCTCAACCATCGTGGGCGCGCACGCCCGTGCCATGAGCCAGGCGCCGTGGAGGTTCACCTGGAAGACCTTCTGGAGGTATTCGTAATCGTTGCGCTCGTTTTGGATGTCGTAATAGAGCGCCGCGTTGTTCACGAGGATGTCGAGCGTGCCGAAGTGCTCGACGGTCGCGGCCGCACACGCCTTCGCCGATTCTTCATTCGAGATGTCGGTGGCCACGCTGAACACATCACCTAGGCCTTCGAGTTGGGTCATCGCGGAGGCGGCTCGCTCGTCGTTGATCTCCGCCACCACCACCTTGGCGCCCTCGGCCTGGAACCGTTGGGCGTAGGCCAGTCCGATCCCCTGGCCGGCACCGGTGATGATCGCGACCTTGTCCTGCAAACGACCCATGACGTTGCTCCTTGGCGCGTCCGTGCGCGGTTGTTGGCTGAAGTGGCTACTTACGTTTTCGGGCGATCAGATTGAACTGTTCGGTCACGACCGGTGCACCCGACGCGGCGTCGGTCCATTCGGTCTTGATCACGATGAAGGTCATCATCGCAGACTCCGATTCCTTCTCGTAGACATCCACCACGTGACCGCGCCCGTTGAGCACGTCGCCGACCTGAACGGTCCGGTGGTATTCGAACTCCTGCTCACCGTGGAGCACCAACGCGCCTTCGGCGTGCAGCGATCCCATCACCGCGTGCATCGGGTTCACCCCGTCGGTGGGATCTTCGGGTTGCTGCTCGGTGAACGCGCCCCAAAAGCTCGCTGCGAACGTGAACGTGGGCGGCGCGGGAAGATCCGTAAATCCGGCGTTGCGTGCCGCCCGCGCATCGCGATAGATGGGATTGGCATCCCGGACCGAGCTGGCGAAGGCGCTCACCGGACCGCGCTCAACCGTGACAGTCCACGCCCCGGTCGGCTTGCCGATGATGCTCGTATCCATGACTCCCACTCTCGCGCGCTTGGAAAATTGGGCGCGCTACTCTGACGCCGACGTCAGTTTTCTCGCCGGGGGAAGGAACACGCAAATGGGCATGCTCAAGGGCAAGGTCGCGATCGTGACAGGGGCCGGAAATGGCGTGGGACGCGGCGAGGCGGTCCTGCTGGCGGCCCACGGCGCCAAGGTTGTGGTCAATGATCTGGGTGGCTCCGTCACGGGCGACGGCGCAGACTCGAAGGTGGCCGACGAGGTCGTCGATCTCATCACCAGCCGCGGCGGTGAGGCCGTGGCCAACTACGACAGCGTGAGCGACCACGCCAGCGCCGGCAACATCATCAAGACCGCGATCGACGCGTTCGGACGCCTCGACGTGCTCGTGAACAACGCGGGGATCCTGCGGGACAGGATGATGTTCTCCATGACGCCCGAAGATTTCGATGCCGTGGTGAAAGTCCACATGTACGGCAGCTTCAACACGATGCAGCATGCGTCGGCTTACTGGCGCAACGAGTCGAAGGAAGGCCGTCAACCGAGCGCTTCGATCATCAACACCGTGTCGTCCGCGGGTTTGCAAGGCCAAGCGAGCCAGATCAACTACGGCGCGGCCAAGGCTGGCAATGCGGCCATGACGATCATCGCCAGCCTCGAACTCGCCCGCTACGGCGTGCGCGCCAACTGCGTGGGCCCCGGCGGCGCGACCCGTATGGTCGGCGCGGCGATGCCGGGTATCGAGATCAAGCCGGCCGATGAGTACACGGAGTTCACCGGCATGAACCCCGGCAACTCGGCGCCGGCCGTGGTGTTTCTTGCCTCGGACGAGTCCAAGCCGATCACCGGCCAGGTACTGCGCATGGTGGGCAACTCGCTCTGCGTCTACAAGCCGTGGGAGATGGGCGAAGAGTTCTTCGCCACCGACCAAGCGGGCAACCCGGCCCAGTGGGACCCGGTGGATATCGGTCGGATCCTCGGCCGATATCACTTCAAGACGATGAACGCCGGAATCGACGCGCAGCGGCGCAAGTAACCTGCGCCGCTCGTGACCTTCTCACCTGACTTCACCACCCTCGGTTACGTTGAGCGCAATGGCGTCGCGTACGTCACGCTCAACCGTCCCGAGCGCCACAATGCCTTTAACTCGTTGATGCAACGCGAGCTGAAGACGCTCTGGCGAGGACTTCGTCGCCACGACGATGTGCGGTGCGTCGTGCTCACCGGCGCCGGCGACAAGGCGTTCTGTACCGGCATCGACCGTATGGAACAGATGGGTGGCGACGCCGACCAGTCCACCGATGATGACGTGGTAGGTGACGGCGGCCAGACACCGTTCATGTTCAACGACCCGGGCGACAACATCGGGCCGAAGTCGTGTGACCTCTGGAAGCCCGTGATCGCCGCGGTCAACGGCATGGCATGCGGCGGCGCGTTCTACATGCTCGGCGAGGTCGAGTTCATCATCGCGGCCGACCACGCAACGTTCTTCGACCCGCACGTCACCTACGGCATGACCGCGGCCTACGAACCGATCCACATGTCGGGGATCATGCCGTTCCCGGAGATCATGCGTCTCTCGTTGCTCGGGAATCATGAGCGGATGTCGGCCGCCCGCGCTCACGAGATCGGCATGGTTTCGGAGATCGCGCCCGCCGGAGAGTTGATGGAGCGCGCCACTTGGGCTGCCGAGGCCATCGCTTCCGCTCCCGCACTCGCCATCGAAGGGACCGTGCGCGCCATATGGGGCGCACGGGAACACGGTCAACGGGACGCGGTACGGCTCGGATACGCCTACGTCGCGATGGGCACGAGCCAGGAATCAATTACCGAGGGCCAGAAGGTGTTCGAGTCGGGCAAGCGCATCGAGTGGAGACTGCGGTGAGTTCCGGAGCAGCGTCGCGGCGAGCGAGCCCACGGTGCGGATGCCCAAGCTGGGCTGCGACCGGGGGCAAATCGTGAGGCGTGTCGCCATCGTTGGTGCCGCGCTGTCGGACTGCGGACGGGTCGACACGTTGTCACCGTTTGAGCTCCACTTCCAGGCCACGAAGCGAGCGATCGCCGACGCCGGCCTCACCAAGGACGACATCGATGGCTTCGGCTCCACCGGAATGGGCCTCATGGCGCCGATCGAGGTTGCCGAGTACATCGGACTACGACCCACGTGGATCGACGGCACCGGTGTGGGGGGGAGCGCATGGGTGGTACTCGCCGAGCACGCGGTCGCCGCAATCCAAGCCGGCCACGCAGACGTCATCGTCCTCGCCTACGGCTCCACCAGCCGCGCCGATCTCAAGACCAGTCATCGCCGGGCCAACCTCTCGTTCGGCGCCCGTGGGCCGGTGCAGTTCGACGCCCCGTACGGCCACGCCCTGATCGCCAAGTACGCGATGGCAGCGCGGCGCCACATGATTGAGTACGGCACCACCATCGAGCAGCTCGCCGAGATCTCGGTGTCGGCCCGCTACAACGCGGGGTTGAACCCGGACGCGTTCTACCGCGACCCGATCACCATCGACGACGTCCAGAACTCGACCATGATCGCCGATCCGCTCACCAAGTTGCACTGCTGTATCCGCTCCGACGGCGGTGGCGCCATCGTGCTCACCTCCGAGGAACGGGCACGCGATCTCGATCGCACCCCCATTTGGGTCCTGGGTTCGGGCGAGACGTCCAGCCACACCACGATGAGCGAATGGGAGGACTTCACAGTGTCGCCCGCCGTGCGGTCGGGCAAGCTCGCCTTCGAACGGGCCGGTCTCACTCCGGCCGACGTCGACGTGTGCCAGATCTACGACGCGTTCACCCCGATGGTCTTGCTCTCCCTTGAAGCCCTCGGATTCTGCGGGAAAGGCGAAGGTGGACCGTTCGTGGAGGACGGGAAGCTCCGCGTCGGCGGTGCGCTGCCCACGAACACCGACGGTGGTGGGCTCTCCGCGTGTCATCCCGGCATGCGCGGCATGTTCCTCATGGTGGAGGCGGTCAAGCAACTCCGCGGTGAAGGCGGCGATCGTCAGGTCCCCGACGCCAAGATCGCGTGCGTGAACGGCACCGGCGGTTGGTTCTCTTCTGCCGCCACCCTGCTCCTCGGCACCGAGTAGCCGGAAATAACTGTCCCTACTGCGTGCGACGGTGCGCCAGGCGGAGGACCGGCCGCTCGAGCAGGTACCAACTCGCGGTCGCGATCGCGACCGTCACGAAGAATGCCGCCACGAACTGCAGGTCGTTCGGGATCCAGGTGTAGCCGTCGAACTCAGTGATCACCGACGTGTGCCAGAGGTAAACCCCGTAGCTCACCACCCCGAGAAACACCATGGGCGCGCTCCGCAGCACCCGCCGGATCATGCCGCCATCACCGAACACCCCGGGGACGACGAGCAGGAACGCCACCGGGACCCGGAGCAGATTGTCCCGAATGAGTTGGCTGGGGGTAACGCCCGCAAGGATCCCGTACGGCAGCGCGCACTGAACCGCGAAGACGGCCGCTGCCGCGGCCCACCACCAACGCGCGGGGTTCCCGAGGCGCGCGAGCCGTCGCGCGAGCCCAGAATCGTGCGCGCCTTCCGAGGCCAGCACGGCCAGGAGCATCCCGGCACTCAACGTGCACAACGACGTCGGAAGCACGAACACCCAGGCGGGCACGGTCTCCCAACCTGACCACAGCCGAGCCGCGACACCGATGGTGAACAGCACCCCGATGCCGGTCAGCTCCGCGACGAACGGCCGCGCCCGAAATCGGCGGACGACCACTGACCACAGCGGCACGAAGACGTAGAAGCTCACCTCGACCGCCAACGTCCACGCCACCGCGATCCCCGCGAAGCCGGTGTCCGGAAAATAGGTCTGGATCAACAAAATGTGACGGACCGGATTGCCGACGATGGTGATGGCCCCGAGCGCAAGAAGCACGCCGAGCGCAAGCCAGTACGCCGGATAGATCCGGGCGGCCCGGCGAATGGAGTAGCGCCGCCACGATGGCATCGGCTCACCGGCCAGATGCGCGACCACGAACTGGCGGTAGATCAAGAAGCCCGACAGCACGAAGAACACCTGCACGCCCGTATCGAGATGGGCAACCACTTTCGGCGCGAAATCAACGAGCCCCGGTGCGGTCAGCGCACCGTGGAACAGGAACACCGACAACATCGCGCACGCGCGGAGACCGTCGAGCGCGCGATATCGATCGGAGCCGGTACGCGCGCCCTCGATGAGGGCTTGTTCGGTCATCGCGGTGGTGAGGCGAAGAAGCCGCGATGGATGACCTTGGTCAGCGTGTCGAGCACGACGGCACGCTCGAGGCCGAGATCGCGAGATGAGACTGCGTAGCTGGTGCGTTCGAGCAGGGCCATGAGCGCAGCCACGGTGGCCCGATCATGGGGCGCGCCTGCCGCGCGGAGCTGCCCCCCGAGCGCGCGCGCGATGTGGGTGAACGCATCCACGCCGAGGCGGTCGATCTTGCGGTCGCTCACCTGGTTCTCCATCCACGCCCGGATCACCACGCCGTAGTGGGCATAGGTCGTGAGGAATTCGGCGAGAAACTCGGCCAACGCCTGTTCGCCCGCGGCGGTCGAGTCGATCATGGGCACCCGCGCCGCGAGGCCTTCCAACGCTTCGGCGCACTCCAGGGCGAGCTCACCTAATAGATCTTCCTTATTGGCGAAGTACAGGTAGAACGTGCCATGCGAAGTTCGGGCAGCGCGCACGATGTCGTCGACGCGGGTCTCGTGGTAGCCGCGCTTGGCGAAGACCCGCAGACCGGCATCCGCGATCTTGCGCATCGTCTTGCGGCCCTGGGCCCGTAGCTCCCGCTCGCGGGCCGGAGTCCCACCCGCGGCCGCGCGGCGCGCCCGAACTGTCGAGTTGTGCGATCCTCTCGCCATGCTCCCCCGAATCACACGCGAGGCGTCCCGCCGGTTCGGCGATGCTACCGCCTACGTCGCGCCGGCCGGTTGGGCGTTCAGCTACGCCGAGGTGGATCGACTCTCGGATCGCGTCGCGTCCGGCCTCACCGTTCGGGGCATCGGCCAGGGGGACGTCGTGGCGCTGGTGTTACCACCGGGACCCGAGTATCTCGTCGCGTATCTCGCCGCGGCCAAGGTCGGTGCCATCACCACTGGTGTGAATGATCGCCTCGCCGCAGTTGAGCGCGATGCGATTCTTGCGACTGTTCGTCCGCAACTCGTGATTGCCGCACCGGGTTTCGTGCCGAGCGATCCTGCGTTGCCCGTCGAGTCCGTCGCCGCGGCCGAGGACGTCAATGGCATTCTGACCGGGTTGCAACGCGATGACGAAGTCCCCGCCCTCGCGGAAGACCTCGACCGCCCCGTGGCAATCATCTTCACCTCGGGTACCACCGGACTTCCGAAAGGCGCGCTCTACGCCAACCGCCAACTCGAGTTCATTACCGCGACCGACGTGGGCGAACAATGGGGTGGTGGCACGCGATCGTTCACCGGAACATCGTTCGCTCATTTGGGCTTCATGACCAAGCTCGCAGGCAATCTGAAGCGCGGCGGTACGAGCTTCATCATGAGCCGCTGGCGGGCGCGCGACGCGCTTGAACTTTTGGCACGGGAACGCATGACCACGGTGGCCGGGGTTCCTACCCAACTCGCGCTCATGCTCGCCGAGTCCACGTTCGACGACTTCGATCTCGAGAGTGTCCAGTACATCATCGTGGGCGGGGGCCCGATCACCCCCGCGACCGCAGCCGTTGCGCGCTCCCGGTTCGGTGCCAGGCTCGCGACCCGCTACTCGTGCACCGAAGCCGGGATTGGACTCGGCACCATGTTCGACGATCCCGAAGAGGACGCGATCCTCAGCGTGGGCCGGCCCCACGCGGCTGTGGATCTCGCGGTGCTCGACGAAGACGATCAGCCCGTGACTTCCGGCGAGGTCGGGCGAGTGGTGCTGCGCTCGGCGGCGATGATGTCCGGGTACTGGCGTGACCCCGAGGCCACGCGGGCCGCGTTCACGCCCTCGGGTCACGTCCGCACTGGCGACCTCGGGTGGATCGATGACCGTGGGCGCCTGCGTCTCGTCGGGCGAAGCAAGGAGATGTACGTGCGCGGCGGGTACAACGTGTATCCCGTGGAAGTGGAGGCCGTGCTGTCGACACATCCGGACATCGACGCAGTGGCGGTGGTGGCCTGCCCCGACG
>JANPBJ010000102.1:0-7965 GCA_031430375.1 Acidimicrobiia bacterium
GGTCGATACGTCGATCGTGAATGTTGCGTTGCCAACACTGGTGCGCGAACTCCATGCATCGACCCGTGACCTGCTGTGGGTGGTCGACTCCTACAACCTTGTCTTCGGTGCGCTGGTGCTCGCCGCAGGGAGTCTGAGCGATCGGTTCGGCCGGAAGGGCGCGTTGATGGCCGGGCTGGCGATCTTCGGCCTTGCCAGCGCGGGCGGCTCGCTCGCCACCGACCCCACCCAGCTCATCGTCGCCCGAGTCGTCATGGGGGTGGGCGCCGCTTTTGTGTTTCCCGCCACGCTGTCGATCATTACCAACGTCTTTACTGACCGCGCCGAGCGCGCCACCGCCATTGGCGCATGGGGTGCAACCGCGGGCGCCGCAGTGGCCTTCGGTCCGATCACCGGCGGCGCACTACTCGGAAGCTTCGGTTGGGAGAGCATCTTTTTGGTGATGGTGCCGATGGCGCTCGCGGGGCTGGTGTTGGTGGCGTTCGTCGTGCCGACCTCGAAGGATCCCGCGTTGCCGCGTCTCGACAAGCCCGGTTTCGCCCTGTCGATCGCCGGTCTCGGCGTCCTGGTGTTCACGATCATCGAAGCTCCAGGTCACGGCTGGATGACGGCGCGTACCCTGCTCGGGTTCGCGCTGGCCGCGGTGATTCTCGTCGCGTTTGTGCGTGTGGAACACCGGACCAGGGCACCGATGCTCGACGTTTCGCTGTTCAGGAATCTGCGGTTCTCGGCCGCGAGTGGCGCGGTCGCCGTCGCGTTCTTTGCATTGTTTGGATTTCTTTTCTTGGTCACCCAGTACTTCCAGTTTGCGAAGGGATACAGCGCGCTCAGCACCGGGGTACGGATGCTCCCGGTCGCGATCTCGGTGGGCGTGATGGCCGTGGTCGGGACGCAGCTCGCGGTGAAGTTGGGGAACAAGTTGGTGGTGGCATCGGGGCTCGGGATCATGAGCGTGGCGTTCCTGTGGTTCTCCACCGATTCCAGCACGACGTCGTACTTGGTGATCGCGGTCCAGATGGTGGTGGCGGGAGTGGGGATCGGGCTCACGTCCTCGCCGGCAACCGAGGCGATCATGGACGTGGTTCCGCCGGAACAAGCCGGGATCGGTTCCGCGGTGAACGACGCAACTCGCGAGATCGGCGGGACGCTCGGCGTGGCAGTGGTCGGGAGCGTGTCGGCCTCGCTGTACGCGGCGTCGTTCGACCAGTTGCCGGCCGGCATCGCGGTGCCGGAACGAGCGCTGCAGGTGGCCCGTGAGTCGTTGGGCGCGGCGCAGGTTGTGGCCGACCAGTTGCAAGCCTCCGGCGGGACACCCGCAGGACGGGCGATTGTGCGTGCAGCCAATGACGGCTTCCTCGATGGGTTTTCGGCGGGGTCACTCCTGGCCGCGGGAGTCACCTTGGTGGGCTGCGTTGCCGCCGCGATCCTGCTGCCCGGTCCGTTGCCACCGCACGGCGACACGGTGCGACCTGATCTTGATCTGGTCGAGCTCGAGCGCACGGAGCTGGTACGCGTAGCGCGCGCCCTCAACGACTTGTTGCCGACCCGCCGCTGACTCGGGCGGGTCCTAGGGGTTCAGACCGCGGTCGAGCAGGTTGGCGGTGATCCGCTCGATGACGGGATCGGTGCCGGTCAAGCCGCAGGCCCAGTCGGTGGTGCCAGAGGTGAACACGAAGCCACCGGGTTCATGAATCCCCATCGTCGCGTGGCCGTGGTGGATCGCGGCGACGGACTCGGCGTCGTCGTTGCCGAAGGCCCGCGCCGCGATGAACTCGATCTCGGAGGGCACGCCGTCGCGCGGTGGTCTCGGCGCGTTGGTGCGATCGAAGTGTTGGGTCGGTGCGAGACCGAGAATCGCGAAATCATCGGGCGTACCGTCGGCTCCGGTGGGGAGCGGCACACCGTTGCGCATGACGAAATCGCAGCCGTCGCACTCGTAGCCGACGATCACCGACTCGGACCCGATCACATCGCCGTAGGTGGTGCCAGTGCCGTCGAACACCCAGTGCTCGGGTTGGTAGATCGTGTGGCCGCCGGCCCCAGAGGCCACCACCTGACCGATGCGGTGATAGCCACCCCGCACAAAGCTCACGCCGGTCATGTGGTTTTCGGGGCGTTCCAGAAGATGGTCCGACCACATCGACGTCAGGAGATGCTGCTGTTCGGTACCGAAGACCGGGTCTCGTTCAAACAGTCCCTTGTAACCCACCATGGTGGCGCCGTCGTCCTCGATGCGGACCTGCCAGAACGCGGTGTTGCCGGACAGAAACAAGGCGTTGCCGCCGCCGCGAGTGAACGCCTCGACGGTGTCGCGCATCGGCCCGGACCAATACTCGTCGTGACCGACGGACAGGTATAAGCGCCGGCCCTCGAGCATCGCCGGGTCCTCGAGATCGGCGTTGATCGCGTAGTCCAACTCGTAGCCGTGCGATTCGGCCCAGCGCACGAACGGAAGCTCGTAGTTCGGCCAACCGGCCGAGCCTGCCCACTGCGTGAACTGATGCTCGCGGATGTACCGGACGTGCGCGCGGTTGCCGTGATCGGGCGGGTCCATGACCGTGACACGCGCACCGGGACCGCTCGGCTTGCGCAACAAACCTTTGGCCATCGGCCGCGCGAACGACACGTGGGTGCCGTTCTCGTACAGGTTGCGGCCGCCGAAATCGTTGTAGGCGTTGTAGGTGTTCGTACACAGGGCGATGAGTGGGCGAGCCGGATCGGGTGTGGCGGCGCGCACAACGAAGAATCCCACCGCTTCATGTGCTACTCGAGCGGCGTCGGTGCGCACGACCACCTCGTAGTAGCCGCTGCGCCACTCCGGACTGATGGTGAGTTCGACGGCGGGCGGCCATCCGCATCCAACTCCCGCGGCACGGTCGGGCACGGGGTGGGGCTCGAGCGCGATCTCGTCGGTCCACACCACCTCGCGATGGGCGCCGATGCGCGCGATGGTGACGTGCGCGGCGGCGGCTGGACCGGCGGCATGAATGCCCACGGTTTCACCGACGACAAGGGACTGGGGCCACGCGTAGACCGAAGGTTCTGCGAGCATCGGGGGAAGGTAGTGCAGCTCCGGCGATTCCGGTACCGACGCGGGTGGGTTCTTTGCCTACCCGCTGTGGTCCCACTTGAACCGCTTGGCCGCGATGAGGAGCATGCCGATGCCCCAGGCAGCCATGACCGCGAGGTGTGCCGCTCCGATGCCGGAGCCGGTCACCGAAGGGTCGAAGACCGCGGTGAACTATTTCACCAGATGTCGGACCGGAAACACTGCGGCCAGCCGTCCGAGAAACGAATCATTGGCGATCGGTCCGAAGGTGAACGAGATGAAGAGCAACGGGGCTCGCGTTGGGCTACGTCGCGGTCCCGCGCGGCACGGTCGACATCGATGTGAACGTGTTCTTACCGCCGGCGGATCTTGATCAGGTCGCGGTCGCGCTCGCGCCGCTTGGTCTGTCTCGGTCGCAACCCACCGGGGAAGATCTGCCGATCGCCGGTATCCGTTTCGAACATCACGCCGACCCGTTTCCCGTCGACGTGTTCCCGTCGCTCGACGAACGGTACGAAGAGATCCAGCACCGCTGTGTGCACCACCCCTTCGGCCGCGGCGCCGACATAGTTCCGTTCTTATCGGCAGAGGACCTCTGCGTGTTCAAGCTGTCCTTTGGTCGGCCGCAAGATTGGGTAGACCTCCAGGCGATCGTGGCGGCGCGACCCGACCTCGAAGTCGAAGTCGTCGAGGAACTGCTCGTGGCCCTGCGGGGGCCGACGATGTATCCCCGGGTCGCCCGCCTGCGCTCCTTTTTCCCCGACCGCCTCTGACCGCCGCATCGCCGCGGCTATTGACCAACGTTGCCTCCAGGCCGGACCGGTGAGAGGATCGCCGTCCTGACGTCGGCATCTGGAGACCACCATGGCTCGATACATGATCGTTGCGTCCTATACCCACGACGGCATCAAAGGAGTGGTCGACGGCGGTGGAACGGCTCGGCGAGATGCGGTTTCGAAGACCGTGAAGGAACTCGGTGGCACGTTGGCGAGTTTCGATTTCGCATTCGGTGTGGACGACGCCTATGCGATTGTCGATCTTCCCGACGATGTTGCGGCGGCCGCCCTCGGTATGGCGGTGGTTGCGAGCGGGATGGTCTCGACGCGAACGGTCGTGCTCCTCACGCCGGAGGAGATCGATCGCGCCGCTGGTGTGACGGTCGCGTATCAGCCGCCAGGCAAATAGCTCGTGGCCCTCAGTCACTGAACGAGCCCGCTGGCTTCGCGGGCGGCTTGGGTATCATCGAGGGATGAATCGCCCCGCGGTCCCGCTGGACACGGACCCGGAGATCTTTGAAATGATGGTCGAGCGTGGCGAACGATGACGCTCGCAGATCGCGTTGCCTTGGTCACCCAACTCAATGCGGATGTCGAACGGTTCGCGCGGGCGGGAATCAACGCACAGTTTCCCGATGCAACCGAGGTCGAGGTCAACTATCAACTGGCGCGGCGCCGGTACGGCTCCGAACTTGCGGACGCGGCGTATTTGGATTTGCTCGCCGCCCAATGAGCAAGGGCCCCTACGAACTGGTGCGCCAGATGGTGGCCATCTTCGACGAGTTGTCGATCCCGTATGCATTGGGTGGATCGGTCGCGAGTTCGATGTTGGGCGAACCGCGTTCAACCGTCGACGTTGATTTCGCGGTGGTGCTCGGCGAGGCGGATTGGTTCCGCCGAGGCGATGGGGTTTCAGATCGTCAGTGGCGAGATGTCGTCGGGATCCTGACGGTTCATCGGGACACCCTCGACGACGCGTACCTGGAGTCATGCGCACACGAGGTTGGGCTCACGGATCTCCTTGCACACGCTCGCGCGGATTCGGGCGCGTCGCCAACGTGAATGATCTGGGCCGCTCTTCCGGAACGCGGCTGATCCTGATTCGTCACGGCGAGTCGGAGGCGCAGGTGCACGGGTTCCTCTCGGGTCACCAAACCTGTCGCGGGCTGTCCGAGTTGGGTCGTGCGCAGGTGATGGCGTTGCGCGATCGGCTCGTGACCACCGGCGAAGTCAACGACGCTGACGTCGTCTACACGAGCATCCTGGCGCGCGCGATCGAGACCGCCGAGATCATTCGGCCTGGTGTCGGGAACCACGAAGCCGTGCGGGAATGCAGCTGGTGCGAGATCCATGCGGGAGATGCCGAAGGGCTCTCGTGGGGACAGATGAAGAAGCGATATCCGACGGTGGGTGAGCCGGACGATCCGTTCCGACGGTGGGCGCCGGGGGCGGAGACCTGGGCGGAGTTCTACCTGCGGTCGGGGGCGCGTCTGCGGCGTGTGGCCCAACAACATCTCGGCCAGACCGTGGTCGTGGTGGGTCACGGCGGGATCGTCGGGGCGAGCTTCGTCGCGCTCGGGTCCCTACCCGTCGACCAGGGTGTTGCGGTCACGCATGAGACGTTGAACTCGTCGATCACCGAGTGGCAATGGTCCGGGACTGCATGGAGCTTGGTCCGCTTCAACGACGCGGATCACCTGGCGGCTGGTTGAGGGAGGGACCTGAGCGCGGAGGCTCATCGGCGTGCGAGATAGTTTGAGCGATCAATGTTTTGAGCGATCGGCACGGCGCCCGCACGGTGGTCATGGTGTTCGTCGGTGTGCAGCTAGGGATGATCCTGAGCACTCTCGACGGCACGATCGTCGCTACCGCCTTACCCACTATCAGCAGGGACCTCGGTCACGAGTCGGCGCGCTCGTGGATCATCACGGGCTACCTCCTCGCCCAGGTCGCCACGATGCCGATCTACGGGAAGCTCGGTGATCTCTACGGACGCAAACGGGTGTACCTCTTCTCGCTCGGGATCTTTACCGTCGGCTCGGTCCTGTGCGGTGCCGCGCAAACGTTGCCCCAACTCGTGGTGTTCCGAATCGTGCAAGGCTTGGGAGCCGGAGGGTTGGGTGTGCTCGCGATGGCGATCGTGGCCGACGTGGTTCCCGCCCGTTCGTTGGGCCGATGGCTCGGCTATCAAGGCGCGTTGTTCGCGGTGGCGAGCCTGATCGGACCGCTGACGGGCGGAGTGTTTGTGGACCACCTGAGTTGGCGGTGGGCGTTCTACGTGAACCTGCCGCTGGCCGCGGTGAGCGCGTTCATCGTGGTCACGAGGCTTCACGTGCCCTACCGCCGGGTCGCGCATGCCGTCGACTATCTCGGTGCGGTGTTGCTCACGGGCGCGCTCGGCGCAGTGGTGATTGGAGTCAGCATTGGCGGGCGGACCGTTGGGTGGGGATCGATCGAGGTGATCGGGCTGGGCGTCCTCGCCGCCATGTGCACGGCGTTGCTCGTCGGGCGGGAACGGCGGGCTGCGGAGCCGGTGCTTCCGCTGCGGATGTTCGCGGCCCGAGTGGTGCGCGTCGCGAGTCTGATCAATCTCACGAGTGGGGCACTCTTCGCATCGGGGATCTATTTCATTCCCGTGTTCCTGCAAGAGGTGGCGGGGGTGAGCGCTACGAAGTCGGGATTGCTTCTGATCCCCTTCATGTTCACGACTGCGTTCGCCACGTTGATCGCCGGCCGACAGGTAGAGCGCACCGGGCGGTATCGCGTGTGGCCGATCATCGGTTCGGTCTTAGGTCTCATCGGTACCGCGTTGCTGGCGACGTTGACGCGCGAGTCATCGGTGTGGCTCGTCGCGGGTTTTGGCGCGGTGCTCGGCACCGGCATGGGCTTCATCATGCAAACCTCGTTGCTCGCGTTGCAGAACGGCGTGGAACATCGAGACCTGGGGGTGGCAACGTCGACTGCGTTGCTGAGCCGCATGCTCGGGGTCACGCTCGGCGCCGCGGTGCTCAGCGCGGTGTATCAAGCAGGGGTCAGTGGCGGTGCGACGGTGGGTGCGGTGGCACACGCAGTGTCAGTGGTCTATCTCGTCGGCCTGCCGGTCGCGCTGGTGACGATCGTGCTGGCGCTGCGCCTCCCGGAGCATGCGTTGCGTGATCGCGCGCAGTACGACGTCGGTGATCGTGACACCGCCGCCATCATCGCCGCCGCGTCCGAAACCGGTCTCGTCTGAACGCTCTCCGCTGGTAAGTGGTAACGTATTCATTAATACTTACCAAGGAGGTTGCCGTGCGAACTACGAGCGCCGACCAAGTCACCGCGGCGATGGACGATCTCGACTCCGCGTTACAGCAGCTGGGGGTGCCGTTTGGCCGCTCCTCTGAGGGTGGGCTCACGATCCGCGTCGGGAGGCGCAGCGTGCCGGTCGAGCTCCATTCGATGGCGGTCGGATCGGCGTCGTCGGTCGCGGCTCGGATTGCGGATGCGACGGCGAAGCCGCTGCATTTTCTCGTCGCCGATCGCATCAGTCGCGACGCCCGCGCGCTCCTCGATGCCGCGGGCTGGGGGTGGCTGGACCGCCGAGGCGAACTCGCCCTGCGCGTCGGCGACAACTATTTGATCCGCAGCCAGGTCGCGACGCTGCGTAGCCCGGCGAGCGCGCCCGCGCTCGGACCGATCCGAAGCCGGGCTGGGATCGCGTATCTCGCCGCCGCGCTCGAACGTCCCAACGAAACGCCGGTGTTGCGCGCCGTAGCGCGGCGCGCCGGTCTCAGCCATGTGGCGCTGTCGAACGCCCGCGTGTCGCTGATGGAAGCCGGCCTCGTCGACGAAGACGGCCGGCCCCTTGAAGTGCTGAGTTTCGAAGCTCTCGCCGAATCGTGGCCGTCGGCCGTCGTCGCGGTTGCGGCTGCGCCGCAACCGGAGAATGCCGAGATCCTCGGGCTGCACGAGGACGATCCGATGGTCCACGGTTGGGCGCTCAGCGACACGCTCGGCGCGATCGCATGGGGCGCGCACATCGCGGTCCCTGCCGACTATCCGCCCGACTTCTATCTCCCCACGCGGCGAGCCGTTGACCGCCACGATCTGACCGCTCTGGACTTGCACATCCTGCGGCCTACCCTCGAAGGCCTCGAACAT
>JANPBJ010000103.1:0-11097 GCA_031430375.1 Acidimicrobiia bacterium
GGCGGTTTCTGGTCGCGATCCCGTCGTTCCACCGACGGTATCGCGACAAAGAACGAGGGCTGCGCTCGAACTGCGAGTCCACCTCGCGCGAGGCAGGACTGACGAGGGGGCGCTTTAGCTCAGGACTCTGAGCAACTCGTCGGGACCGAAGGCGCCATCGCGCACCCGTCGGGCCCCGGCGATCCGCAGCGTCCGCATGCCGCCCTCGATCGCGACCTTCTCGATCTCCGGTCCGGCCGCACGCCGAGCGATGAGGGCACGGATCTCGTCGGTCAGGACCATCACTTCGTAGACCGCGGAACGGCTCTTGTATCCGGTGTTCGAACACGCGGGGCATCCCACCGGACGTCCTACGCTGGTGATGGGGTCCTCGCCGGGGAGCGCGAGCAACTCGACTTCGTCCGCGGTGGGTTCGTTGGTGATCATGCACTTGAGACAGAGCCGCCGCGCGAGGCGTTGCGAGACCACGCAGCGCAGTGACGACGTCACGAGGTACGGCTCCACGCCCATCTCGATGAGTCGTACGGGCACGGTGGATGCACTCAACGTGTGAACGGTGGTGAGGACAAGGTGGCCGGTCAGCGCGGCCTCGGCCGCGATCAGCGCGGTCTCCGAGTCTCGAATTTCACCAACGAGAAACACGTCGGGGTCCGCGCGCAGGATCGAACGCAGCGCGCCGGCGAAGCCCACGGTGCCGCGTCGTCCGACCTGGACCTGCTTGATGCCATCCATGTGGTACTCAACCGGATCTTCAACGCTCACGATGCTGCGGCCGGGGTCGTTCAACTCGGCGAGCGTTGCGTAGAGCGTGGAGGTCTTGCCTGACCCCGTTGGTCCGGCGGCCATGATGGCGCCCTGCGATGAGCGAAACGACGCCTGGTAGCGCTCGAGGTCGTCGGCCTCGAATCCGAGGGTCGACAGCGCGAGTACCCCTTGGGACTTGTCCAAGAGGCGCAATACCACTGCCTCCCCGGTGGCGGTGGGCAACGTGGTCATCCGGACGTCGACGAGGCGGGCCTTGCCTTCCACGGTGAAGCGACCGTCCTGAGGAGTGCGGCTATTCGAGATGTCACATCCCGCCATCACCTTGAGTCGGCTGACGACGGGACGCAACACGCCGCGCGGAAAGTACGACGCGTCGTGGAGGACACCGTCGACGCGGAAGCGGATCCGCACCCGCTCGCCGGACGGTTCGATGTGAATGTCCGATGCGCGTTCCTCGGCGGCCTGGCTGATCATCGCGTCGACGAGGCGAACAATCGGAGCGTCTTCGGTTTCGGCGACGAGCGTGTGCTCGGACTCGAATACCTCGAGATCGGCCGCATCGTCAATGCGGCTTTCCATGCTGGGCTTGCTCCAGATGCGGTTCGCGCAGTCGAGCACCTGGGCCGGGTCGGCCACCACCGGGATGATCTGCGCGCGCGTGATGACTTGGAGGTCGTCGAGCGCGAAGACGTCGGTGGGATCCGCAAGCGCGACCTTCAAGACGCCATCGTTGTATTCGATGGGGATCGCACGATACCGGCGTGCGACTTCTTCGGGAATCCGTTGGGCGATGATCTCGTCGACCGGTGCCGCGGCCAGGTCGACGAACTCCATCCCGAGTCGTTCCGCGAGGACTCGTGACGCGTCGAGTGAGCTGATGAAGTCGAGCTCGATGAGGATCTCACCGAGTCGACCACCGGTGCGCCGCTGAACATCGAGCGCTTCGGCGAGCTGTTGGTCGTCGATGATTCCCTGTTCGACGAAGAGGTCTCCGATCCGACGGCGGGCGGCGGGCGGCGTGGGCGCGGAGTTGTCGACAAGCTCGTGGATCATTCCGCTCCCATCGACCACCTTGGGCAGTGGATTGAGCGGTCATTCCGAGCCCGTCGGTTGGCCGCGGGTGCTCCTTGCTTCTTGTGGGCCTCCTCATTGGTGGAATTCCCCGCGGTACGGCCTTCAGTCGTCTCCCGGGACAGCCGATACGCCTTGCAAGGAGGCACATCATGCTGTCAAGCCAGGCCCGAGTATTGGGTGAGTTCCTCGTTGAGCGCCACGTGCTCTCGCGCGACGACCTCGCCATCGCCATGGCCGATTCTCGTCGGACCGGAGATGCACTGCCCGCAGTACTTCGGCGCGAGGGATTGGTCTCAGAAAAAGACCTCACCGCCGCGGTCGCGGAGACGGTGGGGGTCCGGTTCATCGACTTCACCGAAACGCCGCTGCATCCGGATGCGGCATTGTCGGTTCCGGAAGCGGTCGCTCGTGAGCACCTCGCGATCGGGGTCGACTTCGATGGCACCCACCTGGTGGTGGCCTTCCCTGATCCTGGTGATGATGTGGCGGTCCAGGCCGTGGGCGCGGCCAGTGGCTACGAGATCATCGCCGCCGCCGCCGGTCGCTACGAGATTGCGCACGCGATCGATTCCGTGTTCGGTCCTGCGGTTCCGACGTTGCACGCCCACGACCGTGACGTTGACCCGGTCGAAGACGAAGTCGAGGGCATCCACGTCAACGATCTGTTGATCAAGGTCCTCGAACAGCATGGTTCGGACCTCCACCTCACTGCGGGCAGTCCGCCCGTGATTCGGGTGCATGGCGAGCTGCGGCCGGTCGAAGGCATCGAGAAGCTCTCCGGGTCGCGCATTCGAGAGATGATCTACGCGATTCTCACGCAGAAGCAGCGCGAGAAGTTCGAGAACGATCTCGAGCTGGACTGTTCGTACTCCTTGCCGGGCAAGAGTCGGTTTCGGGTCAACGTCTTTCTCCAGCGCGACAACGTGGGCGCGGTCATGCGAGCGATTCCGTACGAGATCGTTCCCTTTGATTCCCTCGGCGTACCGGCACAGGTTCGAGCCTTCGCGGATCTGCCGCGCGGCCTTGTCCTGGTAACGGGCCCGACCGGTTCGGGCAAGAGCACAACCCTCGCGTCGCTCATCGACATCGTGAACCGAGAGAAGGCCGTTCACATCATGACGGTGGAAGACCCGATCGAGTTTCTTCATCAACACAAGCGTGCTGTCGTGAACCAGCGCGAGGTTGGTGAAGACACAAAGTCATTCGCCGAAGCGTTGCGCCATGTGCTGCGCCAGGACCCCGATGTCATTCTCGTGGGTGAGATGCGTGACCTCGAGACGATCCAGACCGCATTGACCGCGGCGGAAACCGGACACCTCGTGTTCGCGACCCTCCACACCCAAGATGCCCCCCAGTCGATCGACCGCATCATCGATGTGTTCCCTGCTCACCAGCAGCAGCAGGTGCGGGTGCAGCTCGCATCCTCGTTGCAAGGCATCTGTACCCAGCAGTTGCTGCAGACCGTTGATGGTGCCGGGCGGGTGCTGGCGGCCGAGGTGTTGGTCGCCACTCCCGCGGTGCGCAACCTGATCCGGGAAGGAAAGATCTACCAGATCTACTCCCTGATGCAGACCGGCGCGAAGTGGGGAATGGTAACGATGGACCAGCACCTCGCGCAGCTCGTACGCCAGAACCAAGTGACCATGGAAGCGGCTCTCGAGCGGTGTACGAATGAAGACGACCTGCGCCGGCTCGTTCAGTCTGCGGGCACGGGTTGGGCCGCCTGATGACGACGACCTTTGCCTACAAGGTCCGCGATCAGTCCGGGAAGCTGATCGAAGGTCAACTCGATGCCGAGGATGCATCGAACGTTGTCGGCAAGCTGCGCCAGATGGGCTACACGCCTATCGCGGTTGAGGCCAAAACCGAGAACAAGCTGAAGGGCGACATCAAGATCCCGGGTTTCTCGGCCAAGGTGAAGCTCAAGGATGTGGCGGTCTTCTCGCGCCAGTTCGCGGTGATGATCAACTCGGGCCTCTCACTGATCCGGGCGCTCGCGATCCTGGCCGATCAAACCGAGAACCCCGAACTCGCGCGCATTGTGGGGGAGATCCGGCTCGACGTCGAGAAGGGCGTGTCGCTGTCATCCGCGATTTCGAAGCACCCCAAAGCGTTCAGTCGGCTTTACATCGCGATGGTTCGTTCCGGTGAGATCGGGGGTGTGCTCGACGCCGTCCTCATGCGCCTCGCCGACACGATCGAGAGTCAGGTCGAACTGCGCCGCAAAGTGAAGTCTGCCATGACGTATCCGGTGGTGGCGCTGTCGATCTGCCTCCTCATCTCCGCCGCGATGCTGTTGTTCATCGTCCCGCAGTTCAAGGTGATCTACACCGACCTCGGTGGCGAACTGCCGCTTCCGACGCGGGTGTTGATCTCAGTGTCGGACCTGCTCAAGGCGTGGTTCCCGCTGGTGATCTTGGCGGCAGGAGTGGGCATCTACTTCTTCCGCCGGTGGATCAAAACCGATGTGGGACGGACCAAATGGGACGCCTTCAAGCTCCGGGTGCCGGTATTCGGCCTCCTGACCCGTAAGACGGCGCTGGCTCGGTTCTCGCGGACCCTTGCGGCACTGACGCGGTCGGGTGTCGGAATCCTGGAGGCACTCGACATCGTCGCGGAGACGGCGGGGAACGAGACCGTCTCGATTGCGCTGAGGGATACTCAGAATGCCGTCAAGCGCGGTGACACGTTGGCCCGGCCGCTGGAACAGCACGAGGTGTTTCCGCCGATGGTGGTGCAGATGATCGCGGTCGGTGAAGAGACCGGTGCGATGGATGAGATGCTCGACAAAATTGCCGACTTCTACGATTCGGAAGTGACGGCGACGGTTGACGCTCTGACCTCGCTGATCGAGCCGCTCATGATCATTGTCATGGGCACGATCGTCGGTGGCATGATCATTTCCCTCTACCTGCCGATGTTCAACATCATCAAGCTCATCAAGTAGCCCACGCTGACGCGTCAGAATGGCGCAATGGCCTTTGGCGCGACCTCAACCACCGACGATGTGCTGCACGGAATCGACCTGACGGGAAAGCAGTACCTCGTCACGGGCGCGTCCACCGGACTCGGGGAGGAGACGACCCGAGCCCTTGCCGCACATGGGGCCACGGTCACGATGGCGCTCCGAGATCTGGATCGCGGAGCCGCGGCGGCGGAACGTGTTCGCGCGACCGTTCCGAACGCGCGTCTCGACGTCGTGCTGCTCGACCTGGCGTCGCTGGCCGACATCCGCCGTTTCGCAACCGCGTACCTCGAGCAACACAACCGCGTCGATGTCCTGATCAACAACGCCGGCGTGATGGCCTGTCCGCAGGCGAGCACCGTCGACGGGTTCGAGCTGCAGATCGGCACGAACCACGTCGGCCACTTTCTCCTCACGCAGTTGCTCATGCCGACCTTGGGCGAGGGTTCGCGGGTCGTCGCGTTGAGTTCCGCCGGTCACCGGTTCAGTGACGTCGACCTGGACGATCCCAACTTCGAGAGGACGGCCTATGAACCGTGGGTGGCGTACGGGCGGTCGAAGACCGCGAACGCGTTGTTTGCGGTGGAACTCGACCGGCGCCTCGCGACGCGCGGCGCCCACTCCTACTCGCTGCACCCGGGCGGGATCATGACCGAACTCGCTCGTCACCTCACCGAGGAGTCGATCGCCACACTCACCGGGTCGATGCCGGCAGGCGAGCCAATGGAATGGAAGACGATTCCTCAGGGGGCCGCGACCACTGTGTTCGCGGCGACTGCGCCCGAACTCGACGCGCACGGTGGCGCGTACCTCGAGGACTGTGCGGTCGCCGAGCCCAACGACGTTCCGGAGTCGCGCGGCGGTATTCGTAGCTACGCGATTGATCCGGCGCGGGCACTCGCCTTGTGGGAGCGCACTGAGGGCTGGGTTCAGCGCTGACGGCCGGAAGGCACTGACGCTAGAGCACACTGACGCCGGGAGGCGCAGGGTCCCGGGGCAGGGGGCTGGTCCTGCGCCTCGACCGACGTCAGAAATGGCCGGCTTGGGGGAGTCGGCCGTACTCATCTAACGACGTGGTACCCGATTCTGTTCCCGAGGCTGCTCCGGTCAGCGGGCGACCGTTGTGGCGGCGGCCCGGTAGCGGTTGGTCGAGAACTCCGGATCGGTATCGAACTCAGGGATCACTGACGTTCCGAACAGCTCAACCGTCTCAACCAGGAGCTCGTGGGGGTAGACCGAACCCGAAGGGCCGAGGATCAGCTGGTCGACGCCGGTGCCTTCCCACATCCGCAGTGCCGCGGCGCATTGCTCGGGGTTCCCCACAATGCTCGCACCAATCTCACGTCCCGCGATCACCTGTTCGCGAGTGGGATCCGCGATGAGTGCGGGCCACTCCGGGACCCACGCTGGCTTGGGGAACGTGTCGAGGTACTTGAAGACGAGGCTCTGCTGGCGACCGTTGCCCGACCGCGTTGTCCAATCGATCGCGGCCTCTTCGTCTTCCAAACACATGAAGCTCGAAGTGATCGCAACATTGTCGTTCACGAACTCGCCGACGGGATCCGCGTCTTTGATCGCTTCCTTGTACATCTCGATCAGCGGTTTCATCTTCTCTGGTGAACCGCCGGTAAAGCAGAGCACCCCGAGACCCATCTTCCCGGCTTTCTCGAACGTGCCGGGATTGCCCGCCGCTACCCACATTGGCGGGTGGGGCTTCACGTAGGGCTTGGGCAACACGTTGCGTTCCGGCAACGAGAAGAACTGGCCATCGTGGGAGTAGGTGCCGTCGCGCCACATGTATTTGAACTCTCGGATGGCTTCGTCGTACATGTCTTTGGTGAGCTCGGGATCGGTGATGCCGAAACCCGCCTGCTCGGTGGTGGACGACCCGCGGCCGGTGCCGAACTCGAAGCGACCGTCGGAGAGATGGTCGAGCATGGCCACGCGTTCGGCCACCCGCGCCGGGTGGTTCACCGGCGGCGTGATGTTGATGATTCCCGAGCCGATGTGCATGCGGTTCGTCTTGGCTGCGACGTACGGCATGATCGTCTCGTTGGCCGAAATGTGGGAGTACTCCCAGAGGAAGTGGTGCTCGGTCCACCACGAATACTTCCAGTTGGTGCGATCGCCGACGATCGCGAGGTCGACCTCGCTCATGAGCCGGTGGTGCTCGGCGTTCGGGTCCGCGGCCATGAGGTCCTCGTGGATGAAGCCACCCATAAACAGTCCGAACTCCATGTCGACCTCCGTCGTGATCCTGGCGCGCCGCTCGAGTGGGGTCCGCCGAAAATGAAACCTGTTCCATTTTTGCACGTGGACCGAAGGATGTCCAGCACGGCCTGTCTGCTCGTCCGACGCCCTGACTGCTCGTCCGGCTTGTACTGGGGGTCGGAGTGTGTGCTCTGGCTTCGTACTCCGGGTCGCCTCCCGAGCTGCTCGCCTCCGTCCTGTCTGCTCGTCCGGCTCTTACCGGAGTTGGGGTGTGGGCTCTGGTGGGGGTGATTCAGGTCGCCTCCCGAGCTGCTCGCCTACGGCTCGGGTTGTCCGTTCGTCCGGGTTGACTTGAGTCGGGTGTTCGGACTGCGGCGTTACCCTCGGGTGATGGTCTCGCAGCTGCTCACATCGACTCCTGCGGCCGACGGGTTCTGGATGCCGGGGGAGTACGAATCCCACACTGGTTGTTGGATGGCGTGGCCGCGTCGGCCGGACAACTGGCGGGCCGATGCCGGGCCGGCGCGAGCAGCGTTCGCGGCAGTGGCGGACACGATCGCCCAGTCCGAGCCCGTGACGATTGCCGCGAATCCCGGTGACGCCGACCGCGCCAGGGCGATGGTGGGTCCGGGCGTGACCGTCGTGGAGATGCCGAGTGACGACGCATGGATGCGCGACATCGGACCCACATTCGTGGTCAACGGGGACGGCGCCCGTCGTGGCGTCGATTGGCAGTTCAACGCCTGGGGCGGCGCGGCGGGAGGCTTGTACGCCTCGTGGGATCTCGATGACGCAATGGCCGCGGCGGTCTGTGCCCATCAACAGGTCGACCGGTATCAAGCTCCGTTCGTGCTCGAAGGCGGGGCGATTCATGCCGACGGCGAAGCCACGCTGCTCGTCACCGAGGAATGCCTGCTCAACCCGAACCGCAATCCCGGTCTCGACCGTGGCGAGATCGAGCGGTTGCTGCGCGCGTACACGGGTGCTGAGCGCATCGTATGGCTCGGCCTCGGAGTGGTGGCCGATGAGACGGACGGCCATGTGGACAACCTCGCCTGCTTCGTGGCGCCCGGTGTGGTCGCGCTCACCTGGACTGATGACCGCAACGACCCGCAGTACGAGCGCTCGCTCGACGCGCGCCGGCGGTTGGAATCCGCGGTGGACGCGCAAGGCCGCTCCTTGGCAGTGCACCTTCTCCAGCAACCGGGTCCGCTCTCGGTCACCGCAGAGGAAGCCAACGGAGTCGTCACGGTGCCGAGGACCCAACCGCGCCGGGCAGGCGACCGGCTCGCCGCGTCGTACGTGAACTTCTATCCGGCCAATGAGCGGATTGTTGTCCCGCTGCTCGACCCGGCCCATGACGACGCTGCGCTGGCGGTGCTCACCAACCTGTTCCCGGGCCGCGGCGTGGTCGGTGTCGCGGCGCGCGAGGTCCTCCTCGGCGGCGGCAACCAGCATAGCATTACACAGCCGGTCCCGGCTCCAACGCCAGCCAGATAATCGCGAACCTCGGGCTCCGCCTCGGCTGACGCCGCCGGCCCCGAACCGACAGTCGGTGGTCGGCAGTCGATGGTTGGGATCCGCTAGTCGGGCGGAATCTACCGATTCGTCCGGTGCGAATGCGATTTCTGGAGCGCTGTCCTCTCCGCCTCGGCATGGCCCTGAGGCGACAGAACCATCTTTGTCCTTGGTCCTCAAGTGGCGTTCGGCGGGGCCGATGAATCCCATGAGCGAGACGACCGTCTTGTTCACCGAACAAACAAACCCGAAGGGGAATTTCAATGCAGCAAATGCTGACAAACCTGCGGGCGCGACGTGAGGACGAGCGTGGATTCACGCTCATCGAGCTCATGGTCGTCGTGTTGATCATTGCCATTTTGATCGCGATTGCCATTCCGACCTTCCTCGGCGCCAAGACCCGTGCACAGGACAAGGCGGCTCAGTCGAGCCTCCGCAACGCTCTGACCAACGCCAAGGGCATCTACACCGACACCGACACCTACACCTCCGCGACGGTCGCGGCGTTGCAGGCGGCGGAGCCGAGCCTTGCCTTCGCTGCTGCAGGAACGGCGTCCACGGGACCGAAATCAGTCTCGGTCTGGACCAGCGCGCAGGGCATCGTCCTGACCTCGCTGTCTGCATCCGGTGACTGCTGGGTGATCGGCGATGGCTCGAATGGGCCGGGAACGCTGTTCGCCAAGAACACCGGGACTGCGTGTTCGGGTACGGCAACGGAAGGTGTGGCCCTGATGGCTGACCCTTCGACCGTTGCTGCACCGGGTTCCGCTACGAACTCGACGGGTACTCAGAACGCGTGGGTCGCTGCCTGGTAGATCGGTTAGGAACCGTAAGCAGTGAGTCGGGGGGCCGTTCGTCGGCCCCCCGACGCTGTTTCACCCGACGGCACCGGGAGAGGAGGGATTATGTATGCCGGACAGCGACGCGAATCCGGGTTCACCGTCATCGAGCTCATGGCGACCATCGGGATCATCGGCGTGCTGATTGCCATTGGCGTCCCCGCACTGCTCCAGGCGCGCTCTCCCGCGCAGGACCGCCAAGCGCAGAACCTGCTCCGCAACTCGTTGACCGCAGCGAAAGCGATCGAAACCACCGAGTACGCGACCCCGACGCTGGTCCTGCTCAGCACTGAGGAGATCGGGATCTCGTTCGTCGATGCGACGTCCTCCGCACCGGCGAGATCACGCAACGTGTCCGTGGGCACCGGCATCGTCGGAAGCTCGTGGTATCTCGTGCTCACGTCCCACTCGACCTCCGGGCGCTGCTTCGCCTTGCTCGAGCAGCCGTTCCAGCAGCCGTTGTTCCAACGACTCGACAACTCCGTCACGTGTCAGGCCGATCAGTTCGATGCCATTGCCGGATGGCAGGACAAGTGGCCGTAGCGGTCCCGAATTCCCGCTTGCCTGCTCCGTAACCTCTTCCTGCCATGACCCACACCCTCCTGCTTGCAATCGTCGGCGGCTTCGGCCTGCTCATCGGCTCGTTTCTCAACGTGGTGATCTGGCGGGTTCCTCGCGGCGAGTCGATCGTCTCGCCGGGCTCGCATTGCCCCGGCTGTCACGCGGAGCTCTCCCCGTTGGAGAACATTCCCGTCCTGGCCTGGATCGCATTGCGAGGAAAATGTCGGCATTGCCACACTCGCATCTCGGTCCGATATCCCCTCGTCGAACTCGCGACCGCTGCCCTGTGGGTGGGACTCGCGCAACGATTCGGCCAGCATTGGGAGGTCCTGGCGTTCTTGGCGCTCGGTGCCGGACTCGTGGCGCTCTCCATGATCGACCTCGACCACTTCTTGTTGCCGAACCGCGTGCTCTACCCAACGGGGATCATGGTCGGCGTCCTGTTGCTGCTCCCGGCCGCGATCGACGGGGAGTGGAGCGCGTATCTGCGGGCCGCCCTCGGCGGGACCGCAGCCTTCGCCGTCTTCTTCCTGATCCACTTCATCTCACCGCGCGGGATGGGCTTCGGTGACGTCCGCCTGAGCTTCGTCCTCGGCGTTGCCCTTGGCTGGCTCTCCTGGGGTCACATCTTCCTCGGACTGTTCCTCGGATTCCTGCTCGGTGCAGTGGTCGGAACGTTCCTGATCGCCACCCGGCTGCGAACCCGGAAGCAGCCGGTGCCCTTCGGGCCGTTCATGGCCGCGGGCGCGCTGATCGCGATTTTCGCGGGGGCGCAACTGCTCGATCTTTACCGCGGCAACTGAGCGAACCCGCGCGCTCCGCGCGACGAACCTCGCTCCACGCGCGAGTCGCGCCAAGTGTCGACTGAAGTGATTCGGCTGACTCATGCGCGCGGCTTGTTTGAGGCGCGCTCCACCGGCGAGGATGAGCCGCTCGACCCACGAACGCGGCGCGCTTCGTAGGCCCATAGGTTCATTCACGCGTCCCGGGCTCAACTTGAGTGGCTCATGTTGACGATTGTTCAAGCTGAGACTTACTGTGCCCAAAGTCAACGAGGGGCAACCAAAGTGGCGTCGCCGATTCCCCATGATCTTCTGACAGCGCGAGAGGTCGCGGACGTCATGAGAGTGTCCACCATGACGGTGTACCGACTCATCAAAGCTG
>JANPBJ010000104.1:0-18689 GCA_031430375.1 Acidimicrobiia bacterium
GTGAACGACGGCCAGGTCGCATCGGGTGAAGAAGTCCGCAACTCCGATCTGCTCACCAGCTACCTCGATGGGTGCGGCGCCGATATGGAGTACTACGAGCCTCAGCCCGGCCGCCGGAGTCTGCTCGCCAAGATCGAAGGCTCGGATCCGAGCGCACCGTCGCTGATGTTGATGGGTCACACCGATGTGGTGCCCGTGAACGCCGATGGTTGGACGCGCGAGCCGTTTGGCGCCGAGCTCGACGACGGAATGATTTGGGGTCGTGGCGCGGTCGACATGCTCAACCTCACGTCCACGATGGCGGTCGCGTTTCGTCAGCTCGCTCGTTCGGGATTCAAGCCGCGCGGCACGTTGATGTATCTCGCCGTCGCCGATGAGGAGGCGCTCGGTACCTGGGGCGCGAAGTATTTGGTGGAACACGAGCTCGACGCGGTGCGGACCGACTACGTGATCACCGAGTCCGGTGGATTTCAGGTGCCGACGCCCACCGGCATCGGGTTGCCCATCATGGTGGAAGAGAAGGGCACGTACTGGTCCAACATCACGGTGCACGGCACACCGAGTCACGCGTCACAGGCCTACCGCACGGACAACGCGTTGGTGACCGCGGCGGAGATTGTGCGCCGGATCGCGTCCTACCTTCCCCAGGCGCAGATCGGCGAGACCTGGCGGCGCTACGTGGAAGCCCTGGGATTGCCCCCGGAGCTGGTGGACCCTGAGCAGCTCGACGAGTACATCGCCGAGCTTCCGCTCGCGCTGTCTCGCATCGCGCACTCGTGCACGCACTCCACGATGGCACCGACGGTTGCGCACGGTGGCACCAAGACCAACATCATTCCCGATCGCGTCGACCTCCAGGTCGACATGCGGACCATGCCCGGTCAGTCCGGCGATGCCGCGCGAGCGATGTTGCTGGATGCCATCGGCGATCTGGCCGATCGGGTGGAGATCACATCGAACGACGACCCTGCGACGTCGTCGCCCACAGATACGCCGCTCTGGGAATCGTTGGCGCGGGTGACCAGCCGGTTGTGTGAGGGATCGGCGCTCGTGCCCACGATCATGACCGGCGGGACCGACAACCGATTCTTCCGGCGGGCTGGATCCGTGGGTTACGGATTTGGCCTGTTCAGCCGGCGCATCGGATTCTCGGACTACGCCAAGATGTTCCACGGTCACGATGAGCGGGTCGACCAGGAAAGTCTTGACCTCTCGACGCAGCTCTGGCTCGCGTTGGCCGAGGACATCCTCGCGTAAGACGGCTCGCGTAAGACGGCAGGCGGTCGGAGGCTTGAGTTCGCGGTTAGGCGCCCTGATCGCGTAGGTATTCCTCGAAGGCTTCAGCGATGGCCTCGCCGTCGGGAAGGTCCGCTTCGGCAAAGCCGCCAGAATCCGGCTCGCCTTGTTGTTCTTCAAGGTTGGTGACGTAGGTGCGGAGGTCGTCGTCCGCCGCAACTGCGGCGTCAACCCTCGCGCGCCATGCCGCGGCGGCGACCGATAGCTCGCGGAGGTCCAGATCGAGGTGTACGCACCGTCCGAGTCCGGCCAGCAGTGCCCCGATGGCCGGTGGATTCGGTGGGGCGGCAACGTAGTGCGACACCGGTACCCACAGTGATGCAGACGTGAAGCCTTCTCGGCGGCACGCATCGTGGAGGATCCCGATGATGCCGGTTGGCCCTTCGTAGCGCGAGCGCGTGAGGCCGACGCGGTCCATGATCTCGGGGTCGGTGGCGCTCCCAGTAATGCGCGGCGCCCGGGTGTGCGGTGAGTCGGCGAGCAGCGCCCCGAATGTCACGATGTTTGCTGCGCCCACGGTGCGCGCCGCGTCCATGATCGCAGTGCAAAAGCCGCGCCAGTCGTAGTTGGGTTCGGGGCCGGTCACGAGCACGAGGTCGGGCTGGTCGTCGGGGGTTGGGGCGCTGCGCAGGGTGTAGCGCGGCCACTGGAGGGAGCGCGTGACGCCATCGATCAACGTGACGGTGGGACGTTGCGCCTGGAAATCCACGTGGACCTGCTCGTCGATCCTGGCGAATTCCTGGGCGCCGTATCGAGCCGCGAGCCAATCGACTGCATCGGTGGCGGCATCGGCGGCGTCGTTCCAGCCGGTGAACGCGGCCACCACCACGGGGTCATGGAGGACCGGTTGATGCTCCCACTGCAGCGAACTCATTCCGAAAGGCTAGGGGGTCGGGTTGTCTGGGGCGGCCTCAGGACCCACGCGAATAGGTCCGGGCATCGTCGCACTCCCGAACCGGCTTCCCGCTCGTGTTCACTGCGTTCACGGGCCGCTCGGGCCACGGGCGAGCCGGGCGTCTCGGAATTCGACGGCCGCATGTTGCCGATCCGCTCGCCCTCTTAGCCCGGGACTTGGAGGTTCTTGGGGCTGGTGGGGTACCCGCCGCCGTCAACGATCGCGTCGGACCATGGCGTGAGCAATGCGATGAGCTCGGCGTGACGGTCGCCCAGGCGCTCCATCACGACGCGAGTCGCGAGATCGGTGGTCTGCTCGATCTGGGCGCGGAGCTCGGTACCCGCGCTGGTCAGTGCGCCGGCGGCGATCAGGCCTCGGTCGGAGAGACGCGCGTACGCCGCGTCGACCTCGGGCTCGCTCCAACCGCGGGTGAACACGTAGGAGCGGGCCGGGATGCCCCAGGCCAACTCGGTCATGACGGTGATCTCGGTGGAATCAAGGTGCGGGATCCAGGCCGCGATGTGGCCATCGCCGCGATGCTCCCGTACGAGATCTGCGGCACGCCAGAGTGCGCCGAGTGGTGAGCCCGGCCGGTCGAGCACCGAGAGGCCGGCGAACATCGCGCGGCCGGATGGATCAATACCGTCGGTCATGTCGAAGAGGATCTCGGTCGCGCGCTCCACCGCGGCTGGCTCGGCGAGTGCGCCGATGTGTCGTTCGAGCTGCGCGGTGGCACCGTGCTCACGGGCGCTGAGTAGCTGTGCGGGCGTCGTCTTCTCCCAGCCCGTGCTGACGGCGGTCTGCACGGCGGCGGGCTTGAACGCGGCGAACGCGGCGGCGACCACGCCCCAAGGTGCGGCACCCAAGCACGCGGAACGCGAACAGAAGTAGCCCTCGAAATAGTTGAGGCCGAGTGCCGTGTACCCCTCGTGGGCTTCGGGTGCGAAGTACACCCCCGCGGCGAGGGGCTCGGTCACAGTGCGGAGCGCGCGGGCCGCGCGGGAAAGCTCAGTTGTGTCCATGGACCCGCACAGTAGAGATCAGATCGAGGCAAGCGCCAGGCCGGACGCGGCCAACGCGAGACCGCCGCCGACGCTGATGGTTCACCCGCGCAGGGCGACGATTTCGGATCGGTTCGCCTGCTCGAGCGCGCCGTCGATGAGGCCGGAGACCATCGCGCCCATTGCCTCGAATCCGTCGCCGAGGGTCTTGCCCATTTGATAGCGGGCGTTGATTCCCTCCACGATGATCGCAAGCTTGTACGAGGCCAGGATCACGTACCAGTCGAGTTGCGCCACGGATCGGCCACTCACGTTCGCGTATCGCTCGATCACTTGGTCGCGGTTGAGGAACCCCGGTTGTTCTTCGATGGCGGCCCCCGTGGCGATCACCTGGGCGTTGGCCTGACCCCAATAGAGCAGGAAGAGTCCGACGTCGGTGAGTGGGTCGCCGAGCGTCGACATCTCCCAGTCGAGCACCGCCACGATCCGGCCGGGATCCTCCGCGGCCATCATCGTGTTGTCGAGCCGATAGTCGCCATGCACGATGGTGGGCGGCCCCGATTCTGGGAGCGCGTTGCGCAGCCGGCGTGCGAGCTCATCCACCGCGGGCATCTCTCGGGTCTTGGACCGCTCCCACTGCTCACCCCAGCGGCGCACTTGACGTTCGAGGAAGCCGTCGGGGCGGCCAAACTCGCCGAGTCCAACTGAGCGATAGTCGACGGCGTGGATTTGGGCGAGTACATCGACCAACGCTTCCGAGGCGCGGCGCGCGTCGTCCACATTGAGCGCGGCGATCGATCCGGTATCGCGGTAGATCACACCCTCAACGAGTTCCATGACGTAGAACGGCGCGTCATTGATTGCGTTGTCTTCACAGAGCGCGAGCGTGCGCGGAACCGGGACCTCGGTGGACGCCAGCGCCGACATCACGCGGTACTCGCGCGCCATGTCGTGCGCGGTCGGGAGCACGTGGCCGAGCGGAGGACGCCTCAGCACCCACGTGGAGGCGCCGTCGGTCACCGAGTAGGTCAGGTTCGACCGTCCGCCGGCAATGAGCGTGGCAGTGATTGGTGCATCGATCGCGCCGCCGACCTGGTTGACGAAGAACGGTCGAAGCCGTTCGAGATCAACGCCGTCAGGAGTGGCCTCGTTGGTCATCCGCGTCCTTTCGACAAGGCGCGGAGACTAGACGTCGGTGACGGAACCCAGAAGGTTCGTTGGCGCCGAGCGCCGAGGCTACGCGACCTTGCTGTTGCGCGGTGCGACGGGAGTGCCGTTGCCCTTCGGGTAACGCGCAACCCGGCCGACCGGCATGTCGACGCGGAAACCGGCAGCGGCGCGCTCTTCCTCCGACTCGCCGCCCCAGAAGCCGTACTCACGCTGGTCGCGGGCCCAGTCGCGACACGCGAGAAGTACCTCGCACTCGGAGCAGACCGCGCGGGCCTTGCTCTCACGAACCGCCCGCGCCTCGGGCCGCTCGCCCGCCGGGGCGAAAAACAGCTCGGTGCGTCCGGCACAGCCGGCATCGGCCGTCCAGGACAGGGGGCCGGTGAAGATCAGGGTGGAGAGGCAATCGGTCGCCATGGTTCCTCAATGTCGGGGGAAGTCCGAGTGGGAGAGACCTCGGAGGTTTGAAAAAGATCGGGGAGCCGGCGGGGGGTTCCGGCTCCCCAGATTTTGTCTACCCCCTATGCAACACCCTCCGACCATGATCTGTCCAACGGTTAGTATTGATAGGTACAATCGTTAGTTGAGATGGATGACGTCGCGAGTTGGCGTTTCTCCATAGGTATCAAGGTGGTTGGAGGATCTCATGGAGCTGCGACATCTCGAAACGCTGATCGCGATTGAGGAAGAAGGCACGTTCACCTCCGCCGCGGATACCTTGCGGACGGTCCAATCCAACGTTTCGGAGCAGGTTCGCCAACTCGAGACCGAGCTGGGGGTCACGCTGCTCGCTCGGGGACGGGGAGGTGCGTCGCCCACCGAATCGGGGAGAGTCGTCCTCGCCCGAGCCCGGCGCATCCGCCGAGAGGTGGCCCTCTTGCACGAGGAGCTCGCGGCGCTGAAGGGTCTTCAGGTTGGCAACGCGACCTTCGGTGTGGTGGGCACCGCGAGTCGGTGGCTCGTCCCGCAACTCGTTGCCCACCTCAACGCCGAGGCGCCCGGCATTCGCCTACTGGTGCATGAAGGCGCGTCCGAGCGGTTGCTCGGCGAAGTGGCCACGCAGGCCCTCGCCCAGGCGGTGGTTACCGCACCGGTGCGCGACGGTCGCATCGTCTTCGAGCATCTCGCGGATGAACCGATGGTGGGACTCGCGCCAATCGACGCGGATCTCCCTCCGGGGGAGTTGAAGGTGAATGACTTGGCGCGAATGCGGCTGGTCCTGCCACCCGAGGGCAACCCGCTGCGCGGTGAGATCGAGCTCGCAGCGGCGAACCTCGGAGTGCAACTCGACGTTCCAGTGGAGGTCGAAGGGATTCGGTTGATCGCGGATCTTGTTGCGGCAGGCGCGGGCATCGCCGTGCTTCCCGAAACTGCAGTGCCCCCGAACCTCGACGGTCTCCGCACCTTCGAGATAGCGGATCTCCCGCCGCGTCGGCTCGGGCTCGTGACCCTCAAGGGCGCGCCGCTGTCGCTTGCGGATCGGGCAGTTCGCGAAGCGGTCCTCGGAATCGTGGGCTGGACCCGTCGGACCTAGCCCGAACGGATCAGCATCGGCGCGCCGCTGAGTTCCACCGTGGTGTCGGGTCGCTGCTCTGTCCCGCGCCTCGCGTCGCTCCCGCGGGAGCCTTCGAACCGAAGGAAGCCCGCGCGATTCGCGTTGACGATTCGCAGGCAACCGCCACCGGGCCAGCTCAGGTCTGTCGCGTCAGCGGTGGTGTCGGTGAGCGTGGCGCCGAGGAGACCGGTGAAGAATGCGGCGGCCGCGGTGCGATCCGGTGATCCGAGCACCACCCGTTGCAGCGTGACCGGGTGCTTGCCGCGCGTCGGTGGCGTGGGCCACCACACCGGCGTACCGGTGGCCTCACCGCTGACTTCGGCCGCGTCGATCGCGTCGCTGATCTGCCACTCGTCGGAGGTTTGGGCGAGCTGCACCACCGTCCCGTGGGCCTGCCTCGGCTGAAGGAACGCCTCCCGCCACTGGGGGTTGTCGAGGTTCACGCCCACCGGCTCAACACCGGCGGCGGCACACCGGTCCAGCGCGGTTTCGATGTCGCGGACCTTGAACGTGATGTGATGCACTCCGGGTCCATGGCGCTCCAAGAATCGGGCCAAGAAGTCGTTCACATCTGGTTGCCACACGGTGAGAAGTTCGATGGTCATGCCGGTGGTGCCCGCCCTTCCTGGCGTACCGAGACGAGTCTGCAGCCATCGGAAGCCGTAGCCATCGCCGCCGTGAAACACCACACCACCGAGTTCGCCGACGGCGGCCTGCAACGTGGCTCTGATATCGAGTGTTGCAATCGCTACATGATCCAGATCGAACGCTGCCTTCGGGCCGTCGCCGGTCATGCGATGGAGGGTGTCTGCGGTCGTCCGGAGCGAGTGATCAGGCGACCGCCCACGTATCCGATGCCGAGGATCGCGAACCCGCCCACGGCGTCGAGGATGAAGTGGTTCGCCGTGACCACGATCACGATCACGGTCATTACCGGATACAACGCGGAGACGACCTTCGCCCACGTCGATTTCACGCGCGGTACCAACACGCACGCGCACCACAGCGCCCAAGCACAATGCACGCTTGGCATCGCCGCGAATTGGTTCGAGATCTTCTTCATCGCGCCAGAGTTGAAACTCCAGAACGTGGGGTACTTCGCCAGCGTGTCCACGAAGCCGTAGTGGTTCGGGAGGAGGCGCGGTGGCATCAACGGCCAGAATCGGAACCCGATCAGTGCGAGCACGGTCGCGATTGCAAGGGTGTTGCGCCAAAGGGGAAAGTCGTCCGGGTGTTTGCGGAACAGAAAGACGGCAACACCAATAGTCACCACGAAGTGCAGCGAGCCGTAGAAGTAGTTCGCACCGATGATGAGCGGTTCGATTTGGACGGCCCAATGATTGATTGCCTGCTCGTGATTGAGGCCGAGTGTCTGTTGGAGGCGAATGAGTTGACGGGCGTGGTGAAACGCGCGTTCCGGATGCTGGGCGTCGGCGTTGCGCACCGCTGAGTACACGAGGTAGTAGGTGAGAACTGCGACAATTTCGAGCCACCAGTAGATGACGCAACCACCGGTGAGCACACGCCCTCCGGGCAAACGGCGCAGGCGCCGCGGGGTATCAGGACCGGAGAGCGGCGCTTCCGGACTGGAATCGGGCGTGATCGTAGGAGTGGTCATCGAGCAGAGGGCGTGGCCTCAGCCGTAGCGCGATGACCGACTGCGAAAGCAGGCGCGCCGAGGAGACTCACGAGAAGCATCGTCGCGTACCAAGCGAGACCGATTCCGACTGCTTGGCCCGTGGAGATCCCGAGTGGAATCAGGAGCAGGGCGAGCATTCCTTCGCGTATCCCTAGACCCGAGAGCGAGATCGGTACCACCTGAGCCATTGCGACCACCGGAACGAAGGCAACGACCGCCGCGAACGGCACGCCGGCATCGAGCGTGAGCACGATGAACCCGACCGTAGCGATGACCGAGAGTTGGTACGCGATCGCGGTTCCGAGGACTCCGGCGATCAGGCGGCGATCTCGGCGCAGGTTGCCGACTCCGATGTGCACCGCGCCGATGAAACGCTTCCAGTTTTCGTGGTCTTGGAATCGCCCGGCGGCGCGAGGATGAGCGGCGAGGAAGAGAATGGTGGCGAGGGCGGCCAACGCGATTCCCGAGATCAGTAAGGCGACCCAGGCGGTGCTGCTGCCGAGCAGGCTCGGGTCGAGCATGAACCCGCACGCGCACAGCATTGGGAGCGCGAGGAATCCGGTGAGGCGTTCGAGGGCCACGGCACCGAATGCGGTTTCGGTCGAGCCAATGTTCTTGGCACTGCGCGTCACGCGCAAGACGTCGCCGCCGATGGTGGACGGTAAGACGTTCCCCACGAACTGGCCCGCGAAATAGTGCGTCGTCAACGTTCGCAGTTTCACGTGAACGCCGAACGCCTCGATCACCCGTTGCCACCGCCACGCGGAGAGCACGATCCCGACGCCCGCGGCGGCGAGCGCCAGCGCGAACCAGGCCAGGGTGGTGATGTCGGCCTGGTGGGGAATCGCGGAGTCGAGGTTGATCCGGCTGATCAACAGGGCGAGCAGCGCCGCACTCACCACCAGCCGCACCGTGAGCATCAGTCCGGCCCGGCGGGTCGGGGCTTCTGGTGCTCCGGTTTTGGCCGCTTGCATGCGCGCGTAGCCTATGGGGTCCTTTGGTGGCGGAGCTGCCGCGCGGCGCGTGGAGTGGGGAGAAAAACGTGCGAATCGTGACTGACGACGGTGTCGGCTTGGAAGTACTGGTACAAGGCGCTGGCCCGGCGCTGGTGCTCGTCCACGGGCACGGCGGTGCCAAAGAGGACTTCTCCGACCAGATCGATGCCCTCGCCCGCGACCATTGCGTGGTGACCTGCGACCTGCGCGGCCATGGTGAAAGCGATGGGCCGGAGGATGAATCGTCGTACTCGCTTGATCGGTTTGCCGCCGACATAGCGAACGTGGTCGATCACCTCGAAATCCCGACCTTTCGGCTCCTCGGTCATTCGATGGGCGGGATGGTCGTCCGTCGTTTCGTCCTCGCTCACCCTGAGCGCGTGACCGCGCTCGTCTTGATGAACACCTCGCCCGGGCCGCCTCCGAATCTCGACGCCGGCATGATCGATCTTGGAGTGCAGATCGCCTATGAGCAGGGCATGGACGAGCTCAAACGGGTGATGGATGCCTTCTCGCCCCTCGGGACGCCGGCCTACGAACGGTTGCTCATCGAGCGGCCCGGCTACCGCGAGTTCGGTGACGCGAAATGGGCGAAGGTGAGCCGTGCGATGTACGCCGAGACGATGGTCGAGATCCGAGATCAGCCAGATCAGCTGGCGGAACTGGCACACGTTCGGTGCCCCACATTCGTGATGGTGGGTATCGAGGACGAACGGTTTCTTGGAGTGTCGGAGGCGATGGCGGCCACGATCCCCGGGGCTGCGCTCGTCGTGATTCCGGATGCGGGCCACTCGCCGCAGTTCGAGAACGGCGCGGCCTGGTTGGCGGCCCTCGCCGGCTTCCTCGCCGGTGTCGACGCACTCAGTCCCGCGGAGCGGTAGCCAGGGGCGGGGGACGGCCCACCGCGTGGTCAGGTCAGGCGGTGCCGGTGGCGCGGGCGAGGAATCGGTCCTCCTCTACGACCACTCGGGTGATACGGCCGGCCGCCACGAGACCGGCGCGGTACTTCACCGAGATGCGGAACGTGAGGCGGCGGCCTTCGATTGTCTCCAGCACCGCCTCGGTGGTGATTTCGTCACCCACGGGAACCGGAGCCAGGTGATCGAGCTGCACTCGATATCCCACGGTCGTGTGCCCGGTAGGAACGTGGCCCTCGACCGCCGCGACCGCGGCTTGTTCGGCGAGCCGCACCACGTGTGGGGTGGCGAGTACCGGTACCGACCCCGTGCCCTGGGCCACCGCGGTGTCCTCATGGGTGACGGTATGAGTCACAAACCCGGAGAGTCCAGCGTCGATCGGCACCGGCGTACCCTACGTCTCGTCCTTCTTGGTCGGTGAACTCCTCTTCAACATCACGTCGGTTTGATCTGGAGGAGTTCGCCTCCTTTGATGGTCGGTGACCTCCTCTCCAACAGCACGTCGGGTTGATCTGGAGGAGTCCACCTCCTTTGATGGTCGGTGACCTCCTCTCCAACATCAACTCGGTCCTCCGTGGAGGAGTCCACCTCGAATACCCATAGTGTCGCGAGGCCGGTGTTGGGTCCGGCCACGTGTTTCGCGAAAGGGGAATACTCATGATCGAGACTCCGGTGGTGGAAGCCACGTTGCGGCGCGCGTTGGCAGGTGGTGGCGATTTCGCTGACGTGTTTGTGGAGAATCGGTCGTCCACGTCGGCCACCTACGACGATGGCAAGGTCGAAGAGATGAGGTCCGGGCGCAGTCGCGGCGCAGGAATCAGGGTCGTGCACGGCGAGACCACTGGATTTGCGCACACGTCGGATCTCTCCGCCGAGGGTCTCGGTGCCGCGGCCGATGCGGCAGCCGCGGCCGCGCACGCGGGAGGGCCGGGCACGCGGGTGGCGCCGTTACAAACTCGCAACGCGCCGGCACCGCATCAGGTGGTGACCATGCCCGAGACCGTGAGCAAGGCGCGCAAGGTGGAGATGTTGGCGCGCGCCGACGCCGCGGCGCGCGACGTCGCCGGCGCCATCACTCAAGTCACGTCGAGCTACGCGGATGGTCGTCGCCAGATTCTGGTGGCGAACTCGGATGGTCTGCTCGCCACCGATGATCAAGTCCGCACTCGGTTCGCGGTGACGTGTGTTGCGGCGAGCGACACCGGGCTGCAGACGGGAAGCGAGGCGCCTGGTCGCACGATTGGGTTCGAATTCTTCGACGAACACCCGCCCGAGGAGATCGCTCGCATCGCGGCGGCTCGGGCCGTCTCGAAGCTCGATGCTCGCCCCGCGCCGAGCGGCAAGTTGCCCGTGGTGCTGCGCCGAGGCGCGGGCGGTGTGCTCTTTCACGAAGCGTGTGGCCACGGTCTCGAAGCCGACCTCGTGAACCGCGACGCGTCGGTGTTCCGCGGTCGTGTGGGCGAACGGGTCGCCAACCCCGGCGTGACACTGGTGGACGACGGGTTGCTGGCTCGCGACTGGGGTGCATGCGCGATCGATGACGAAGGCGCGCCCGCGCAACGCAACGTGTTGATCGACGACGGCATCCTCACCGACTACATGTGGGATCTGCGCAGCGCTCGGCGCGATGGCCGGGCGAGTTCGGGCAACGGTCGCCGGGAGACCTATCAGCATCTGCCGATGGTGCGGATGACGAACAGCTACATCATGCCCGGGACCGACGACCCCGATGAGATCATCCGCCAGACCCCCTACGGCCTGTACTGCGTGGCACTCGGAGGTGGTCAAGTCAACACCGCGACCGGAGACTTCGTGTTCGGTATCACCGAGGCCTACATGATCGAGGACGGTCAGATCGGCGCACCGGTGCGCTCCGCGCAGCTGATTGGCAACGGTCCTGAGGCACTGCGCGCCGTCGATGCGGTCGGATGGGACTTCGACACGTGGACCGGGATGTGTGGCAAGGACGGTCAGAGCGTTCCGGTTTCGTCAGGCCAACCGACGCTGCGGGTGGCGGAACTGACGGTGGGCGGCACCGCATCGTGAGCGGTCCGGATCTTGGCGCGATCGCACGGGAAGTGGCGGGTGCGGCATTGCCCGGTGAGCAGCTCGAGGCCTATGTGGTCCACTCGCGTGAGACCGAGATCAAGGTGTTCAACGGTGAGGTGGAGTCGCTCTCGGTTGCCGAGGTGACCGGCGTCGGCGTTCGCGTCATTGCGCAGGGTCGCCAAGGGATCGCCTACGCGGGAACGCTCGATGCCGATGTGATCGCGGCGACCCTCGCCGATGCGCGCGACAACGCTTCCTACGGCGCGCCGGACCCCGGGTACGGGTTGGCCGAACCAGCCGACGTTGCGGGCATTGAACCCATCGTTGTGAATCTCTGGTGTGACGACGTTCTGGGTACCTCAACCGCGGAGAAGGTGGCCCTCGCGATTGCGACCGACCGTGCGGTGTTGGCCGCGGACTCGCGTATCCGTGGTGTGGAATCCACCGATTATGGCGACGCCGCTTTCGAGATGGCGATGGCCGCGTCCACCGGCGTGACCGCCGCGCAAGCGCGCACGGTGTGTTCGGTGTCGAGTACTGCAATGGCCGGCGAGCGAGACGCGACCCAAACCGGCTCGGGGTTCGACGTCGGCCGTGGGTTCGGCGACCTCGTGATCGAACGGGCCGTAGCGATGGCGGCCGAGCGCTCCACCCGTCTCCTCGGCGCGACCCAACCCAAGACGCAACGGTTGCCGGTGGTCTTTGACCCGATGGTCACCGCCTCGGTGTTGTCACTCATCGGCGCGGCCCTCAACGGCGAGGCCGTGCTCAAGGGCCGTTCAATGTTCGCCGACCGCCTGGGTGAGCTCGTGGGCGCGTCGAGCGTCACGATCGTCGACGATCCCACGAACCCCGCCGCGTTCGGCGCGAGTCCGGTGGACGGCGAAGGGGTGCCCACTCGCCCGACCACGTTGATTCGGGCCGGTCGTCTCGATGGCTTCCTGCACAACCTCTACACGGCGCGCCGGACGGGCGCGCAGACCACGGGCTCCGCGGTGCGCGGGTACGCATCCACACCCGGAGTCGGCGCCCGGGCGCTGCATCTGCTTCCCGGCACGAAATCGCCGGTCGAGATCATGGCTTCGGTGCCGGAGGCGCTCTACGTGCAGTCGGTGTCGGGGTTGCACTCGGGCACCAATACGGTGAGCGGTGACTTCTCGGTGGGAGCTGAGGGGCTCATGGTGCGCGACGGTCAGTTCGCCGAGCCTGTGCGGGAGATCACGGTCGCATCCACGCTGCAACGCATGTTGCTCGACGTGCTGGAGATCGGCTCGGACCAAACGTGGCTGCCCGGCAGCACCGCCGGCCTCACCCTCCTCGTGGCCGACATGACCATGGCCGGCGCGTAGCCCGAGGGTGATCGGCGCGAGCCCGCGTTAGGTCGCGGTACCGCGGCGGGCGAGGATGGCGTCGAGTTCGGCGACGGCGACGAATGGGTTCTCGCCCACGCGCACCGTCTCCATCCCGAGGGAACGGCCCGCGGCCACGTTGTCGGCGTTGTCGTCCAGGAACACGCACGCGTTGGGCGCCACACCGATTCGCTCACAGGTGAGCAGATAGATCTCCGGGTTCGGCTTACGCAGTTTCACCGCGGATGAGTCGACCACGATCGCGAAGAGTTCGTCCACGGGAAACGTGGCCCGCCAATGGTCGCCCCACTCCGCCACGTTGTTCGTGAGCAGCGCGATCGGTGTGCCCGCTGCCTTGAGCGCACGGGCTTTATGCACGATGGGCCAATGCACGCCCATCGGCATATCGGCCATGAACTGGAGGTACGCGGCGATGTCGATCTCTTGCCCGAGGACTGCGGGCGCACGCCGCTGCACGCCGTCGAACCACTCGGTGATGGTGAGCTCGCCCACTTCGAGGCGATGCCAATCATGGGTGACCGACTCGGTGGGGAGCGCCCGCGGTACTTCATGGGCCGCGCCTTCAACGCCCACATAGGCTTTGTCGCCGAAGACGAGTTCGAGCACCGAACCGGTGGGGTAGCCCATCTCGGCTTCGAAGTCCCCGATGCCACGGAATAACGGGCTGGAGAACACGCCGCCGTAGTCGAAGATCACGGCTTCAATCATGGGCTGAGTCACGGGCGGGAGGGTAGTGGAGTGCAGATCATCCGCGGCTGTTTGCCGCTTCGGGCGGCGCGAGGGCGAGGCTGAGCGTGCCGCTCGCGGTGGAGAATGCGAGGCGGCTGGCTTGGTGTGGGCTCACGAGCACCGTGAGCCCAACCGTGTCGCCCGCGGCGCTGGCGTCGTCGGCCGAAGAGTCCACCGCGATCACCATCACGGCCGGTGCCACGAGGACCGTTGGATCCAGGTCGTCGCCCAGGGTCTGGGGATCGAAGGTCGCGTACACGTCCACGAGATCTCCCGCGGTAGGACGGAGCCCGTGTTCGATCACGAGCCGAACCGCGCGTTGACCGGGGGGCACCACATCACCGAGCCCGGATCGGCGGGATGCGCTGAGATGGCGCGTCGTCACCATCGCACCGCGCAACATCGGAACGCGCACGACCCGTCCGACGACGGTCGCGGTGGTCCGCAGCGTGTTGGTGTCGGGTGCCTCGCCGCGCAGTTTGCTCACGGTGAGGTCGGCGTCGATGAGCCGACTTCCCACGGAAAGGTCGTGGCGCGCGACGACGACGGTGTGGACGCGACCGAAGGTCTCGTCTTGATGGCGCAGCGACGACACCATGGAAACGACGGTGGCCGCGGTGACGATGGCGACGATGGCGGCTGCGACCCAGAGGAGCGCGGCGCGCGGAGAACGGCGAAACATTTCCAGGACCCCCGAAACGGTGGCGAACTTCACGTCGGGAAAGTGGTGGGCGGCCGACGGCGCGGTTTGGCGGGTGCGCGGGCCACGAGGTGCGGGCCGTCGCCCGCCTGGAGGAGTTTAGGCGCTTTTCTTAGTCTCTGTCTTCTTTGTACCGGTTGATTGCGACGATCCAGAACCCGGATCCTTGCTCGATGACCCGGACGAGCTTGACCCCGACCCTGCATCCGAGGTCTTGGTGGCTGCCCCCGAATCGGAGGACTTTGAATCGGAGGACTTGGATTCGGAGCTGTTCGAGCTCGACGAACTCGAGCTGTCGGACTTTTCGCTGCTGCGGCGAGACGAAGAGGGGTTGTCGGTCTTGTAAAAGCCCGATCCCTTGAGCACGATGCCCACTGCACCGAACACCTTCGTGAGCTTGCCGCCACAACCCGCGTGCTTCTTCAGCGGTTCCTCGCTGAAGGTCTGATATGCCTCGATATGTTGGGCACATTTCGAGCAGACGTATTCGTACGTGGGCATTGCGGGAGCTACCTCGTTGGGGGGTCACGGGGTGGGATTTTCCGAACCATCCATCCTACCCGACGTCTCCGTGGCCTTGAATGGGCGAGTGGACTCGCCCTCGAATCGCAGACCAGCCGACTATGACTATCGATCGTGAATGACGTTGCGCTGGTGGCGCTGCTCGGCGTCCCGGCCTATTTCTTGGGCACGTTCCCGACCGCGGTGCTGGTGGCCAGAGCTGGTGGCCACGATGTGACGGCCGAAGGGTCGGGGAACCCTGGGGCGTCGAACGTTGCGCGGATCATGGGGTGGCGCGCGGGCCTGCTCGTGATGGCGGGTGATCTGGCCAAGGGCGCGATCGCCGCCGGTGTGGGTCTCACGATCGCGGGAACGGGAACCGGCGGCCGAGCAATCGCATACATCCTGGGGATCCTCGCGGTCCTCGGCCACACCTACCCGGTGACCCGACGGTTCAAGGGTGGCAAGGGTGTGGCGACCGCGGGCGGCATGCTGGCGGTGCTGAACCCGGTGGTCAGCGCAGTCCTCATGGTGGTGTGGTTCGTGGTGGCGCGCGTTGCGAAGCTCGCGTCGGTGGGGTCCCTGATCGTGGCTGTTCTGTTCCCGGTGGGGGTCGCGCTGATTGGCCGAGCGGGTTGGGAGATCGGTGTGACCAGCGCGCTCGCGGCTCTCGTGGTGGTGCGCCACCTGCCGAACCTGCGGCGGCTGCTCCACGGTCGTGAGCTGCGTACCGAGCCCGGTCGTGAGCTGCACACCGACCGCGGGCCCGCTCCAGGTGGGCCCGGGCCGGATGACCCGTCGGAATCCGGGGTCAACTGACTCGGCCCGCGTGTCGAAGACATCCGGACCAGAAGATTGATGCAGGCAGTACCGTCACTCCAATGAGGTGGATCAGCTCATGACTTCGCGCGTTCGCAAGGCCGTCATTCCCGCCGCCGGATTGGGCACGCGGTTTCTTCCGGCTACCAAGAGCCAGCCCAAAGAGATGCTGCCCGTGGTGGACAAGCCGTCGATCCAGTACGTGGTGGAAGAAGCGGTGCGCGCGGGTCTCACCGACATCCTCATCATCACGGGGCGCGGGAAGCGCGCGATCGAGGACCACTTCGACCGTAACTTCGAACTCGAGTTCTATCTGGAGCAGCAGGGCAAGACTGATCTCCTCAAGGAAGTCCAGGAGTCGTCCGAGCTCGGCGACATTCACTACATCCGTCAGCGTGACCCGCTTGGTCTCGGTCACGCGGTGTTGGCGGCGCGCGAACACGTGGGTGACGAGCCGTTCGCGGTGATGCTCGGCGACGACATCATGGTCGACGATTCCGCGTTGCTTCGGTCGATGCTCGATGTCCATGATCGCTACGGACGGTCGGTGCTGGCGCTCAAAGATGTTGCGCCTGAAGAGATCTCGTTCTATGGCTGCGTCGAGCCCGAAGAGGTCGGCGACGGTCTGGTGCGCGTGCGGTCCATTGTGGAGAAGCCCAAGCAAGAGGACGCACCGTCGACCTTGGCCGTGATCGGCCGTTACGTCTTCACGCCGGAGATTTTCGACGCGCTCGACCGGATCGAGCCCGGCGCCGGCGGCGAACTCCAGCTCACCGACGCAATCGCACTGCTCAACCAGGACCAAACGGTCTACGGCCAGGTCTTCACCGAAGGCCGATTCGACATCGGTCAGAAGGTCGATTTCCTGCGTGCCAACATTGAGCTCGCGCTTGATCGAGACGACCTCCGTCCGGAACTCGAGCGGTTCTTGCTCGAAACAATGCGTCGCCGCGGCATCATCTGATCTGTTCCCGCGTATCGCGGGGAGCACAACGGATGGGAGATCGCCGTGGAGACACTCGAGGTCGTGCAGGCAAGGATTCGCGCCGCGGTTCCCGCGGCGCGCGCCGGGATGGTCGCGCTGCGTGACGCGCGAGGCCTTGTGCTCGCCGCCGAGATCGTGGCGGGGGAGCCGGTGCCGCCGTTCGCGAACACCGCGATGGATGGATACGCGGTGCGTGCCGCAGACACGATCGGCGCGCCGGTCCGGCTGCGAGTGGTGGCCGATCTCCCCGCCGGCTACGAGGCCGCGGTGCCGGTAGGGCCCGGCGAAGCGATTCGGATCATGACGGGCGCGCCGATGCCGCGGGGCGCCGACGCGATCGTCATGGTCGAGCGCACAGCTCGCGATGGCGACGACGGCGTGACGATTCAGGTGGCGGCCGCGCCCGGTGATCACGTGCGCGGCGTCGGTGGTGATGTGGCTGACGGAGATGTTGTCTTCGCCGCCGGGATCCTGCTCACACCCGCGCATCTTGGTGTGCTCGCGTCGCTGGGGTTCGCGGAGGTCCCGGTGTATCGCCGCGTTCGGGTGGGCGTGATCTCCACCGGCGACGAGCTGCGGGAAGGACCAGTAGCGCTCGCGCCCGGCCAGATCCGCGACTCGAATCGACCGATGTTGTTGGCGCTGGTGGCCGAAGCCGGCGCGGAGGCGATGGATCTTGGGATCGGACGGGACGACGAAGCCGCGGTGACCACGATGTTTCGCGACGCGGCCGCCAGTTGCGATGCAATCATCACGAGCGGCGGCGTGTCGGTGGGCGACTACGACGTGGTGAAAGCGGTGCTCGGTCAGCTGGGCGCGCTCGAGTGGTGGCAGGTGGCGATCAAACCGGCGAAGCCGCTGGCCTTCGGGCTCATCGACGGGACGCCGATCTTCGGGCTGCCGGGAAATCCGGTGAGCTCACACGTGAGCTTCGAACTCTTTGCGCGCCCGGCGTTGCGCCAGATGATGGGTCACCCGACTCCGGATCGTCCGGTGGTGCAGGCGACCGCCGGTGCGGCAATGCCGAGGAAGGCCGACGGCAAGCTCTACCTGGACCGTGTGCGGGTGTACTACGAGGACGGCGGTTACGTGGCGGTCCGCAGCGGCGCGCAAGCGAGCAACGTGCTGTCGGGAATGGCCGCGGCGAATGGACTGGCGTTGATTCCGGATGGCCTCGGCATCGCGGAAGGCGCCGCCGTCGACGTCATGCTCCTCACCTGAGAAGGCGCGCCGTCGAGATGGTGGTCAGCGGGTCTCGGGCCGGCGACGGTTGAGAACGACGAGCACGTAGGCGGCAGCTCCACAGAGCAGGACGCCGAGGCTGGCCAAGACGAGCACGGTCCCGGACCCGGAGGGATCGGGCAGCGCGACCGACGACGCCGTTGTCGTCGACCGTGCCGATGCCAGGGCGACGGGTGCTGCGGCGGATGCTGCACTACCACCTCCCGGCAGCAGCGGCGGTGTTGAAGCCGCGCTGCCCGAACCGACCGCGTCCGTTGCAACAGTGACCTCGTGGTGAGGCGCTGCAGAATCGATCGCGGCCGGGATGTTGAAAGTGAGGTGGGCCGTGACCGGGGTCCCCCGATCCACAGCCACAGCCACCCCACGAAGTTGACCGTTCGAACCGAACAGCTCCACGCCTCCGGTGGCCGCGTGGAGATCCGGGGCATGTTCGCCCGACGCGGTCACCGAACAGGCGGTGCCATCGGTGAGGTCGTTGATCGTGAGCGTTGATGAGTCGTTGGCGGCCACCGCCACGTCGTGACGTGATGCGGTGGCCGCGCTCCCGATCTCGACACCGGCATGGGACGGCGCGGTCGGGGTCTCGCAACTGACGACGACGGACGTTGTAAAGGCCCCTCCGATTCCGGTGACGACCACGGTGAGCGGTGCGGGCGCGGAATCGGGGGTGCTCGGCACATCCGCAGCACCCGCGGCGGTGCTCAGAGTCAGCGCACTCAGGCCGGCCACGATGAGGCAGGCGGTGAGGCAGCGGACCCGGCAAGCCGGAAGTGAAGGGAGCGACAAGTTGGAACCTCGGGTGCGTCGTACACGGAAAGACCGGCCTGGC
>JANPBJ010000105.1:0-2374 GCA_031430375.1 Acidimicrobiia bacterium
GGGCTTGTTTCATGCGGAACGATTCGCCTGTGGTGGCGACGACGATGGCGTGGTGGAGGAGCCGGTCGAGGAGGCTGACGGCGGTGGTGTGTTCGGGGAGGAATCGGCCCCATTCTTCGAACGGCCAGTGGGATCCGATGCCAAGTGATCGTTGTTCGTAGGCGGCGGCAACGATCCGGAAGAACAGTTGGGTGCCGGTGTCATCGAGTGGGGCGAAGCCGATCTCGTCGATGAGGATCAGGTCGGCTTTGAGGATCTGTTCGATGACGCGACCGACACTGTTGTCGGCGAGTCCGCGGTAGAGGGTCTCGACGAGTTCCGCGGCGGTGAAGTATCGGACGCGGTGTCCGGCGTCGATCGCGGCGTGGCCGAGCGCGACGAGGAGATGACTTTTCCCGGTCCCGGCTGGTCCGACGAGACAGACGTTCTCTCGGGCGGCGATCCACTCGAGTGACGCGAGGTAGTCGAACGTCGCGGGTTTGATCGACGACACAGCGACGTTGAACTCGTCGAGTGTTTTGATCACCGGGAAGCCAGCTTGTTTGAGTCGGGCTCGGGCATTCGATGCGTCACGCGACGCGATCTCGGTTTCGATGAGGGTGCGAAGAAACTCTTCGGGTGCCCATCGTTGGGTTTTCGCGGTGACGAGCAACTCGGGAGCGAGTCGGCGCATCGCGCCGAGCCGCAACCGGCGGAGCCCGGTGTCGAGGTCGCCGGCCAGGACCGGTGTCTTCGCGGTCATGACGGGTCGCTGATCGCGTAGGCGGACAACGGTCGAGTCGCAACGGCCGGCAGGCCGATGATGAGCGCCTCACCGGTCCGGGTTGGTCGTGGCACGCCGACACCCGCAGCGAGGATCGACCGCACGTCATGCGCTCGGAACCGGCCGAACGCGACCGCACGTTCCAACGCCCCGATCAACGGTTCGGGGCCGTGCGCTGCTTCAAGACCCGCGAGCTCGGTGAGATCCCCGCGAGGGACGTGTTCCCGGCCGCGGCCGCGGCTTTGATGAACGTTTCCGCGACCGGCCCGAGGGAACAGAACGCGATCTCCGCGGCGGTTTTGGGTCGGACTGCGCGGGCTGGTGCGGGCCTGGGCCCGCCGTAATGGTTGTCGTTGATAGCCGTCTCACCAGGAGCAACACAGGAATGTTCCGCGATGATCGTCCCCAACAAGATGACCTGGACGACGCCATCGGCGACGCGGACTTCGACTTGGCGGCCGATGTGGCGGGTCGGGACCGAGTAACGCGCGGAACCGATCCGGATGCAGGCGAGCCGGTCGACTTTGCGGACCACGAGGCGGCCGATCTGGGCTCGTAACGATGGCAACCCGCCGAGCAGTTCGCGTTCCGATGCGAACCGCGAGTTGGGCACCGCGCAGATCTCGGAATGGACCGCCGCGTTCACCTCCGCGCACCACACCACCGCGGCTGCGTTCGCAGCCGCGAGGTCAGTGACGGTCAACTCGGCCGGGATCATCAGATCCGTTTTCACATAGCCGACGAGGTTCTCGACGAGTCCTTTCGATGCCGGATCCGCACCCTCACAGAAGTCGGGTCGGAACCCGTAGTGAGTCGCGAACCGCACGTAGTCGGCCGTCGGGACGACCACCCCCGCGACGGTCCCACCCTTGAGACATCCCATCCGATCGGTGAGCACCGTCTTGGGCACACCGCCGAGCATCTCGAAACACGCCGCGAGCGCGGACAGTGTCGACGCCGCGCCGAGGTTGTCGGCGAAGTACACGAACCGGATCCGCGACCATGCCAACACCGCGCAGAACACGAACAGCGGACCGATCTCACCCCAATCAACCACCAGCATGTCGCCCGGCGTCCACACGCCCGGACGGCGACCCCGATGATGATCGACCCGCCACGCGGCCTTCTCCAAGGCGACGAGTCGCCGGAAGTTGCGGGCCGAACCCGAATATCCAGCCGCGACCGCGACCGGCAACAAACGCTTCGCGGTGATCCTGCCCTGGGTCTTCGCGACGCGTTCCGCGACGACGTCGCGCACCACGTCATAGTTATGCGCCACCACCAAACCACCCGACGAGTCCTCGGCCGCGAGCACCGCACGTTTCACGGTCTTCGGCGTCGTGCCACACATCTCGGCAGCAGCCCTATACGAGCCCACATCTCGATACGCAGAATTCATGTCCATACGTTCCCTCACTGATTTCATAGAGCCATCCTCCGGTCGGTGTGGTGTTGGTCAGACACCGCCACCGTCACCGGCCGGGGGACACTCAACGTGGATGCTTCAGCGAAGGGTGGAGACTTCCGCCGGCCACCAGCGGGGACTTCTCATGGCCACCAGCGGAGACCTCAACTGGCCACCACCGGGGACTTTCTCATGGCCATGGACAC
>JANPBJ010000106.1:0-16171 GCA_031430375.1 Acidimicrobiia bacterium
GGGGATTGATCGGTCGTTCGGCCTGGCGTTCGCCAAGAGCCAAGCCGCGGCCGGCTGCGCCTTGCCAACATCGGGCACGGTCTTCTTGTCGCTCGCCGGCCGCGACAAGGAACAGGGCTTGGCGGTGGCCGCTCGGTTCGTCGACCTCGGGTTTTCGATCGCGGCAACTGCGGGTACCGCGGCTGCGTGCGCCGATCGAGGGATTCCGGTGGAAACCATCGTGGCCAAAGTGAATGCCGAGGGCGGATCCGACGGAGGAGGCGTCGATGCCATCGAGCTGATTTCGTCGCGCAAGGTGGATCTGGTGGTCAATACGCCCCGCGGTCGAGGTCCCAGGGCGGACGGAGCGCATATTCGCCGCGCCGCGGTCGTGCACAAGATCCCGTGTCTCACCACCGTGGCCGCCGCGCTCGCAGCCGCGGCAGGAATCGCGGAGAGCCAGACGAGCGAGGTCACCGTGCGCTCGCTCCAGGAGTACCACGCCGACGGCCAGATGCGACTCGAAGTGTGAGGCGTTTCAGGGGGTTGACGGGTCGCCGAGCCAACGGATCGTCTGACGGCACGGTCGCCGTCGGCGCCGTTGATATGGCGGTCGCAGTCGGACCGTTGCAGTTGGCCAGCCCAATCGTCGCGGCGTCGGGGACGTTCGGTCACGGTGCCGAGGTGTTGCACCTGGTTGACGGCTCTCGCCTCGGAGCACTGACCGTGAAGTCGCTGGCCGCGTACCCGTGGGCGGGGAATCCGGCACCTCGTCTGCACCCGAGTGTGGGTGGGGGCATGCTCAACTCGGTCGGGTTGCAGGGGCCGGGCATCGAACATTGGATTCGGGAGGAACTCCCGGCGCTGCGGACGGGAGGAGTCCCGGTGATCGTGTCGCTGTGGGGTCGCGCGGTGGAGGAGTTCGTCGCGGCCGCACGCGCGCTCGCCGGTCATCAAGATTCGATTGCGGCGATCGAACTCAACGTGAGCTGTCCGAATGTGGAGGACTCGGCGCGGATGTTCGCTCATTCCACGTCAGCAACTCGCGCGGTGATCGAGTCGGTGATGGCATGTGATCTTGGGCTGCCGGTATTCGCAAAGCTGTCGCCGAACACCTTTGAAATTGTCGACATTGCGCGCGCAGCCGTCGACGCGGGTGCCACTGGTCTCACGCTCGTGAACACGTTGCTCGGGATGGGGATCGATACCGAGACGCGGCGTCCCCAGCTCGGTGCCGGCACCGGCGGTTACTCCGGGCCGCCGATCAAGCCGGTCGCGTTGCGTGCGGTCTACGAGGTGACGCGCGCCGTGCCGGGGGTGCCGGTGATCGGAACCGGTGGTGTGAGTTCAGGTACTGACGCGATTGAGATGCTCCTTGCGGGTGCCGCGGCCGTCGGCGTTGGCACGGTCTCGTTTCGAGAGCCGCGTGCCGTCAACCGTATTCACAACGAAGTCGCCCGCTGGTGTGCCGATCACGATGTGGCGCGCGTCGCCGATCTCGCCGGTGGACTCTGTCGAGGACAATGAAAGGACCGCCATGAATGCAACTGTGGGCGCACCGCCGGAAGTGCGCGGCCGGCTAGCGCTGCCGCTCGATGTCGGTAATCTCGATGCCGCCCTGGAGATTGCCCGCACCGTCGCGCCTTGGTTTGGGATTGCCAAGGTGGGACACGAGCTGTACGCGGAGGCGGGTCCGGTCGCGTTCGACCGGTTGCACGATCTGGGATTTCAAGTGTTCTGCGATCTCAAATTCCATGACATTCCCAACACGGTCGAGCGCGCCGCTCGCGCGCTGGCGCGCCACGGCGTGGAGTTCCTCAACGCACATGCGGCCGGCGGTGTCGAGATGCTGCGCGCGTTTGTTGCCGGGGCCGCCGACGGTGCCCGCGATGCAAACCTTCGCGTCCCGACCACGCTGGCCGTCACCGTGCTCACCTCCGATGTCGACACCGGCGCGTTCGATGCTCGGCTCCAAGGAGCGGTTGCATCGGGGTGCGCGGGGGTCGTCTGCAGCGGGTTCGAGGTCGGTCAGGCTCGTGAGTGCGGAATGAGCACGATGGTGCCGGGGATCCGTCCGGCCGGTGCGGATACCGGTGATCAAGCGCGCATCGTGACTCCGGGCGCGGCCGTGAAGTCCGGGGCCGACTGGCTCGTGATCGGTCGGCCGGTCACCGCCGCGACCGATCCGGCCGGGGCCGCGGCGGCGATCGCCACAGAGGTGGGGGACGCGCTCCTCGGGCGCTGAGCCCGACTGCAACCGTGGTGTCCTGCCTATACTCAGCGCCGCTCGAACGCTGTCACGCGCTGCGGCCATTGCCGCGCTCTCGGAGGTCTTGTCTATGCCGCTCCCGCCCGCGCTTACTACGGAGCAGCGTCAAGCCGCGCTTGAGAAGGCCGCGGTGGCGCGTCGGGTGCGGGCCGAGATCAAAACTCGGCTCAAGTTGAACCGTTTGTCGCTTCCCGAGCTCTTCGCCCAGAGCGACGCGGACGACATCGTCGCGAAGCTCAAGGTGGTCAGCGTCCTTGAGTCCCTCCCGGGCGTGGGCAAGGTGCGCGCGCGCAGGATCATGGCGGAGCTCGAGATCAGCGAGAGTCGGCGTTTGCGAGGCCTGGGCACCAAACAGCGAGCGGCGCTGCTCGCCTCGTTCGCCGGGGAGTAGGGGCCCACACTGGGAGTCCTGCTCGTCCTCGCCGGGCCTTCTGGCGTGGGCAAGGGCACTATCGGCCAGTCCCTGCTGGTTCGAGAGCCAGAACTGGCGTGGTCGGTATCGGCGACCACGCGCGCCGCTCGACCCGGCGAACGCGACGGAATCGACTACCACTTCATCTCCCGGGACGAGTTTGCGCGGATTCGGGACTCGGACGGGTTCGTGGAGTCCTTCGAGGTCTACGGGCAGCTCAAGGGGACGCCCCGAGCATCGATCGAGGGCCCGCTCGCCGCGGGCGAGGATGTGCTGATCGAGATCGACGTCCAGGGCGCGTTGGCCGTGAGGTCTCAATACCCGGAGGCGCTGCTGGTGTTCATTCGGGCCCCGAGTGCCGAGGTGCAGGCGCAGCGGCTCCAGGACCGAGGGAGCGACGATCCTGAGCAGGTACGGCGACGCCTCGAGACCGCGGCCGCCGAAGAGGAGCTCGCCGCTCATTTCGATGCTGTGGTTGTCAATGACGACCTGGAGCGAGCGGTGGGCGAGGTCGCTGCTATCCTGAGAGGCCGCCGCGCTGGACTTCCGCCGGATGGACTTTCCTAAGACGATCTCCTCAGATCTGGAGCCTCTCACTATGGCCGAACGCCGCGCCTCGCTCACCGAGCCCCGTATCGAGCACCTGCTCGAGAAGGAGAACTCCAAGTTCACGCTCGTGACGCTGGCCTCCCGCCGGGCCCGTGAGATCAACGATTACTACAACCATCTGGGCGACGGTCTGGGCAAGATCGTGCCGCCGCAGGTCACCTCGGTGTCGCGCAAGCCGTTGTCGATCGCGCTCGAAGAGATTGAGGCCGGCAAGATCATCAAAGCGGATCTCCCGGACCCCGAAGCGCTTGCCGAGGCCGCCGCCGCCGCCGCGGACGCTCTCGCCGCGCTCGATTCCCCTACCGACACCGCGGGCTAGCGAGTGGAGCTCGGGCCCTCGGCCTGGCGCGGCCGCCGCGTCGTGCTCGGGGTATCGGGTGGGATTGCCGCCTACAAAGCGGTCGAGTTGTGTCGCCGCATGGTGGATGCCGGGGCTCACGTGGTCCCGGTGCTGACTGAGGACGCGACTCGGTTCATTGGAGCACTCACGTTCTCCGCGCTCGCGTCCGAGCCGGCCCAGACGAGCCTGTTTCATGCCGATGATGGCACCGGAGCACCGAGCCCGATTCCGCACACTCGGCTTGGTCAATCGGCCGACATCATCGTGATCGCCCCGGCGACTGCCCGGCTCATCGCCAAGTACGCAACGGGTATGTCCGATGACCTCCTGAGTGCCACCTTGTTGGCGACGCGTGCGCCGGTTGTCCTTGCCCCGGCCATGCATACGGAGATGTGGGAGCACCCAGCGGTGCAGGAGAACCTCGCCACCTTGCGAAGGCGGGGCGTGCATGTTGTCGATCCCGAAACGGGTCGGCTGGCCGGCGGCGATACGGGTGAAGGCCGCCTCGCGGCGCCGGAGCGCATCATGGATGCTGTGGCCGAGGTGCTGGCGCATCAGGGCGACATGGCTGGGGTCCGCCTGTTGGTGACTGCGGGGGGGACCCGCGAGGCAATCGATCCGGTTCGCTTCATCGGGAACCGATCCTCGGGGAAAATGGGCCATGCGATGGCAACCCAAGCCGCGGTCCGTAGCGCGGCGGTCACGCTGGTGACCGCGAGCAGCCTGGCGGTCCCTACTGGAATCGAGGTCGTGACTGTGGTCTCGGCCCAGCAGATGCACGACGCGGTCCTCGATCGCTTCGACGCGTCGGACGCGGTGATCATGGCTGCGGCCGTCGCCGACTTTCGCCCGAAGGCCATCGCGAACGACAAGCTCAAGAAGTCTGAGGGTGCGCCGGAAATCGTGTTGGAACCAACGCCGGATATTCTCGCCGAACTCGGGTCCGCCAAGCGCGGCCAGGTGCTCGTAGGGTTCGCGGCCGAAACCGAGAACGTGGAAGCGAACGCGGCGGCGAAGCTCATCCGGAAGCACCTCGACCTGTTAGTGGCGAACGACGTGTCGGAAGCCGATGCGGGGTTCGAAGTCGACACGAACCGGGCGATCCTGCTTGACTCCCTCGGCGGTTCGTACCACACGCCCCTGCTCACGAAGGCTGCACTGGCCGATGTGATTCTTGATCGAGTGGCCGCGCTGTTGGGGCGCGGCCCCGTCACACCAACCCAGGAGAAGTGTTGAGCAGTTACACGTTCACGTCAGAGTCTGTGACCGAGGGTCACCCCGACAAGATGAGCGACCAGATTTCGGACGCGGTCCTCGATGCGATCTTCGAGGAGGATCCGAATAGCCGGGTCGCCTGCGAGACCATGTGCACCACTGGCCTGGTCATCGTCGCTGGGGAGATCAGTACCCAGGCCTATGTCGACATCCCGCGCGTTGTGAGAGACACCGTCCGTGGCATCGGGTACGACCGCGAATCCTTCGGGTTCGACGGCAACACCTGCGGGGTCATCACCTCGATCGATGAGCAGAGTCCAGACATCGCGATGGGCGTGGATAAGGCCGAGGAGCAACGCGCGGGTGACACCGACCGCCTGCTCGAGACCGGCGCGGGCGACCAAGGAATGATGTTCGGATACGCGTGTGATGAGACCGCCGATCTCATGCCGATGCCGATCTGGCTCGCGCACAAGCTGGCCTTCCGCTTGGCGGAGGTGCGCAAGTCCGGCGTGCTGCCGTATTTGCGGCCAGACGGCAAGACCCAGGTCACGATCGATTACGAGAATGGTGTTCCGAAACGGCTCTCTACCGTGCTGATCTCAACCCAGCACGGTCCCGGCATCGACCGCGACACGATGATCAAGCCGGATCTGATCGAGCACGTGATTCGACCGCTGATCCCCGAGCAGTTCGCGGATGACGACTTCGAAGTGCACGTCAACCCCACGGGGAACTTCGAACTCGGCGGTCCGCATGCCGACTGTGGCCTCACGGGCCGCAAGATCATCGTCGACACGTACGGCGGCATGGCCCGTCATGGTGGTGGTGCGTTCAGCGGCAAGGACCCCACGAAGGTTGACCGTTCTGCGGCCTACGCGGCGCGCCACGCGGCGAAGAACATCGTTGCGGCTGGCATCGCCATGCGGTGCGAGGTGCAGGTTGCGTATGCGATCGGTATCGCGCGCCCGGTGTCGCTCATGGTGGAGACGTTCGGCACGTCCGAGATCGATCCGGAGAAGCTGCCGGCGCTCATCAACGAACACTTCGACCTCCGCCCCGCGGCGATCATCGAACGGCTCGACCTTCGTCGGCCGATCTATCGCAAGACTGCGGCCTACGGCCACTTCGGTCGTCACGAGCCCGAGTTCACTTGGGAGCACACCACCAGCGCCGAAACCCTCCGTGCCGCTGCCGCGAAGCTCTAGGAGTTCCTGTCTTCGGCTGAGGACCCGCGCGAGGCCAGGTGGCCGATGACAGGTAGCCCGGTGCCGAGCGAGCGCGACCGCAGATTTGTTTCGGTCGTTCCTGATCTGACGGCGGTCGAGCGCGAGTTCGACTACGAAGTCCCCGACGGTGTCGGGGACTTCGTTCGCGTGGGAACCATCGTGCGGGTACCGCTCCACGGCCGGAAGGTACGCGGGTGGGTGGTGGCGGTCGATGTCGAACCCGACGCGTCGGTGGGCCGGATCCTTCCGATCTCCAAGGTGGTGGGCGCGGGTCCACCTGCGGCGATCTTGGACCTTTGTCGGTGGACCGCGCACCGGTGGGCCGGGCGGCCGGTCGCTCTGTATCGGGCCGCGTCGCCACCGAACGCCGTGCGCGAACCGTGGCCGGAGGTGGTGTCGGGACCGGCGACCGTGATGGCCAACGCGGGCCAGTTGGATCGGTCCTCAGCGGAGGTGATCGCGTGGCCTCCGGCCGCGGATCGACGAGAGTTGATTGCCGAGCGAGTTTCGGCTGCGGGCTCCACGCTGGTGCTCACCACGGACCCACGCGTCGGCCCGCTCGTGCGCGATCTCGAACGGCGCGGCCATCACGTGGTGGTCATGCGTTCCGACCTCGAGGATGCGGCCCGCACCCGGGCTTGGTCCACTGTCCGGCGCGGGCGCGTTGTGGTTATCGGGGGCCGGACCGCGGTGTGGGCACCGGTGCCCGACCTCGCGGCCCTCATCGTGCTGGACGAAGGCGACGAAGCGCTGCAAGAGGAACGAGTCCCCACCTGGCACGCTCGCGATGTCTCGGTGGAACGCGCCCGGCGCGTCGGCGCGCGGGTCACGCTCGTTGCGCCGCTGCCCACGCCCGAGGCTCAGAGTCTGGCGACGACTGCCGTGGTATGCCCGCTGCCCTCGGTCGCGCGGGCGGGCTGGCCGCTCGTGGAGGTGGTGGACCTGCGGGAGGAGCCGCCCGGCAACGGGCTCTTGAGCGACGGCCTGGCCCGCGCCCTGCATCGGACGGTCGATGCTGGTGACCGCGCCGTGTGTGTCTTGAACCGTAAGGGTCGAGCGCGCCTGCTCACGTGCATCGCATGCTCGGCGGTCGCGAGTTGTGAACGATGCCAGTCGGCCGTCATCGAACGAGACGCGGGGACCTTGATCTGTCCTCGGTGCGACACGTTCCGGCCGATGATCTGCCTCGCGTGTCACGGAACGAAATTGCGAGCGTCGCGGCTCGGCGTGCAGCGGTTGCGAGATGCCCTCGCCGCGTTGCTGCCGCGCACCGAAGTGGCCTGGCTCGACGCCGGCGTCGCGGCCGTCCCGGAGACGCCGGTCATCGTGGGGACCGAAGCCACGTTGCATCGGGTGGACGCGGGGCTGGTCGCGTTCCTTGATCTCGACCAGGAACTCTTCGCACCACGGGTTCGGGCATCGCAGCATGCAGCGGGTTTGATTGCGCGCGCCGCGAGGGTCGTGGGGAATCGCGAGCGCGGTGGTCGGCTGCTCCTGCAGACTCGCGCGCCGGTGCACGAGGTCGTCGAGTTCGCGTCAACCGGTGACCCGGAACCGATCATGGTGATCGAACGGGCCCGCCGGGCGATGCTCGGTTTCCCCCCGGATGGCGCGGTCGCTGAATTGGTCGGCGACTTCGATGCCGTGGAGGCGGCCGTACTCGCGCTCCGTCGAGACTTCCGAGTGCTGGGTCCGTCCGAGCACGGCGTCGGCCTGCGGGCCTTGGTGTTCGCGGCGGACTCGGATGCCCTGGCGGAAGGACTCACATTGGTGGGACCGAGGAACCGGGGTTCGGGGCGCCTGCGGATCGCGGTCGACCCGCCGCGCGTCTGAGTCGATCAGAGCCGCGTTGCCGGTGGGCCGCCGAAGCTGCCACGATCCAGCCCATGAGCGAACGTGGCTATGCCGGATTTGCCGGGACCGTGGGCCGGACTTTTGCGGGTTCAGTGGGGGCGTGGCCCGAGCGGCCCCGCGCCCGCGAGGGTGCGCCCAACATCGTGATCGTCTTGGCCGATGACCTCGGCTTTGCCGACCTCGGGTGTTACGGCAGCGAGATCGAGACGCCGAACCTCGACGCGCTTGCGGCGCACGGGTTGCGAGGTACGAACTTCCATGTGACGCCGATGTGCTCGCCCACGCGCGCGGCACTGCTCACCGGAGTCGAGCCGCACCGCGCGGGATTGGGGACCGTGGCACACGTCGACCCTGGGTTCCCAGGATACGCGTCGGAGCTGGCGCCAGATGTCATGACGATGGCGGAGATCCTGAGGGACGAGGCGGGCTACGCCACGATGATGGTAGGGAAGTGGCACCTCGCGAAAGACTCGGATTGCTCGGAGGGGCCGCGCCATTCCTGGCCGTGTCAGCGTGGGTTCGACCGCTACTACGGGGTCATCGACGCGTTTACGAATATGCATCACCCGCACCGACTCGTGCAGGACAACCATCAGGTCGACATCGATCAGTACCCGGACGACTACTACTTCACCGACGACATCACCGATCACGCGATCTCGATGGTTCGCTCGCAGAAGACCGCCAACCCTTCGCGGCCGTTCTTTCTGTATATGGCCCATGGCGCGGTGCACGCGCCGCTACAAGCGCGCCCGGAAGATATCGAGAAATACCGAGGGCGGTACACAGCCGGCTGGGACGCACTCCGAGCGGAGCGATTCGCCCGCCAACAGGCGATGGGTGTGGTCGCGCCGGGGGTGGAGCTCGCACCGCGGAACACCGAGCGTGATCACGACGTGCGCCCATGGGACGACCTGTCCGCCGACGAGCAACGGCTGTTCGCCCGGCACATGGAGGTCTACGCCGCCATGGTCGACCGCATCGACCAAAACATCGGTCGGTTTGTCGCCGCGCTCGACGATCTCGGCGAGCTCGACAACACCATCTTCGTGTTCACCTCGGACAACGGCGCGTCCCGTGAGGGCGAGGAGCTGGGGACTACGGCGTACTACGTGCACCTCCTGCAGGGTGACGATCTCGAAGCCGACCTCGCCCGGATCGACGAGATTGGGGGCCCCACCACCACCCCGCACTATCCGCGCGGGTGGTCGATGGCGTCGAACACCCCGTTCCGCCTGTACAAGATCAACACCCATCAAGGGGGGCACTCCGTGCCCTTCATCGTGTCGTGGCCGAGCGGGATCAACGCGGCGGGGGAATTCCGCCGCCAGTACCAACACGTGACGGACTTGCTGCCCACTGTTCTCGAGATCGTCGGCGTCGAGCGCCCTGCCGCGCGCTACGGCGTGCCGCTCGTCGATGTGCAGGGTGCGAGCTTCACGTCGGTGTTGACAGATGCCGATGCGCCGAGCACGCATCACGAACACGTCGTGGAGATGAATGGTCACCGCGGCTTTTACCGAGATGGTTGGCACGCGGTCACGTTGCATCAAGGGATGACGAGCTTCTCCGATGCCGAGTGGGAGCTGTACCACTTGGATGAGGACCCCACCGAGCTGCACAACCTGGCCGCAACGCAGCCGGAGAAGTTGCGCGAGCTCGCCGACGCGTGGGAAGCCGCCGCCTGGGAGAATCACATTTATCCGCTGGACGAAGGCGTGAGCCTGAAGTACGTCACGCGGCCCGCGCGTGACGACGTGTACGCGACACCGGTGCGGATCCCACGCGGTACTCCCACGTTGGAGCGATGGCGGTCGGTCCAGCTCATTTGGTTCCGCGGCTTCACCATCACGGTGGACCTGGAACACCAAGTGGCCGACGAAGGTGTACTCGTGGCGCACGGCGATCAGGGGGCGGGCTACGTGTTGTATGTGCGCTTCGGGGAACTCATCCTGGCGCACAACGACGGGCGAGGCCACATGACGGAGATCCGGGCCGGTGGGCTGGCCGACGGCGCCCGCGAGATCGTCGTGGACTTCACGGGTCCGGGGAATCGAGTGTGGGATGTGACGATCTCGATCGATGGGATACCCGGCGCGACCCAGAAGGGCCTGCCGATGCTGTTCGGGATGGCGCCGTTCCAGGGAATCGACGTCGGGATCGACCGCCGTTCGCCCGTGTCGTGGCAGCTCTACCAAGAGTTCGGCCCGTTCCCGTATTCCGGAACGCTCCACGCTGCGACCTACACCCCCGGTGAACCCGCGCCCGACGCCCCGGTCCACCTGATGGACATGCTCCGCGAGCTGGGCCAACGGTATGAGTAGAAGGCTCGACCGATATCCTCACGTGATGTACAACGGTCATGCCTCCCGAGCCGGAGCTTGCGGAGGCGAGCCGCGAGGCAGCGAGCCCACGAGTTCTCCCGGCCTGTTGGTCGGCGAACGAACGAGCGATTGAGATGTCGTCGTACCAAATCCGGGTCTTTGGCGACCCAGTGCTGAAGCAGCGTGCGAAGGACGTGATCGAACTCGACGGTGCGCTGGCGCGTGTGGTCAACACGATGGTCGAGACGATGTACGACGCGTCAGGCGTGGGTTTGGCAGCGCCGCAGGTCGGCGTGCAGAAGCGGATGTTCACCTACGACGTCGGCGACGGTCCACTGGTACTGATCAACCCGGAGATTGTGGAGGTCGAAGGGGAGTGGGCCTACGAAGAGGGCTGCTTATCGATCCCCGGTTTCCACTTCGAGATTGTCCGCCCCAAACTGGTCACGATCAGCGGCGTTGACCTCGATGGCCACGATGTCGTCATCCAAGGTGACGAGCTCCTCGGGCGCGTCTTCCTGCACGAGCTCGACCATCTCGACGGTGTGTTGATGATCGACCGGCTCGACCCCGATGAACGTCGACGAGCGCTTCGAGAGCTGCGTGACGTCGATCTCGTGGCTGCCGCTCGCGAGCGCCTCGACGACGTTCGGCAGCTGTGACCCACTCGAACTTGCGTCACTTTCCCACCTCTGCGGTGGGAAAGTGACGCAAGTTGGTGATTGTTTGAAGCTTGTCTACTTCGGGACGCCTACGCCGGCCGTCGATGCTCTCAAGGCAGTGGTCGCGGCGGGGCACGAGGTCATGCTCGTCGTCACGCAACCGGACCGTCGCCGGGGTCGCGGCACCGCGCTCAGCGCGAGTCCGGTCAAGGTCGCCGCGGAGGTTCTCGGGCTTGCTGTGGCAACGCCGGAACGCGCGTCGGAGATCACCGACACGGTCAGGGATCTCAAGGCTGATCTCGGCATCGTGGTCGCGTTCGGCCAGATCTTGCCGACTGAACTGTTGGACGCGATTCCCGGCGGGTTCGTGAACGTCCACTATTCCCTGCTGCCGCGGTGGCGGGGCGCGGCTCCGGTGGAACGGGCCATGCTCGCGGGAGACCGGGACACCGGCGTCTGCGTGATGGGGGTCGAGGCCGGTCTCGATACTGGCCCCGTGTACTCCCGGGAGGTGGTACCGATCGAACCGGTGGAAACCGCGGGAGCGTTGCATGCTCGGCTGACCTCATTGGGCGCCGCACTGCTCGTCCGGACTCTGGCGGAGCTGGCGGACATCGTCCCCGAGGTCCAGGCAGGGGAGACGACGTACGCAGCCAAGTTGACGGTTGAGGAATTCCAGCTCGACCTCACACGGCCGGTCGAGGAGCTCCTGCGGTTAGTCCGAGCGGGAAATCCGCGTCCCGGTGCTTGGCTCACCGTCGACGGCGCCCGGCTCAAGGTATGGCAAGCCCATGGCGACGATGGACGATTCGTTCCCGACGCAGTGCAACCGGAAGGCAAACGTTCGATGCTCTACTCCGCCTGGCGCGCCGGCCACCGCGATACCGATCCCTTCGCATGAGCGAGCCGAAGCGTGATCCGGCGAGAAACAGGTCGGGCAAACCTGGATCGGGTAAACCTCGATCGGGTAAACCTCGATCGGGGAACCCGGAGCCGGTGATCTTGAGTCGAGCGGTGGCGATTCGAGCCTTGGTCCGCATCGGCGACGGCGCCTACGCCAACGTGGTGCTTCCGGCACTGTTGCGCGACACCCCCCTCAACCCACGGGACCGCGCGCAAGTGACGGAATGGGTCTACGGCACGACGCGATTGCAACGCACGCTCGACTACGTGCTCCGTGGCGCGCTCGACCGACCGGTGGCGCGGCTGGACCCACCGGTACGCGCCGCGGTCCGCCTCGGCGCGTATCAACTGGTGCTCGGGATCGCGGCGCACGCGGCGGTGGGTGAGACCGTCGCCGCGGTCGCGCAGGTCTCACCGCGCGCCAAAGGTTTTGTGAACGCAGTGCTGCGCACCGTGACCCGGTCCGGTCCACCATGGCCCCTGCCGGAGGGCGATGACGTGGAGTCGATGGGTATTCGTGCGTCGATGCCGGACTGGATCGTCGAGCGGCTGCGGACCGATCTGGGCGCGGCCGACGCGCGCATCGTGTTGGCGGGAGTCAACGAGCCGGCGGCGGTCACACTGCGGGTCAACCCGCTGCGGTCAACGGCGGATGCGGTAGCGGCAGACCTCGCTGGCGCGGGCGCCTCGGTGAGCCGGGGCACCTTGTTGGGCGATTCGGTGCTCGTCACCGGCGCGGGCGACCTCGGCGCCACCGCCGTGATGCGTGAGGGCTGGGCGACACCGCAAGATCAGGCGAGTCAAGCCGTGGCCGCGATGCTCGGCGCGAAAACGGGCGAGCGAATCCTTGAGGTCGGCGCCGCACCCGGAGGCAAGACGACCGCGATCGCCGAGGCGATGGGTGATCGCGGGTTGGTCGTGGGTCTCGATCGCAATCCGGCGCGCACGACGATGGTCGGTGGCGCGGCCACCCGCTTGGGCCTGCACACCGTGGCACCGCTCGTCGCCGATGGTCTGGCATTGCCCTTTGTCGATGGCTCGTTCGATCGGGTCTTGGTCGACGCACCGTGCTCTGGACTCGGCGTGCTGCGCCGTCGCCCCGAGGCCCGTTGGCGGTTGGAACCCCAAACGATCGAAGAGCTCGCGGGTATCCAGCGCGCCTTGCTCCTCGCCGCGGCACGAGTGGTGCGACCGGGTGGGCGGTTGGTCTATTCGGTGTGCACGCTCACTCACGCGGAGACCGAGGCGATCGACGAGTGGGCCGCCGAGCATCTCGTCGGGTTCACGGCGCCGGACCGGCCCGGGACACCCTGGAAGGCACTCGGGTGGGGAGCCCGGCTGCTCCCACACGTGGCGGATACCGACGGCATGTACAGCCTGATTTTGCAGGCCCCCCAGTAGGGTGAGGACAATGGGAAAAATCGCACCTTCGATCCTCGCGTGTGACTTCTCGCAGCTGGCGGCTGAAGTAGAGACGGTCCGAGCCGACGCCGACCTGCTGCACGTGGATGTCATGGACGGCCACTTCGTTCCGAACCTGTCGATCGGTGCGCCGGTGGTGAAGTGCCTCCGCCCTCGCACCGACATGTACCTCGACTGTCACCTCATGATCGACAATCCGGGGGATCTGCTCGACGACTTCGCCGCGGCCGGTGCCAACAGTTGCACCGTTCATATCGAACTCGGTGATCCGCGGCCGCTGTTCGATCGCATGCGCGCGCACGGCATGAAGGTCGGACTGGTGCTGAATCCCGACACGCCACTCGACGCGGTCCTTCCGCACCTGGAGGAGATCGACATCCTCCTCTTCATGAGTGTGCACCCTGGGTTCGGTGGCCAGGCATTCCTGCCCGAAGTCCTCGACAAGGTGCGTGCAGCGCGCGCGATCGTCGACGAGCGGGCACTGCCCATCGAGTTGGAGATCGATGGCGGAATCAACCTTGAGACCGCGCCACTCGCGGCGGCGGCGGGCGCCGACATCTTGGTGGCGGGGAGCGCGGTCTTCGGTACTTCCGATCGCGGCGCCGCTTGCCGCGCGATCAGGGCCGCAGCCTGGGGTGTGACGTGAGCGACGCCCCAGCTGTTGTCCAGCTACCGCAACGGGGCAGAGCGGGGCCTGACCGGCCCGGCCCGCAGGGCCAAGAGGGGATGTGACGTGACCTTTGAAGCGAAGGTTCTGACCGTTTCTGACGGTGTGGCTAGCGGTACCCGGGAGGACAAGTCGGGCGACGCGCTCGTCGCGCGGCTCACCGCCGCAGGGGCAACCGTGGTCGAGCGGCTCGTCACGGCCGACGGAGCCGACGAAGTCGCCCACGCGTTGCGGACGTTGACCCGCGGCTTCTCTGGTCTCGTGATCACCACTGGCGGAACCGGATTCGGCCCGCGGGATTGCACGCCCGAAGGCACCCGCAAGGTCATCGCGGCCGAAGCGCCGGGCTTGGTCGAAGCGATCCGGCGCGCAAGTGATGCCGATGGCCGCGGCTTCGGCATGTTGTCGCGAGCGGTCGCCGGCACGATGGGCGCATGTCTGGTTGTCAACACACCGGGCAGCAGTAGCGGCGCAGTTGAGGCCCTCGAAGTGATTCTCCCCGTCCTACCCCACGCCCTGGACCTCCTCGCCGGCGGCCACCCCCACTGACATGACTTGGCCGGTGCGGATCGCGTGCCCCGATGCTGCGGCCGTGACGCGCGCCACAAGGAAATAGAACAGGTTTCAATTCCTTGGCCGTCGTGCTATTTTCCCGGACAACAGTTTTTCAAACTGCCCTCGGGGTATGGGTGAGAGTCCCGACCGGCGGTAACCACACGAACCAGTGTGGGAGCCCGCGAACGTGTGGCCGCCAGTCACACGCCGATGAGGTGAGAATCCTCAGCCGACGGTGAGAGTCCGGATGGGAGAGGGCGTCGGATGGCCGCGCACTGCGCGCGTGCCGTCGGCATACCCCGTGGGCGCGTGAGTCCAGAAGACGGTGTGTATGACGACATCCGATGAGCGGTTCATGGCCGAGGCGCTGCGGTGTGCTCGCGATGCGCGCCTGGCCGCGCCGCCGTGGCCCCAAGTCGGATGCGTGATCGTGGCTGGCGGCGAAATGGTGGGACAGGGCGCCACTGGACCCCATCCGATCGGTCCGCACGCTGAGGTCGCAGCATTGGAGGACGCCGGTGCCCGTGCCACGGGTGCAACCGTGTACACCACGCTTGAACCGTGCGATCACGACGGCAATACGCCTCCGTGCGCGGGAGCGTTGATCGAGGCCGGCGTGTCTCGGGTGGTGATGGCCATCGTGGATCCGGACGCGAAGGTCGCGGGCCGTGGGATCGAGCGCCTCCGCGCGGCGGGGATCGAAGTCATCATTGGACCAGGCGCGGCCGCGGTGGAAGACCAACTTGGCCCCTATCTGCATCACCGTCGCACTGGCCGAGCGTTCGCAGTATTGAAGACCGCGATGAGCCTCGACGGTCGTACCTCGGCGGCCGACGGCACGTCGCAATGGATTACGGGGCCCGCGGCCCGCGCCGATGTCCATCGTCTTCGCGCGGCGTCGCACGCGATCGTCGTTGGTCCGGCCACCGCGCGGATGGATCAGCCGACCTTGACGGCGCGCGACACATCGCTTGGGCCGTGGGGCCAACCGCTGAGGGTATTGCTCGACGCCAAGGGAAGCGTGCCCGTGGCCGGGCCGCTCGCGGAGGTGAACCTTGCGCCCACGCTCGTGGTGACGACCGACCGGGCGGAGTCAACCACCCTTGATGCATGGCGAGCCGTCGGTGCCGAGGTCGCCGCAGTGGGCCCAGGGCCAGACGGTCGGGGGGTCGATCTCGATGCAACATTGCATCTCCTCGGGAGTGATCACCTCGTCTTTCAGGCCCTGATTGAGGGGGGCGGCAAGCTGCACGGCGCGTTCATTGCCGAGGGTCATGCGCAACGGCTGATCACGTACGTTGCTCCGGTGATCCTGGGCGAGCGGGGTCGACCCGTGCTGGCGTATCCCGGTGCCGAGACACTGGTGGACGCTCCCCGATGGGAGATCACCGACGTCGCGGTCTTCGAACCCGACGTCCGGGTCACCTACCGTCCCATCGCTGCGTCGGGAGCGGCCGCCTGATGTTCACCGGGATTGTGGAGGAACTCGGACTCGTCCGGGCGGTCACGGCGAACGCCGGCGGGGCGCGGATCGAGATCAACGCGTCGATCGTGTTGGACGACGCCAAGATCGGCGACTCGATCGCGGTCAACGGAACGTGCCTCACGGTCGTCGAACTCGGCGTCGGGCATTGGGCGGCGGATGCGGTGACCGAGACTCTGGATCGCACCAGCCTCGGTGCGCTCCAAGCTGGTGATCGCGTGAACCTGGAACGGCCGGTTCGAGTCCTT
>JANPBJ010000107.1:0-32914 GCA_031430375.1 Acidimicrobiia bacterium
TGCCCGCACGTGCCCAGCGGGTCACGGTCTTGGGATTGACGCGAAACATCGCAGCCACCTCGGAAGGCGTCAGGAGCGCATCGTCTTCGGGAATTCCCTGCATGTGAGCCTCCGGAGTGGGCGGGGAGTCCGGACGGTTTCGGTCCGGTTCGTTACGGTCAGGGTACTTGGTCCCGCGGTTCGCTCCGTGGATCCTCTGAAAGTTCCCCCAACAGGGGTTCCCCGACGACGAACTAGGTCCAACGTACCACTCGGTCCCATTCGCGCGGTGGTCTCGGGCCCGCTTCACTCCGCTCCGCCGTTTGAGCCGCTCGTACACTCCGCCTCATGGCCAACGTCGTCGCGATCGCGAATCAAAAAGGCGGCGTCGGCAAGACCACCTCGACCCACACGCTCGGTGAGGCAATGGCCGCCGGTGGCGCTCGGGTCCTCCTCGTGGATCTCGACCCACAGGCGTGCCTCACCTACGCGACGGGGCTCGACCCCGAGAGCCTGGCCGCCTCACTCCACGACGCCCTGGCCGGCAGAACTCCCGCGTCCGAACTCGTGGTCCGGGCGGGCCAGTGCTCCATCCTTCCGGCCTCCATCGACCTTGCCGGTTCCGAGGTGGTCCTCGCTACCCGCGTGGGGCGGGAGCATGCACTCGCGCGAGTCATCGCGCCGGTCCGTGACGACTACGACGTCGTCCTCATCGACTGCCCTCCGTCGCTCGGCATTCTGACCATCAACGGGCTCACCGCGGCCGACGCGTTGGTCATCCCGCTGCAGTGCGAGACGTTGAGTCATCGCGGCGTGGGCCAGTTGCTCGAGACGGTGGCCGACGTGCGGGCGTATACCAAGCCCGACCTCGTCGTCCTTGGCGCGATCGCGACGATGTTCGACGGTCGGAGTCGCCATCCCCGAGAGATCGCGGCCGACGTTGAGGCGCGGTACGGCATCCGTGTGTTGGAACCGGCGGTGCCGCGATCCATTCGGTTCGCCGAGGCGCCAGCGTCAGGCCACACGATCTTGGAACACGCCCCCAACTCACGCGGCGCACTCGCGTACCGCGAACTCGCGGCGCACATTCTCGAAGCGCTCGCGGCGTGAACGGCGCGAGCGGCGTGAGCGGCGCGAGCGGCGCGAAGCGTGCCCACGGGAGAGACGCTCTTTTTTCTGCGGCGGTCCGGAAGCCGGGCACGCTCGTCATCGAATGTTCGCAGTGTCGGGCGCGATCACGGCTGACCTACGGTCAACTCGCACAACGATGTTTGCCATTCACCGTGTGGCTGCCGTGGCGCCATCACTCACGACTCGTGCGATGCCCCGCTTGTGAGCACCGCACGTGGGTCGCCATGCACTGGTTGACGTAGCGCAACTCGCCTACCGCTCGACGTGCACCACACCGGTTCCCGAGATCACCTCGCCGATAATCCACGCGTCATGGCCAGCACCATTCACGATGGCAACCGCGCGTTCGGCGTCGGGTGCCGGCAGAACGACGGCCATGCCAATCCCGAGGTTGAACACCGATTCCATTTCCGAGTCTGCAATCGCACCGGCCCGCTGCACCTCGCCGAAGATCTCCGGTTCACGCCAACGGCTGCGCCGAACGAGAGCGTCGCCGTCGGCGGGTAACACCCGATTCAGGTTGCCCGGCAGTCCGCCCCCGGTGATGTGCGCGAACGCGTGGACCGCAACACCGGCGCGCAGCGCGGCGAGTGCCGGCGCGTAGATCACGCTCGGGCGGAGCAGTTCATCCGCAAGCGACGTGGACGAGCCCTTCCATGCCGGTCCGTCCAATGATCGACCGGCGTGGTCGAGCAACGCGCGGCGTGCCAGCGAGTACCCGTTGCATCGCAGCCCGGGGCTCGCGATTCCCACGATGGCATCACCGATCGAGACCTCGCGTGGCAGTACCTCGTCACGCTCCACCGCACCCACTGCGAAGCCAACCAGGTCGAACTCGCCCGGCGCCATCAACTGAGGATGCTCGGACATCTCCCCTCCGAGCAGTGCGCAGCCGGCCTCCCGGCACCCCTGCGCGATTCCACCCACGATCGTCGCGGCGACGTCGGGTACCAGATGGCCCATCGAGAGGTAATCGAAGAAGAAGAGCGGATCGGCGCCTTGGGCCGCAATGTCATCGGCGGTCCCCACGAGGTCGATACCGATGGTGTCGTAGCGGCCAGTGGTCCACGCGAGCACCGACTTCGTCCCCACGCCGTCGGTGGACGAGACCAGGAGCGGGTCGCGGTAGTCGAGCGCGCCAAGATCGAAGAGCCCGCCAAATCCGCCGAGGCCGCCGACCACCCCGGGCCGCGTCGTGGAACGTGCGTGGTCTTTGATGAGTTCCACGGCATGTTCGCCCGCCTCGATGTCGACCCCTACTCCTGCGTAGGTGAGGCCGGGCGCGTCCGGCCCGGATTCAAAGGCCGTATCGCCGGTCACGAGGTGGGCGTCACCAAGTCGACCATGGGCTCCTCGAGCACCAGCTTCGAATCATGAACGGTGATCTCCACCGGTACCGGGTAATCGGCCGTGAGACACGCCGTGCAGAACGACGTGGGTGAGGCATGCGTGGCACGCGTGAGGCGATCGATCTCGAGATACGCCAGCGAATCCACGCCGAGGTAGTCGCGGATCTCTCCGACCGAGAGATCGGCGGCGAGCAGTTCGCCGCGGCGACCCGTATCCATGCCGTAAAAGCATGGATACCGGTACGGCGGTGATGACACCCGGAAATGCACTTCGGCGGCGCCGGCTTCCCGCAGCATCGTGACGACCTGGCGGGTGGTGGTACCGCGAACAATTGAGTCGTCAACGACCACCAGTCGCTTGCCGCGAATGTTCTCGGGGAGCGGGTTCAGCTTCATGCGCACGCCTGCGCCCCGCTGCGCTTGATTGGGCTGGATGAAGGTTCGGCCGACATACCGGTTCTTCACGAGTCCGTCGCCGTAGGGGATCCCCGACGCTCGGGCGTAGCCCTGCGCGGCCGGGATCCCGGATTCAGGAACCGGCATCACCATGTCCGCATCGATCGGCGACTGGGCGGCGAGTTCTTCACCCATCCGTTGCCGGGCCGCGTGCACCGACTGGCCGTAGAGCCGGGTGTCGGGCCGCGAGAAGTAGACAAACTCGAAGAGGCAGAGGCGCGGGGTCGGTTCTGCGTACTGGAACTCGCGGTGCACCCCAGATGCGTCGATCACCACCATCTCGCCCGGGTTCACGTCCCGGACGTAGTGCGCTCCGACGATGTCGAGCGCGGCGGACTCGCTCGCCAGGATCCAGCCGCCCCCATCCACCCGTCCGAGCACGAGTGGCCAGAAGCCATGCGGATCACGAACGCCGATGAGTCGACTGTCGTCCATCAAGACGAATGAGAACCCGCCCTCGAGGCGCGGCAACACTTTCTCCAACGCGAGTTCGAGCTCCCGACCGTCGGAACGAGGCTGCGTGGGCCACGCACGCGAGATCAGTTCCGCGACGAGTGCGGAATCGGTGGTCGAGTCGAACGAGGTCTCATCCGGAGTGAGGCCGGGCAACATGTCGAGGCTCGCGGCCAGCGCGGCGGTGTTGGTGAGGTTCCCGTTGTGACCCAGCGCGAAACCGGCATCACCCACGGCTCGGTAAATCGGTTGCGCGTTCTGCCACGACGACGAGCCGGTGGTGGAGTAGCGGTTGTGGCCGATCGCGAGGTGGCCCTGCAACGAGGCGAGGCGACGCTCGTCGAACACGCGGGTGACGAGGCCCATGTCCTTCATCACCGTGATCATTTCGCCGTCGCTCACCGCCATCCCGGCCGACTCTTGACCCCGATGTTGGAGCGCGAAGAGACCGAGATAGGTGAGGTTCGATACGGACTGGCCGGGGGCATAGACACCAAAGACCCCGCAGGCGTGTCCGACCTTTTCTCCGGAGGAATCCGCCGCAAGCATCAGCTCCAGTATCGCAGAGTGACGCCGCGCTCGGGGACCCCACGCCAGAGCCCGGAGCTTGGCTCAGACGCGGACCGCGCCCATGATGGCCGGGATGGCATCGCGGTACGCGGCGGTGGCGTCGCCGAGTGAGATCGCGAAGGCTCCTCGAGCGAGCAGTTGCTCGCCGGTTGCCGTTCCGATGACTCCGACCAAAACCTTGGCGGCGGTGGCCCGCTCGACCACTCGATCGACCTGGTCGGCCGACACTGACAGCACAACGCGTGACGTGGACTCGGAGAAACATGCGAGTGCGTCGCCGACCGTGACGTCGAACCCGACCTCGCCATTGATTGCCATTTCTGCGAGCGCGACCGCGAGACCACCATCGGAACAGTCGTGGACACCGGATGGAATCCGCTCCGAGACGAGGGCCGAGACAAGGTCGTGCAATCGCAACGCGGCGTCGAGGTCGGCCTCCGGCGGGGCACCGTCGCGAAGGCCGTGCACCGTGGCCCACGCCGATCCGCCGAGCTCAGGGCGCGTCTCGCCCAGCACCACAATCGCGTCACCGTCGGTGAAGCGCGCGCTCGGCGGAGCGTCATGGAGATCGTCGATCAGGCCGATAACACCCACCACCGGGGTCGGGTCGATATCGGCACCACGGCTCTCGTTGTAGAGGCTGACGTTGCCGCCGACCACTGGAATCCCGAGGACCACACAGGCTTCGCTCATGCCGTCGATCACCTCCGACAGTTGCCACATGACCTCGGGATGTTCCGGGTTCCCAAAGTTGAGACAGTTGACGAGGGCTTTCGGGGTTGCGCCGGCACAGGCCACGTTGCGCGCGGCTTCGAGTACGGCCAACCGGCCGCCGGTGCGCGGTTCGAGTGCACTGAACCGCGCCGTTCCATCCACCGAGATCGCGAGCGCGCGTGGCGCCGCCTCATGGAGACGCAAGACACTCGCGTCGCCACCCGGTCCCACCACGGTATTGAGGAACAGTTGGTGGTCGTACTGGCGGTAGACCCAGGCGGGATCCGCGATGTTCGGCGACGCCAGGAGAGCCAGCAGCTCCTCACCGAGGTCCGCGCCATCAGGGAAACGCGTGGCGAGTTCCACTGCCGGATCACGTGCGAGTCGTTCGTCGTGATCGGCTGGCCGCGCGAGCGGCCGGTGATACACCGGGCCATCGCCGAGGCTCGCGATCGGAACATCCGCGATCGGGGTGCGATCCGACGAGATCTCTGCGGGTTCGTCGCCAATCGCCGGCGCGGGGTTGGTGCCAGGGACTCCGATGGCGTCGAACAACCCGTCGAACACCCGAAACCGACCGGAGTCGGTCACCCGTCCGATCACCGAGGCGGTGACCTCCCAGCGGTCGCAGAGCGCGAGCACTTCATCGAGGTTCTCCGGCGTGACGATCGCCAGCATGCGCTCTTGGCTTTCAGAAGTCATCAGTTCCACGGGGTTCATGCCTGGCTCGCGATGGGGCGCGCGTGCCACGTCTACGTCCATACCGGCGCCCGTCTTGGCCGCGGTTTCCGAAGCTGCGCACGAAATACCGGCCGCGCCGAGATCCTGGACCCCGATCGCGAGACCGGCGTCGAGCAACGCGAGGCAAGCCTCAATCAGCTTCTTCTCTTGGAAGGGATCACCGACCTGGACCGAGGGGCGCTTCGCTTCGCTGCCCTCCTCGAACCCTGCGGATGCCAAGACGCTGGCGCCGCCAATGCCATCGCGACCGGTGGCCGCACCGAGAAGCACCGCAAGATTGCCAACCCCTTCGGCGCGCGCCAGCACCAGCCGGTCGATCGGCAGGATTCCGAGACAGAACACGTTCACGAGCGGGTTATCTCGATAGCACTCGTCAAAGACGATCTCGCCACCGATCGTCGGGACACCAACCGCATTTCCGTAGCCACTGATCCCACTCACCACACCCTCGAACAGGTAGCGGGTGCGCGGATCATCCAGCGGCCCGAAACGCAACGGATCCATCACCGCGATCGGCCGCGCCCCCATGGAAAAGATGTCGCGGATGATGCCGCCCACACCGGTTGCCGCTCCCTGATACGGCTCCACCGCGGACGGATGGTTGTGGCTTTCGATACGAATCGCCACCGCCTGGCCGTCGCCCACATCGATGACGCCGGCGCCCTCTCCGGGCCCAACAAGCACCCAGGGCGCCTCGGTGGGGAACCGTGAGAGATGCGGCCGCGAAGACTTGTACGAGCAATGTTCCGACCACATCACCGAGTACATCGCGAGTTCGAGGTGCGTGGGCTCCCGGCCGAGTTCATCGACCACCGCTTCGCGCTCGTCGTCGGTCATGCCCAATTGTCGGTGCAGGGGTTGGTCGGCCACCGTTCGATCCTACCGACCGCCTCTCTCGCCACTGGGTCCCGCCGACCGGGTGATCGATAGAAATACCAACAACCGTGATAGAACATATTTCTCCGCCGATTATTGTCGACATATATGCCCAAGAGCTGAACGGAGTCACCATGGCTGGACGCAAGACACCGATGACCGACGAGCACAAAGCGAAGCTGGCCGAGGGGCGTGGGCTCAGCCGGCCTGTTCGCGATTACCTGGAAGCAATCGACGGCAACAAACCCAAGCGAGGCCGGAAGCGCACCCCGGATTCGATCAACGCTCGGCTCGAAGTGATCAAAGAGCAGCTGCCCACCGCGGCGATCATGAAGAAGGTCGAGATGGTCCAGGAGCGGCGAAACCTCGAAGTGGAGCTCGCCACTATGGGCGCCACTATCGACCTCACCGAGCTGGAAAAGGGTTTCATTGCGAGTGCGAAGACCTACTCCGCCCGCAAGGGAATCTCATATGCGGCCTGGCGCGAGATCGGTGTCAGCGCCGAAGTTCTGAAGAAGGCCGGCATCAACCGCGGTTAGTGCCTGCGCTCACTGTTCTTACCTGGAGGCCGCCCCATCGGAGGCGGCCTCTTGGTTTCTCGTACCCGACGCCACGTGGCGCCGTTAGCTGCCGAACTCGTAACCGAGGTCCGGTGCACCGAGCACTGGGACATAGGGGATTCCACGGTGCGCGAGCTTGCCCCCGACCTCGCCGCCGCGGTCGAGCATCAGCGACACTGCAACGATCACGCAATCCATGGCTTCCACAGCGGGGAGTGACTCGAGGAGCGCTCCGCCGGTGGTCGCAGTGTCCTCCACAATCAATACTCGTTGCCCCGCCTCGAGCACACCGGCGATCTGACCGCCCGTGCCGTGATCCTTCGGCGCTTTGCGGATCGCAAACGATGGCTTCCGCGTCACCATGGCAACCGCCAGCGCCACCGGAATGGCACCCACCACCGGACCACCGACCGCGTCGTAGTCATCCGCGGTAATCCCTGCGACCAATAACGCATCGGCGATCGCGTCGCCCACGATCTGGAGGCAATCGCCGCGGAAGCTCACTTGGCGGCCGTCGAGGTACCAGCTCGACGTCCGACCTGAGTTCAATGTGAACTCGCCCTCGCGGATCGCGTACTGGCGTAACACCGCGGCAAGCGCGTCTTGAGCTGGCCGCAAACTCACGACACACCCCTCATGCCGTGACCGCGACTGATGCCAAGAGCGACCGCAACAACACCAGGCCGTCGACTGATCCCAAGAGCACATCGGAGGCTCGCTCGGGGTGGGGCATGAGGCCAACCACGTTGCGGGCTTCATTACAGATACCCGCGATATCGTCACGAGCGCCGTTGGGATTGACGACGTACCGCACCACCACGCGCTCCTCCGCCCGAAGCGCGTGGAGGGTGCGGTCGTCGCACACGTAGTTCCCCTCAAAGTGGTTGATGGGAATACGCAGAATCTGGCCGGCCGTGGCCTGATTGGTGAGCACCGTGGTCGTAGTCTCGACCCGCAGATCAACTGGCTGACACAGGAACTTCAGGCCCGCGTTCTTCTGCAGCGCGCCCGGTAACAGACCCGCCTCGCACAGAACTTGGAAGCCATTGCAGATACCCACGACCGGTCCACCGGCTGCGGCGTGGGTCGCCACCGCGTCCATCACCGGCGAAAACCGGGCGATCGCGCCGGCGCGGAGATAGTCGCCGTGCGCGAATCCACCTGGTACCACGACCGCATCGACACCATTGATCGTTGCGTCGGCATGGAAGAGGAGCTCCGCCTCGCCGCCGAGCGCTTCGATGACCCGAACCACATCGAGCTCGCAGTTGGTTCCCGGAAACTGGACGATGCCAAGGCGCACGGTCATCGGGAACTCACGCCAGAGCCACCGTGATCTCGAATGCCTCGATGACGGGGTTGGCGAGGAGGCGGTGACACATCTCATCGACCTGGGCCCGTGCCATCGCCTCGGACTCGGCCTCCACCACCAGGCGGATGCATTTCCCGATCTTCACCTCGGTGACGTTGGTGTAGCCCAGCGCCGGAAGCGCGCGATCCACGACCGCGCCTTGCGGATCGAGAATGCCGGGGAGATGAGTGACGTCGACAGTGGCAGCGAAGCGCGGCATCGACTTGACCCTACCCGGCCGCGTTCGGCGACGTCGGGCCGTACCAATCGGCGAAAGACCTCCCCGTGATGCGCTCGTACGCGTCGATGTATCGCTCCCGTGTTCCCGCAATCACCGCACCCGGTAGCCCGGGCGCGGGCGCCGTCTGATCCCAGTCGAGTGTGAGGTAGTAGTCGCGCACGTATTGCTTGTCGAAGCTCGGGGGTGACCCTCCCGGCGCGTAGGAGTCGGCCGGCCAATACCGCGACGAGTCCGGCGTGAGAACCTCGTCGATCAGCAGGAGTCCACCATCGGGAGCGGTGCCGAATTCGAACTTCGTATCGGCCAGGACGATGCCGCGTGACTCCGCGTGGGTGGCACCGCGCTCGTACATCGCGATCACCGCGGTTCTCAGCGTCTCGAACATCTCGTAGCCCACAAGATCCATCGCCTCGGCATCGGTCATCGGGAGGTCGTGACCGGAATCGGCCTTGGTGGTTGGGGTGAACTGCGGTGTCGGGAGGCGCTGTGCCTCCTCCATCCCGGTTGGCATCGATACCCCTTGCACGGTGCCCGACGCCTGGTACTCGTTCCACGCGCCGCCGAAGAGGTAGCCGCGCGCAATGCATTCCATGGGGACCGGATCCGTGCGGCGCACCAACATCGCTCGTCCATCAGCGTCGGGGCGGGCGGCGGTGGGGAAGTCGGCGGGGTTCACCGAGATCACGTGGTTCGCCAAGAGGTCGGCCGTGAGATCGAACCAGAACGAAGAGATCGCGGTGAGCACTCGGCCCTTGTCCGGGATCACGTCGGGCAACACGACGTCGAATACCGAGACGCGGTCGGACGCGACCAGGAGGATCTGGTCGTCGCCCGCGTCGTAGAGATCTCGAACTTTGCCGGAGTACAGGTGTGGAAGATCGATGGTCATGCCGGAGCGTCCAACGCCTCGAAGATCCGCCCCGTGTTCGCCACTGCCTTCGTGAGATCAAAACAGCCGACGAGCGTGGCGTCATCGAGCACCGCGACCACCTCCGGGTCGTCTCGCAGCACATCGATGAACGGCCGCCGTTCGTCCCATGTCTTCATCGCGTTCCGCTGCACCATTCGGTACGCGGCGTCACGCGACTGTCCGGCTTCGACCAGCGCGAGGAGGACCGGCTGACTGAAGACGAGGCCGTAGCTCGCGTTGAGATTCTCGATCATGCGCTCGGGGTAGACCACCATCCCCTCCGCAATCGCGCGCATCTTGACCAGCATGTAATAGGCGAGCGTGCACGCGTCGGGCAGGATCACTCGCTCCACAGAGGAGTGGGAAATGTCTCGCTCGTGCCAGAGCGCAACGTTCTCCATTCCCGCCACGAGATCGGCGCGCAAGATCCGGGCGAGGCCACAGAGCTGTTCGCTCTTCACCGGATTCCGCTTGTGCGGCATGGCTGACGAGCCCTTTTGCTTGCCGGCGCGGAACGGCTCCTCCACCTCGCGGACCTCGGTACGTTGCAGATGACGAATCTCCAGCGCGCACTGCTCCACGGTCGCGCCCACCGACGCGCACGCGTACAACAGCTCCGCGTGGCGGTCGCGCGCCAACACCTGCGTGGCCGGAACCGGCGTGAGCCCGAGCGCTGCGCACACGTGCTGTTCCACGAACGGGTCGACATTTGAATACGTGCCGACCGCGCCCGACAGCTTGCCGACCGCCATGCCGGCGCGGGCACGACGAAGCCGCTCGACGTCTCGCCGAACCTGGAGGGCCCAGAGAGCCAACTTCACGCCGAACGTGGTGGGTTCGGCATGGATACCGTGGGTGCGTCCGACCATCGGCGTGTCTCGGTACACCTTCGCCTGTGCGGTGATCGCCGCGTCCAACGCCTCGGCCGCTCCGATCAGGAGATCCGCAGCGCGGGTGAGTTGCAACGCGAGCGCGGTGTCCACCACGTCGCTCGACGTGAGGCCGTAGTGGACCCACGCGCCTTCGGGTTGGCCGATGGTCTCTTGCACGATGTCGACGAATGCGGCGACGTCGTGCTCGGTGATCTTCTCGCGTTCATCGATCGCGGCCACGTCGAATCCAGCACGAGACCGCACCGCCGTGGCGACACCCTGAGGTACCACTCCGAGCTGTGCCCACGCTTCGGTCGCGAGTATCTCGACTTCGAGCCAGGCGCCAAACTTCGCTTCATCGGTGAACAACGCCGACATCTCCGGCAGTGAATAGCGGGGGATCACAGTTGCTCCATCTCCGACTCCAGTGGTGTGACGACGAAACCCGACGACATCGCGGCCGCTCGAAGACGTCGGTCGAGCACGACAAATGTGTCGCAGAAGTCCAACGATTCACGGGCGACGATCGCGCAGGCGAGTTGCACTGCATCGCCGGCGCGTAGGTCGTGTCGCGGGAGCAGTTCGGCGGCACGGTCGAGAATGCCGGTACTCAACTGCACCGTCGCGAACCGCGGCGGCTGGTAACTGCTGCCACACACGTCATAACTGAAGGCAGACACAAGCAGGCTCGCATCTTCAGCCGAGAGTTCGCCGGACCGTTGTTTGCGCCAAATTGCCGACGGCACCTCCACGACCGAGAGGCCCGACACCACAATGCGCTGGCCGAGTTCCGCGACCGCGGGGCTCCACGCCTCGGCGACATAGCGCTTGACGATGGCCGATGCGTCGACAAAGACCGTCACTCTCCACGCCCCTCGCTCACGTAGGCGGACAGCGGTGTGCCGGTCCCGGCCCGGTCGCCTGCCGCGCGGACTCGGTCGGGGTCAGGCGCTCGTCCCGGGAGTGGTTCATGCTCCGCGAGCACCCCTGCGTTGCGGAGTCGCTCCCGGATCCTCTCGATCTCAGAACCCGCAGCTTCGGGATCCGTCGCGGCCCGAAAGACCAGGTTGGCCCATTCGTTCATCGATCGACCGGCGGCGGCCGCGGAGCGCTTCACCCGCTCGATCAGCTCTTCATCGGCACGAATGGTCACCTGCATGCAGGCATGGTAGCAGTCGTACCTCACCGTTGTATATTGCGGCCGTTCTGAGCCCGCAACGAGTTCAACCCACGGCGCGGGCGACATCAGAGCGGCGTACGAGGCCCGGCCACGAGATCAGGTCTGCCGCTTCGTAGGCCCGCGCTCGGGCCGCGGGGATATCCGCTCCCAACGCGGTCACGGCAAGCACACGGCCGCCATCAGTGACGAGATCGTCACCTTCTCGGCGAGTACCGGCGTGGAAGACCATGACGTCGTCCAGCCCGGCGGCGGCTTCGATTCCGGCAATCACGTGACCGGTCTCGGGCGACGTCGGGTAACCAGGACAGGCCAGCACCACACTCACGCACGCGTCGTTGCGAAACTCCACCGGAGTCTGCAAACGACCGGTCGCGGCTTCAGAGCAGTGGACCGCGAGATCGCTGGCGAGGCGCGGGACCACCACCTCGCACTCGGGATCGCCGAAGCGCACGTTGTACTCGATCACCTTCGGGCCGTCCGGCGTGAGCATGAGCCCCGCGTACAACACCCCTCGGTAGTCGATGCCGTCCTGGCTCAGCGCGGCCAGGGTTGGCGTGACCCCGAGCTCCATGAGGGTGTCGATCACATCCGCTCCGGCGATTGGCACCGGCGAGTAGGCGCCCATCCCGCCCGTATTCGGGCCGGCATCGGCGTCGCCCACCCGCTTGAAGTCCTGGGCCGGAGCGAGCGGTACCCCCTCGAGGCTGCCGTCGCACAACACCAGGAGCGACAGCTCGGGTCCGGTGAGGCCCTCTTCGATGACGACCGTGCGTCCGGCGTCACCAAAGGCACGGCCCGCGAGGTACTCGCGCACGCCTTCACGTGCCTCAACGATGGACTCGGTGACCAATACGCCCTTCCCCGCGGCCAGGCCGTCGGTCTTGATCACATACAGGCCCGGCAACGTCTCGAGGTAGGCGAGCGCCGCACCTTCCTCTGCCGCCCGGAACGTGGCGTGACGGGCGGTGGGTACACCTGCTTTCGCCAACACCTCTTTCATCCAAGCCTTCGAGCCCTCGAGTCGGGATGCCGCGCCCGACGGGCCGAAGACCGCGAGCCCTCGCTCCCGCAGTTCGTCAGCGAGACCGTCGACCAACGGCGCTTCGGGACCGATCACCGCGAGATCGAACGCGTCGAGGCTCTCCATGGCGTCGATGAACGGCAGGCACGGACCGATCTCGGCTATCCCCGGATTGCCCGGCGTCGTGACCACGCCGTCCACGATCGGAGACCGCGCCAGACCCCATGCGAGTGCGTGTTCACGGGCCCCGCCGCCCACCACGAGGACCTGCACTGTCACTCCCACTCTCGCGCCTGCGGCGCGGGCCGTTCGGGCCCCGCTCGGCCGGCGCGACATCGGTGCTTCGGAGTCGAGGCCTCCCTCATGCGGCCCTCGGCAGCACGACGGTCTGATCACGCGCCGGGCCCACTGACACGAAGCTCACGTGCACGCCGGTGTACTCCTCGATGAACGCAACGTAATCCCGCGCCGGGCTCGGGAGATCTTCGATCTGCTCGGCCCGTTCGATATCGGACTGCCATCCAGGGAAGGTTTTGTAGACCGGCTTCACTTTGTGGATCACGGACTGGTGGTAGGGCACGTGGTCATACCGCGTGCCGTCTTCACCCTCGTATGCGATGCACACCTTGAGTTCGGGTAACGACGACAGCACGTCGAGCTTGGTGATGGCGAGTTCGGTACACGTGTTGATCCGCGATGCGTGCTTGACCATCACGAGGTCGAGCCAACCGGTTCGGCGACGCCGCTTGGTATTGGTCCCGAACTCCTTCCCTCGGTCGACAAGGAGGTCCCCCACCGGGTCACCCTCCACCAGCTCTGCAGGGAACGGCCCCGCTCCGACACGCGTGGTGTAGGCCTTGACGACACCGACGATGCGTTCCAGATCACGGGGACCCGCGCCGGCTCCTGCGCACACTGCACCCGAGACGGGATTGCTCGAGGTGACGAATGGATACGTGCCGTGGTCGAGGTCGAGAAACGCAGCCTGCGCAGCCTCGAAGAGCACCCACTGCCCGGCGTCGAGCGCGTCGTGAACGACGTGCACGGTGTCATCCACGAGCGGTTCGAGGCGCGGCGCGAGTTCGAGGTACCGCTGCGCGAGCGCGGCGGCATCGACCGGAAGACGGTTATAGACCTTCGTGAGGACGCCATTCTTCTCGCGGAGCGCGAGGTCGAGCTTCTCGCGGAAGATCTTCGGATCGAAGAGATCCTGCACTCGGAGACCAACGCGCATCGCCTTATCGGCGTAGGCCGGGCCGATGCCGCGCTTGGTGGTCCCAAGCTTGGCGTTCCCGAGATACCGCTCATTCAGGCGATCGAGCTCCTGGTGGTACGGCATGATCAGGTGGGCATTGCCGGAGAGCCGCAGGCGTTGGGTTTCAATTCCTCGTGCCTCGAGGCCCTCGAGCTCGGTCAACAACACGGTTGGGTCCACCACCACGCCGTTGCCGATGACCGGCACCACCCACGGATAGAGAATCCCGCTGGGGACCAGCTGCAGCTTGAACACCTCGCCATCCACAACGAGCGTGTGGCCAGCGTTGTGGCCACCCTGATAACGGACACAGAGCGACGCGTCTTTGGCTAAGTAGTCGGTGAACCGACCCTTGCCTTCATCACCCCATTGGGTACCGACAATTACGACCCCGGGCATGATCCACCCCCGCGAAAAGGACCGGATCCCCGCGAGGAACCGGTCCGCGACGTGACTGCACTCACGTTGGGAGCAGGTTAGTCGAGCGGGTGCGTCAACTGCGGTGAGCGGATGTCCGTCACGCCACCGCCACCGGCTCGGCCCGGTGAAAGACGAGACCGTCCGGGCCCGCATCCACTTGGACGACATCACCATCGAGGTACTTGCCACCTAAGAGTTCGAGCGCGATGGGATCCGCGATCTCTTTCTGTAGCACGCGCTTGAGCGGGCGGGCCCCGAAGTCTGGGTCGTAGCCAACTCTCGCCACATGATCGAGCGCCGCGGTCGTGAGCTCGAGGCCGAGTCCACGCGCTTCGAGGCGGTGCCCGAGGAGTGCCACCTGGATCTCGACGATCGATGCGATGTCAGACCGGTCGAGCCGGTGGAACACCACGACCTCGTCGATCCGGTTCACGAACTCCGGCTTGAAATGAGCATGGACCGCGGCCATCACGGCGCTCTCGTCGCCTCCAGCGCCGAGATTGCTCGTCATGATGAGCACTGTATTGGTGAAGTCGACCGTGCGACCCTGGCCGTCGGTCAACCGGCCATCGTCCATGAGCGCAAGCAGAATGTTGAACACATCAGGATGTGCCTTCTCCACTTCGTCGAGTAGCACCACCGCGTAGGGCCGACGGCGTACCGCCTCGGTGAGCTGGCCGCCTTCCTCGTAGCCCACATATCCCGGAGGTGCGCCGACCAGGCGCGACACGGAATGTTTCTCCATGTACTCGCTCATGTCGATACGGACCATCGCCCGCTCGTCGTCGAAGAGGAAGTCGGCCAGCGTGCGCGCGAGCTCGGTCTTGCCCACGCCGGTGGGGCCCAAGAACAGGAACGAGCCGATGGGTTGGTGCGGATCCGACAGTCCGGCCCGTGATCGACGAATCGCGTTCGCCACCGCGGCCACCGCGTCGTCCTGACCGATCACGCGTTGGTGCAGCTCATCTTCCATGCGCACCAGCTTTTGCATTTCGCCTTCCATCAGGCGCGACACCGGAACTCCGGTCCATTTGGCAACGATCTCGGCGATGTCTTCCTCGTCGACCTCTTCCTTCAACATCGCGTGCCCGCCTTGGAGCTCGTCAAGGTGGTCGGTGCGCACGACGATCTCGGCGTCAAGATCGCGCATCGTGCCGTAACGAAACTCGGCGGCGCGCTGCAGGTCACCATCCCGTTCGGCCTTCTCGGCGTCGGTTCGCGCCGCCTCGAGCGCCTCTTTGCGCTCGCGGATCGCGCCGATCGCGTCCTTCTCGAGCTGCCACTGCGCCGCCATCGCGTCGCGCTCCTCTGCGAGACCGGCGAGCTCGGCTTCAAGCGCCGCCAGGCGCTGCTTCGACGCTTCGTCGGTTTCCTTGGCGAGCGCGGCCTTCTCGATCTCCAACTGACGGATGCGCCGCTCGACGACGTCGAGCTCGTTGGGCATCGAGTCAATTTCGATCCGCAGCCGGGAAGCCGACTCGTCGACCAAGTCGATCGCTTTGTCGGGGAGTTGGCGGCTCGGAATGTACCGGTCGCTCAACACCGCCGCCGCCACCAACGCTGCGTCCTGGATCCGCACGCCGTGATGGACCTCGTAGCGCTCCTTCAAGCCGCGGAGGATCGCCACGGTGTCCTCAACCGATGGTTCGCCCACGAACACCTGCTGGAAGCGACGCTCCAACGCCGCGTCCTTCTCGATGTGTTTGCGGAACTCGTCGAGCGTGGTCGCGCCGATCATCCGGAGCTCACCGCGGGCCAGCATCGGCTTGATCATGTTGCCGGCATCCACCGCGCCCTCGGCGCCACCCGCTCCGACGATCGTGTGCAGCTCGTCGATGAAGGTGACGACCTCACCATCGGAATCCACGATCTCCTTGAGGACGGCCTTGAGCCGCTCCTCGAACTCACCGCGATACTTCGCGCCCGCGATCATCGATCCGATGTCGAGCGAGATGAGCCGCTTGTCGCGCAGGCTCTCCGGGACGTCACCTTCGACCATGCGACGGGCGAGGCCCTCGGCGATGGCGGTCTTGCCCACCCCCGGCTCACCGATGAGCACCGGGTTGTTCTTCGTGCGGCGAGACAGCACCTGGATGACCCGGCGGATCTCTTCATCGCGTCCGATGACTGGATCGAGCTTGCCTTTGCGTGCTTCCTCGGTGAGATCGCGTCCGTATCGCTCCAGCGCCTGGTATTGGTCCTCGGGGTTCTCCGACGTGACGCGATGGGATCCGCGCACCTGCTTGAGTGCGGCGAGCACGGCCTCGGTGGAAACGCCGAGACCGCGGAGCAGATCGCCCACCCCGCCGGCGACCTTGGTCATCGCGAGCAGGAGATGCTCCGTGGAGAGGTAGTCGTCGCCCAAGTCGACGCGCTCGCCGTCGGCGGCCTCCATGAGGCGGTAGGTCTCGGGGGAGACCTGCGGCGCTTGGGCGGTGGTGCCATACACCTTCGGGAGCCGGGTGAGCGCGCCCTGCACCTCGTCGCGGATGGTCTTGGGGGCGACGCCAATCCCTTCCAGCACGGGGAGGACCACACCCTCGGCCTGCCCGATCAGGGCGGCAAGGAGATGTTCGCTGCCCACCTGGCTGTGGTTCAGATCCCGGGCAATTCCCTGCGCGGCACCGATCGCCTCTTGGGTCTTGCGGGTCAGCTTGTTCGGGTCAAGTGCCATGATTCGATCGTCCTCGGGGCGCGGTCCGGGATGCGCTGGAAGTTGATAACAGTGCCATCAACTCTTCCATTCCCGAAATCGAGCATGCACGAAAAATCTGCAGACCACCAGGGTATTTCGTCCTTCGTCACACGCCGGCTGCCGATCAGGGGACCGACTCGAACTCACGGTCGAGAATGGCAATCGGCTCGTTCTCCCAGATGCCATACCGGAGATGCCAGCGGCGTAGCCACGCCGGAGCCCACCAGTTCGAGCGACCGGCCATGCGCATGAACGCCGGAACCAGCGTGGCGCGGATGAGGAATGCGTCCACCAGCACTGCCAGCGTGAGGCCGATGCCGAAGAGCTTGACCGTCGCAACTTCGGAGGTCGCGATGCCGATGAACACGATCGTCAGGAGCATCGCGGCCGCGGTCACGATTTTACCGGTCTTCTGGAGGCCGACCTCGATGGCGTGCTCGTTGTTGCGGTCAAGGTCGTACTCCTCCTTGATCCGCGAAATTAGGAATACCTCGTAGTCCATCGAGAGTCCGAACGCGATGCAGAACATGAGGATCGGCGAGAAGACGTCGATCGATCCGGTCGGGGTGATGTTGAGGAAATCCGCGAAGTGGCCGTCCTGAAAAATCCACACCATCGCGCCGAACGTTGCCGTCAGTGACAACACGTTGAGCGCGAGAGCCTTCAACGGCACCAGGAGACTGCCGGTCATGAGGAACAGCAGAACGAAGGTGGCGAAGGCCACGAGGCCGACCGCGAGTGGTAACCGACTCAGGACCGACTCCTTGGTGTCGATCAGTCGAGCGCCCAGGCCACCCACGTGCAGCTCCAGCGGCGTGTTGAGGCGACGAATGCTCCGAACCAACCGGTCACCGGCCGGCGACATTGGCTCCACCCTGGGTGCCACCGTCAGGTAGGTGCCCGTCCCGCCCTCGGCGACCTTGAACCGCGCCATTTGGGTCGGCGCCAGCGCGATCGGAACAAACGTGACTTCTCCGGTCTTGGCGTCCTTGAGGAAAAACCCCAGACCGCTATCGACGCGCGCGGCTCCGGGCAGCTTGGCGAAGGCGGTCGCGAGACGCTTGATCTCTCGCTCATCTCTCTTGAGATCGGCTCTCGGGAACGACACGGGGATCGCGTTGGACTCTCGAGTCGAGAAGTTATTTCGAATCTGGTCCACCGCTCGCCGGCCGCTCACGGCGTCGGACACGACGCGGTCGTCGGTCAACCCGAGGTTGAGATGAAGGAACGGCGCGGCGAGCAGCACGATCGCCGTTGTCACGACAATTGCGTAGGCCACAGGGTGCTTCATGACTCGACGCGCCTGCGCGCCCCAGAATCCACCGGTCTCCGATTCCGGCTTCGACTTGAACAGGCGTCCCTTTTCAATCCGGGGGCCCAGCACCGCCAGGATTGCCGGCAACACCACCACCGCGGCCACTGCCGCGAGTGCGACCACCGCAGTCCCGGCGAATGCAAACGATCTCAGGTACGGAACGTCGAACACCGCCAGCGCCGAGAGCGAAATCATCACCGTTCCCGCGCTGAACGCGACCGTGCGGCCCGCGGTCTGCATCGACCGGCCGACGGCCACGTTCGAGGGAACGCCCTTGCCCAACTCCTCGCGGTAGCGCGAGACGATAAACAAGCTGTAGTCGATCGCCAGTCCGAGACCGAGCGCGGTGGTGAGGTTCAGCGCGAATACCGAAACGTCGGTAAAGAACGAGAGGATTAGCAGCACCATGAGCGTGCCGAGCACGGCGATCGCCCCCACGGCGAGGGGGAGCAACGCAGCCACGACACTGCCAAAGACGATGACCAAGGCGATGGCAGTGACCGGTACGGAAATCAACTCGGACTTCTGGAGATCCTCCTCCGCCTGCTGTGAGATCTGGTGGGTCAGGACCGCCTCGCCGGTCGCCAGGATGACGATCGGCGAAGAACTGCGCGAGTACTTGGCCACGAGCTCCTCCGCGACCGCACCCGCGCGAGCGAACTTCTCATCCTCGTCCCCGGACAATGCGGCGACCACGAGCGCCTGGCGCGAATCCGTACTGCGGAGTTGCGCGACCTTGCCGAACGTCCAATACGAGTCGGCAGAGATCACGCCCTCGCGGGACGCGAGCTCCTCGGTCAGCTCAGTACCAACCCGGGTGACGGCGGCACCGTCGACAGTTCCGTTCTTCGCGGTGACGACCAACACGAAATCTGAGAGCGCTGCCTGTGGGAAGGACGCCTTTATCTCGGCCCGGGCCTGAGCCGACTCGGTGTTCGGATCTTCGAAACCGCCACCGGTCAGCCGATCGTGGACTCCACCACCGAGCGCCCCGGCGATGACCAACGCTATGAGAACGCCGATGATGACCACCCACCGGCGGCGGACGATCAACACTGCAAGCTTGCGCATAGAACGCCCCTGTTTCTCACCGTGGCTCGGTCCGTCCGAGCGCCGGTAGGCTAGGACGTCCGGACACAGCGCACATAGGGCGGAGGAAATCAGTGGGGGCAAAGCGAGAGTTGGCGGATCTGCTCGAGGCGGTGGGTCTGTTTTCACGTTGCACCGCCAGCGAACGGCGGACCGTCGCGCGCCACGCGCAAACGGCAGATCTTCCCGAGGGGACCGACCTGGTCGTCGAGGGTGAGCCGGGCGACGCCTTGTTCATCATCATCGAGGGCACCGCATCGGTCCACCGCAGCGACACCACCGAAGTCATCGAGGTCGGTCCCGGCTCCTACTTCGGTGAACTGGCGATCCTCGACGGCGGCACGCGAAGCGCCACTGTCCGCGCGGATACCAAGGTGAAAGTTGCGGTCCTGGGAATTCGCATGTTTCGCACACTGCTGCGCGAGGTCCCCGACCTCGCCGAGCAACTGCTCATCGGCCTCGCCGGCGAGCTCCGCAAGGCCCAGGCGCAAGCCACCGCATCAGTGGGGTAGGACATGACCGCAACCGAGACCACACCGGCCGAGCTCGATGAGCTTGTGCGCGCGAACCGCGTCCTCGGCGCGCTGCCTGACGCCGCGCGCGTCCTCGTGTGCGAATCACTCGAGCCCGTTGTGGTCCGAGCCGGCGAGACCCTGATCCATGCGGGTGACGCGGCCGACTGCCTCTACCTCGTGGTAGCGGGTCGGCTGCGCGTGATTGCCCGATCCGCGGATGAAGACACCGTGCTCGCCGAGATCGGCCGCGGAGATGTGGTGGGCGAGATGGCCCTGATCATCGACCGTCCTCGCACCGCCGATGTGGTCGCGATCCGTGACACCCACCTCTTGCGGTTCGGCGCGGAGGCGTTCGTCGCACTCACGGCGGCCCATCCCGCGGCGTACCGAGCCGTCAGCACCGCAACCGTGGACCGACTCCTCGAACGTCAGACCACCCGGGGGCGTGCGAGTACTCCTGCGGTGTCCATCGCGATTCTTCCTATCGACGACACCCCAGCCGTCCGCCAGTTCGCGGCGCTCCTGACGCAGAGCTGTTCACGGCTCACCGGTGGCGCGCATCGCGTGGACGTGGCCGACGCTCGAACGGTGGCCGGCCTCGACCTCGATCACGGTCGGCTGGCGCAATGGAGCAACGACCTCGAGCAGGAGTACGAACTCGTCGTGTACTACGGCGAAACCGAACCGACCCCATGGACCGAGACATGTTTGCGCCAAGCCGACGTCGTGCTGGTGGTGGGCGACGCCACCACCGGGCCTGCGCTACGGCCCGTCGAAGGTTTGGTGCAGGGCCAGGCCCGTACCGATCGGCGCACCGAGTTGGTCCTCGTCCACCCGCCCTCCACCCGTGACCCGCGCCGAACCACCCGTTGGCTCCGGCCGCGCACGGTGGACCGCCACCATCACGTGCGAGACAACAACACCGCAGATGTCGATCGCGTGGCTCGTCTCGTACTCAACCGCGGCATTGGCGTTGTGTTCAGCGGCGGCGGGGCGCGGGGGATCTCACAGGTGGGCGTGTACGCAGCGCTCCTGGACGCCGGCATTCCGATCGATGTGGTGGGCGGAACCAGCATCGGTTCCATCGTCTCCGGCGGCGCGGCACGTGACATGACTCCCGCGGCCATTAGTTCGTTGCTGCGGGCCGCCGTCGCGGACCGAAAGTCCTACCTCGACGTGACGTTCCCCTGGGTCTCGATCGCCGCGGGGGCGCGAGTGACGGCGCGGATGCGTGAGGCTGCAGACGGACTCGACCTCGAAGACGGTTGGCGGCGCGCGTTTGCCGTCTCCGCGAACATCACGCGCGGCGACGTCGAAATCCACGAAGGAGGCCCCGGCTGGTTCGCACTCCGAGCGTCGTTCTCGATCCCCGGCGTGTTCCCTCCCATGCGTACCGCCGACGGTGATCTGCTCGTGGACGGCGGCGTGCTCGACAACATGCCCGTGGGCATCATGCGCTCACGTCACGACGGTGTATCGGTGATCGCCATCGACGTGGGCAGCCAGCGCGACGTACGCGCCGCCGGTCTACCCGACTCCGGCGTGGTGTCGGGCTGGCGCTGCCTGTTGGATCGCGTCAACCCGCGCGTTGCGTCCCAGGACATGGCGGGAGCGATCAAGGTTCTGATGCGCATCACCGAACTCGGCGGGCGTGACGACGACAAGGGCGATCTCTATATCCGCCCGGTGGTCGACGGCGTGGCCATGCTCGACTTTGCCGCCTTCGATCGCCTGGTGGACGCCGGCTACGAAGCCGGCACCAAATCCGCCAAGGAATGGATCGCGTCCGGCACCGCGCCGAAGTTCTGATTTAGCGGCGGGTAAAGAGGATGCCCACGGTGCATGGCAGCACGCGCTGGAGAAACAGCAGGCGCTGAAGCCCGAGGGAGTAGACGGTCTCGACCCCACCGCTGTAGGTCGTGGACGGTGAGAACGTCACCTGCGCGTCCAACCCGCAATCGACGGCGAGCCGTTCGATGTTGCGGTAGCGCAGCAGGTCCTCGGGCACCACGGGCCGCTGTGCGTTCCCACTCGGTGAGGCTCCCGATTCGCGGCGATCTGTCTCGCATGCTGGCGGGACAGCACAGCCTCCTGCGAATACCAGAGAATACTCCCTGGTGTTGTTGGGTTTTACCTTGACTGTCCGAACGTACGTTTGGTATACTTTGGAGGTACGAACAACAGGAAAAGCGAGAAGGGAGGCATCGTGCTCGAAGTCTTAGAACGGACAGTTTCGATCACACGATGCCTCGTCGAGTCGTTCGACCCATCTCGTCTTTCGGGCCCGGATGCCCGTGCCGCAGTCCTCGCGTTTTCGGCGCTCGAGAAACTCGCCGCGGCGGGCACGTTGCTCGCAGCAGGCCGGTTGGATGAGACCGGCGCGTGGGTGGGCGACGGCACGCATCGTGATATCGGCGCGTTCATGGCCGCGACGTCAGGAACGTCAGTCGGTGCGGGTCGCGCCGCGATGGAAACCGCCCGTCAGGTCAAGACGCAACCCGCAGTCCGAGACGCGTTGGCGCGTGGGGAACTGTCTGGCGGACAAGCCAACGCGGTGAGCGCCGCGGTGAAAGCCGATCCGGATGCTGGGGTAGAGCTGGTCGGTGTGGCCAAGACCGCCGGGTTCAAAGGGTTGAAGACCGAATGTGCCCGGGTGACCGCTGCGGCCCGGTCGCGTGAGAGTGAGATCGAGAACGCCGAACGGATCTGCGCGAACCGGTCGTTACGGCATCGGACGAACGCGGACGGGTCGGGGAGTATCCACATCAACGGGCCACTCGACCGGACCGCGGCGATGATGGCCGCGCTCGAACCGTTAGAACGCGAACTGTTCGAACAGAACCGCACGACCCACACCATGGTCCATCCCGATGCCGTCGCGTTCGACGCGATGACCCTCATGGCCAACCAGTTCACCCAAGGCCGAGTACTCGACGACACCGACGATGGTGGTCCCGGTGGAGACGGCGGCGACGTCGAGACCCACGCCGCGTCGGCACCGAACGGGAATCGGGCCAAGACCCGCGGGTCGCGGCCCCTTGCGGTGATCGTGGTGCATGTGTCCTACGCGGCGTACCTGCGGGGATACACGTGTCCGGGTGAGATCTGCGAGATCGAAGGCGCCGGACCCATCACCGTGCCGACTGCGTATCGCCTCGCGTCGGACAGTGTCATGAAAGCCGTCGTCAACAACCTCTCGCACCTCCACTCACCAGAGGTCCTCGCGGATGACGACCCCAAGCGGGACTTGACGTGGTCCACCGAGCGAGTTCCGATGAGCCGCTAGGCGAGACGGCTGTCCGAGCGAATGGGCGACGTCACGTTCCGCACAACCGCTCAGCCACAGGTACCGAACCCACCAACATCGGCCGGCTCTGCCACCACCACCACCACTACCTCAAAACCCTCCGAGACCTCCGCCGGATCGGCCCCCACGGACACCAAACACTCATCACCAAACAAGAATACGAACGAGCAAGCCCCAGCCCATAGACAATCCAAGCCCGAAGCGAGGGTCGGTGTTTTCGACCGAGCGAGTTCCGCCGAGCCGCCAGGCGAGACGGATGTCTGAGCGAATCGGAAACATGCGGCCGTCGCCGGAAACCCGACTCACAAACCCGACCCGAGGCGATCAGGGCTGGGTGCGGCGGAGTTGGTCGATGACCGCGCGGGCCTCGGCGCGGGTGCGCACGAGTTCGGCTTCGAGCAACTCCACGTGCGCTTCGAGCGCGAGGATCCGGCGCACGCCCGCAAGGCCGACCCCTTCGTTCGTCAACTCCTGGATTCGCCGAAGCAGCGCAATGTCACGCTCGGAATAACGACGGCTACGGCCTTCGGTGCGGGCAGGCTCGATGAGACCTTTTCGCTCGTAGATCCGCAACGTCTGAGGATGTACTCCGGCCAGATCGGCGGCCACGGAAATGATGTAGAGCGCGCGCTCGTCGTAGACCATCAGTGCATCTCCGCTCTCGGATCATCGGGGAACGCACCCGCCAACGCTTCGACAGTTTCGCGTTGCTCTCGGTCCAGCTTGGTGGGGACCACCACGACGAACGTCACGAACAGATCACCCGCGTGTCCATTCGATCCGGCGATGCCGCGACCCTTCACCTTTTGCAGCGTGCCGGGCTGCGTACCGGCCTTCACCTTGAGGGTGATGGGTTCTCCCAGCGTGGGCACTCTCACGTTCGCGCCCAGAGTCGCTTCTGCGAAGGTGATCGGCACAATCACCGTGAGATCGCGCGCGCCCTTGCGGCCGAAGACTTCGTGCGCATTCACGCGCACCACCACGTAGAGATCACCCGCGGGACCGCCGTTGCGGCCGGCCGCCCCGCGCTTCGCGACCTTGATCCGCTGACCATCCTTGACCCCCGCGGGGATCTTGACTTTCACATCGCGGCGTCGAACTTCGGTACCGCCACTATGGCAGCGCGGGCAAGGTTCCACGATCACCGCGCCCCGACCATGACACACGGGGCAGATCTGGCTCGTCGAGAACATGCCTTGGTTCATTGCGATCTCACCGCGACCGCCGCACTCCGTACACACTTGCGGTGCCGTGCCCGGCGCGGCTCCGGACCCATTGCATTCGGAACACGCAGCCTCGGCCGTAAACGAAACGCTCGTGGTGATGCCGTGCACCGCATCCAAGAAGTCGAGCGAGATCTCAGATTCCAGATCGGACCCGCGTTGCGGAGCATGCCGAGCGCCTTGGCGGCCCCGTCCGCCTTGGCCCCGGCCGCCCCGATTGAACAACCCGCCCAGCAGGTCTCCGATGTCCACGCTCTCGTCGAACTGGAAACCTCCGGGCCCGGTTCCGAACCCTCCGGGACCGCCCCTTCTGCCACCAGGGCCCCCGCCGTACGCTCCAGACGCAACCATCCGCCGCACCTCGTCGTACTCGGTGCGCTTCTCCGTGTTGCTCAGCACATCATTGGCGGAGGAGATGTCCTTGAACTTCTCCTCCGCCGTCGCATTGCCTGGGTTCGCATCGGGGTGGTATTGCTTCGCGAGCTTCCGGTACGCGCGCGTGATGTCTTTATCGGTCGCGTCAGCAGACACACCGAGCACGGCGTAGTAATCGTGATCGAACCACTCGCGTTGCGGAGCCATCTCGGCTACTTCGCCACCTTCACCATCGCGGGCCGGATGACCCGATCTTTGAGCCGGTACCCGGCGCGCATCGTTGCGGTCACCATCGGCTCACCATCGCCGTCTTCGTGAATCACGGCTTCATGCTCGTGAGGGTCGAACCGGGCACCGTCGGCATCGATGCGCGCAAGTCCCGCGCTTTCCAGCACGGTCACCAGCTGGGCGTAGACCAGCTCAATGCCCTTGCGCACGCCATCGTCGGCATCCTCGGGGAGCGCTCCGACGGCCGCCTCGAAGCTGTCGAGGACTGGCAAGAGCTTCTCGACCAATCCCGCACTCGCCCGCTCGACGATGGCCGCTTCGCGCTTCATCGCCTGCTTGCGGTAGTTCTCGAAGTCGGCCTGGAGCTGCTGGGCGAGCGCTCGCATCTCGTTGCGCTCGCCCAACATCTTGTCGAGGTCCGACTCCACCGCTTCGGCCGCGATCGATTCGGCGTTGGCCTCCTGCGCAACCGATTCCGCCACCTGCGGAAGGTCGTCGCCGGACAACTCACCATCGGGCGGCTCTCCGGAGGGTCGCTCACCACTGGCTGCATCCGTCACGACTTCGGCTCCTCGCTGGGCTCCTCGTCCACGATCTCGGCCTCGGCCACTTCATCGTCATTGACCGCACCCGCGCCACCATCGGTGTCGGTACCGTCAGACTCAGCCGCGGCCGACGACGCGGCGTAGAGCCGCTGCGCGAACTCTTGGCTCGCGGCAATCAGCTCCTCATGGCCCCGACGCACCGCGTCGAGGTCGGTTCCCGCCAGTGCATCCTTGAGGACCTTGAGCGCGCCTTCGATTTTCTCTCGCTCGGCGGGCTCGACCTTGTCGCCCGAGTCGACGAGGAGCTTGTCGGTCTGGAAGACGAGATTGTCGGCGTTGTTCCGGACCTCGGCCTCCTCCCGCCGGGCCTTGTCTTCCTCGGCATGGGCCTCGGCATCCTTCATCATGCGGTCGATCTCGTCCTTGCCGAGCGCGGTCCCGCCGGTGATCGTCATCACCTGCTCCTTGCCCGTCCCGAGGTCCTTGGCCGCCACGTGCACGATGCCGTTGGCGTCGATGTCGAACGTGACCTCAACCTGCGGGACGCCACGCGGTGCGGGCGGAATACCTACCAGCTGGAACGTGCCCAGCGTCTTGTTGCGGTAGGCCATATCCGACTCACCCTGCAGCACCTTGATCTCCACCGAACTCTGGTTGTCATCCGCGGTGGTGAACACCTCGGAGCGCTTCGTGGGGATCGTGGTGTTGCGCTCGATGAGCTTGGTCATGATCTGACCCTTAGTCTCGATACCGAGCGACAGCGGCGTGACATCGAGGAGCAGAACGTCCTTGACCTCGCCCTTGAGAACTCCGGCCTGGATCGCGGCACCCACGGCCACTGCCTCATCGGGGTTGATGCCCTTGTCTCCATCTTTGCTCGTGAGCTCGCGCACGAGCTCCGGCACCGCCGGCATACGGGTGGAGCCACCGACGAGGAGTACACGGTCGATCCCGCCCATCTCCAAACCGGCGTCGCGGATCGCTTGCTCGAACGGGCCGCGGCACGCCTCAAGCAGGTCGCGGGTGAGCTCCTGGAACTTGGAGCGCGAGAGGCTGAGCTCGAGGTGCAACGGACCGTCGGCCGTGGCAGTGATGAACGGCAGGTTGATGGAGGTCTCCTGCAGCGACGACAGCTCCACCTTCGCCTTCTCGGCCGCTTCCTTCAGTCGCTGCGTGGCCATCTTGTCGTTACCGAGATCCACGCCGTGGGCGTTCTTGAACTCCGAGACCATCCAATCAATCACTCGCTGGTCCCAATCGTCGCCACCAAGGTGTGTATTGCCCGCGGTGGATTTCACCTCGAACACGCCCTCACCGAGCTCGAGGACCGACACGTCGAACGTGCCGCCTCCGAGGTCGAAGACCAGGATCGTGACGTCGGTGTCCTTCTCCAACCCATAGGCGAGCGCAGCAGCAGTGGGCTCGTTGATGATGCGCAGGACCTCGAGCCCCGCGATCTCACCGGCCTCTTTGGTGGCCTGGCGCTCGGCATCGCCGAAGTAGGCCGGGACCGTGATCACGGCCTGGGTCACGGTGTCACCGAGATAGGCCTCGGCGTCGCGCTTGAGCTTCTGGAGGATGCGAGCCGAGATCTCCTGAGAGTTGTAGGCCTTGCCGTCGATATCGATCGACCAGCTCGTGCCGGCGTGGCGCTTCACCGATCGGATCGTGCGATCCGGGTTCGTGATCGCCTGACGCTTGGCGACCTCACCGACCAGAACCTCACCGGTTTTGGAGAAGGCCACCACTGATGGCGTGGTGCGCGCCCCCTCGGCGTTGGGGATGACGACCGGCTCGCCGGCCTCAAGGGTCGAGACGACCGAGTTGGTGGTACCGAGGTCGATTCCGACGGCCTTGGACATGGATTCCTCCGACTTTCAGGGGTTGGGTACTGGGGTAGTTGTAGGGACTAGCAAGAAGCTTGAGTCGAGTGTTGACAACTTTCTAGCTGAGGGAAGTATTCCCAAAAGAACCGTGGCACTTTTGTTGCGGGTCAACGCGCGCCTAGATTCCGCCCATGTCTCGCAACGACGTCTTCATCGGGCACCTCTCCGAGGTCCCCCTCTTTTCCGCACTCTCCCGTAAGGAGCTCGGCCTCGTGGCCCGCCGAGCCGAGGATGTGCGGGTGGATTCCGGCCGCGTCCTGGTCAGCGAAGGCTCGAGTGGATCCGAGTTCTTCGTGATACTCGCGGGGACCGCCAAGGTCTCGCGCCGAGGCCGCAAGGTGGCCACTCTGGGTCCGGGCGCGGCGTTCGGTGAGCTCGCACTGCTCGACAAAGCACCCCGCAACGCCACCGTGACCGCTGAGACCGACATGGAGCTCGTGGTGCTGGGACAGCGTGAGTTCGGCGGCATCATCGACGAGGTCCCGGGTGTGGCGCGCAAGCTGCTGACCGGCATGGCCCGTCGCCTCCGCGACGCTGACGCCCACTCCGTCCAGTAATCCACTCAACGCTTCCCACCGGACATGCTCCGGGCGCGGAGCAAAGTACGCCGAGCGCATTCCGGTAACTTGCGCGACGTGACGAACACCGGAGGGAACATGCGCCGCTTCGTACCGAAGCCCCACCAGCTCGTGCTCGCGATCGGCGCGCTCGCCGCGCTCGGCACGATCGCTTCGGGCATCGCACCCGAGATCACCGGTTGGCACGACGACTCGTCGGTGGCCCGCGAAGTGTTCATCAACATCCCTGCTCCACTCGAAGTCGCGTTTTACCTCGCCGTGTCCACCGGTCTCTTCCTCACCGCGTGGCTCACCTCCCTACGCGTGCGGAACTACGAACGTGGCAAAGCCGACAACCGCCGCACCAACAAGACCAACGTGCATCGCCGCATGCGCGACTTCCGCCGCGGCGTGTGGATGCGCACGCTGCTGCGCGACCCGGCCGCCGGAATCATGCACTCGATGATCTACTTCGGATTTCTGGTGCTCTTCATCGCGACGGTCCTCCTCGAGGTGGACCACCAACTTCCCGACTCGCTGAAGTTTCTGCACGGTCGCACGTACCAGGCGTACGCATTCACGTCCGACCTGTTCGGCGTGATCTTCCTCGTGGGTATCGGGTGGGCATTCGTGCGCCGCTACGCGCAGCGGCCGTACCGAATCCGCATCAAGACCAAGCCCGAGCATCTCGTGATTCTGCTCACGTTCGCCTCCATCGGGCTCACCGGGTTCGCCACCGAGGCATTCCGTATCGCGGCGCTCCGCTCCGAGCTCGGCAGCGGGGCGAACTTCGAGAAGTGGAGCTTCGTGAGCTGGGGCCTCTCGTCCCTGTTCAGCGACGCTTCTCGCGCCACCCTCCTCGATCTCCACCGGTGGGCATGGAGCACACACGTGATCACGTTCCTTGCCTTTCTCGTGATCCTCCCCACCACCATGTTGCGCCACATGATCACCAGCCCGATGAACATGTACCTCAAGGATCGCGAGCGCCCGAAAGGCGCAATGCGTGCGATGCCCAACCTCATGGAGACCGAGCTCGAGACCTTCGGCGCTTCCACCATCGAGGACTTCACCTGGAAGCAACTCTTCGATACCGACGCCTGCACAATGTGCGGGCGCTGCACGTCGGTGTGCCCCGCCCACCTCACGGGGAAGCCGCTCGACCCGCGCGAGATCGTGCTCAAGGTGGGCGAGGTCATGGCCCTCACGGGCGCGCCGCCAGTTTCCACTCCCGTGGGTATCGATGCCGAGATCACTGTCACCACCAACAACCTCTTCGAACGAATCACCGCTGAGGAACTGTGGTCCTGCACGTCGTGCAAAGCGTGCGACGAGATCTGCCCCGTGAACATCGAGATTCTCGACAAGATCCTCGATATGCGTCGCTACCTCTCGCTCATGGAGAGCAACTTCCCGGCCACCCTCGGCAATGTGTACCGCTCCATGGAGAACAGCGGGAACGTCTACGGCATGAACCAGGGCGAGCGCGGCGATTGGGCCGACCAGCTCGAAGGCGTCACCATCGTGGAGCCCGGAAGCTCCGACTTCGACCACGAGTACCTCTACTGGATTGGTTGCGCCGGATCCTTCGACGATCGCAACAAGAAGACCAGCCGCGCGATGGCCAAGCTGCTCCAGCGCGCCGACATCGACTTTGCGATCCTCGGACCAAGTGAGATGTGCACCGGCGACAGCGCGCGGCGCTCTGGTAACGAGTACATCTTCCAGATGCTCGCCATGCAGAACATCGAGACGCTCGACGGGCTTGGCGTGAAGAAGATCATCACGCAGTGCCCGCACTGTTTCAACACACTGAAGAACGAATACCCGCAGCTCGACGGTCACTACGAAGTCATCCACCACTCTGAGTTCCTGATGCAACTGATCTCGGATGGTCGCCTCTCGATGGCCGGCGCGTCACTCGACGAGCGGGTCACGTATCACGACTCGTGCTACCTCGGCCGCCATAACGACGTCTACCTCGCCCCTCGACACGTGATCGGGTCGCTCGCCGGTATCGACATCGTGGAGATGCCGCGCAACGGAACGCGCGGCATGTGTTGTGGGGCCGGCGGAGCACGCATGTGGATGGAAGAGACCATCGGCAAGAAGGTGAACGTCGAGAGGACCCAAGAGGCGCTCGCCACCGGCGCCGAACGCATCGCAGTCGCGTGCCCGTTCTGTTACGTGATGATGGACGACGGCGTGAAGGGCGAGGGCCGCGACGAAGACGTGAAGGTTTCCGATATCGCCGAGGTCATCCTCGAAGCGCTGGAGCGCGAACCGTCGCTCCCGGGCCCCGTCACCGCGGAGTTCCCCACCGGCGTCTGACCTACTCGGCTGAGAGGGCGAGCAGCTCGGGAGGCGTCCAAAGCCGCACGAAGCAGAGTGCGCACTCCAGCTCCCAGTGGAGCCGGACGAGCAGTCAGCCCCCGGAGTCGGGATGCCGGAAACAGTTGGTGGTGTGGTCGTTGACCATGCCCATGGCTTGCATGAGGGCGTACATCGTGGTGGGTCCCACGAAGCGAAATCCGCGGCGCTTGAGGTCCTTGCTGAGCGCGGTCGACGTATCGGTGATCGCCGGAAGTTCGCCGAGGGTTTTCCACCGGTTGGTCACCGGCTTCCCGTCGACGAAGGACCAGAGGTACTCGGAGAAGTCGCCGAGTTCGGCCTCCAGGACGAGCAGCGCGCGGGCGTTGTCGATCACCGAGGTGATCTTGGCCCGGTTTCTCACGATGCGAGCGTCGAGCATGAGCCGCTCCACCCGTTTCGGGGTGAAGCGCGCGACCTTCACCGGATCGAATCCGGCAAAGCACCGGCGGTAGCCATCGCGCTTGTTGAGGATCGTGCGCCACGAGAGGCCGGCCTGCGCGCCTTCCAACGACAGCTTCTCGAACAGCCGGATCCGGTCTCGCTGCGGGACGCCCCACTCACGATCGTGGTATTCGATCATCAGCGGGTCGGTGCCGGCCCACTCGCAGCGTCGTGGCACGGCCGCCGATCGAGGCACCGGGCTACTTCTTGAAGTTGAGGTAGTACCGGCTCGGCGTGGGACCGCGTTGACCTTGGTATTTGGAGCCCTTCCCGCTACTGCCGTACGGGTGCTCGGCGGCCGTTGTCATCTCGAAAAACGAGATCTGACCGATCTTCATCCCCGGATAGAGCGCGATCGGCAGGTTCGCCACATTGCTCAACTCAAGGGTGAGATGGCCGTCCCAACCGGCGTCCACAAACCCGGCGGTGCTGTGGATCAAGAGCCCGAGTCGGCCCAGGGACGACTTCCCCTCGAGGCGAGCCACGAGGTCATCGGGCAGTACCACTCGTTCCACGGTCGAGCCGAGCACGAACTCCCCGGGGTGAAGGATGAACGCGTTGGCCTCCGCGACCTCGACCATCTCGGTGAGATCCTCTTGGGGTTCCTTCGGGTCGATGAACGGCGTGGTGTCGTTGCGAAAGACTCGGAAGTAGCGGTCGAGTCGGAGATCGACCGACGACGGCTGCACGTCGGCATCGTCGAGTGGGTCGACGACGATGCGCCGAGCGGCGAGCGCCTCACGAATGGAACGATCGGACAAGATCACGGGCGCCGACTTTAGCCAGGCGCCATCACGCGGTTGCCGGCCGACCACCGCCCGTGACGATGTGAGTAGTGCGGGCGAATCATTATCGGGCGTGGAGCAACAAAACGTCGACCCGCGCTTGCTCCTGGTTCGCGTAGTTCGTCATGCTCGTGCCCGACGCGCTGCAGTGGACGACACCGCAGAGTCGGGGCAGGTATCGGGAGGATCAAGATGCAGACATCGGTACGACGGTCCCCCCAGGGCACCAAGGCGCGGCCACGTGGCCGGGCTGGGACATCGCACGCAACGTCGCCGCGGTCCCGGAATGAGCAGCGATACCACGAAGAGTGGGGTCCGGTCCGCGTTTGTCGCGCTGAGGGTGGTATCCAATCAGCAGTGTTGACTAGTGTGCACCGCTTCGTACCATTTGAGCATTCGTATTCAGGGCCGTGGGAGGCAAAGTGAAATCAGTTCGTACGCGTGTGTGGGCCGTCATGCTCGCATCCACACTGGGCGTCGCCTCGCTGAGCACCGCCGGGGCACCGGCTGCGGCACTCTCGAACCCACCGATCCCGATCCTGACCGTGGACGTGGGCAACCAGATCTCCACGCACCCCTTCACCGGCGGACCGAACGCGAGCGATGTCGAAGGTCTCGGCTACGTACCGGGAGATGATTCGATGTGGGTGGCCGACGACAACCGCGACCGGATCTACGAGATCGACGCGAGTACCGGCGTCTACAAGACCGAAATCAACGCGTCCGCGTTTCAGGCCGCCACCGCGGTCGGCGACGGAACGATCGTGGCGGGAACGCTGTCGGACCCGACGCGTACCGACGACCTCGAGTCGATCATTTACGACCCGATCGGTGACGTTCTCTACGTCACCTCAGGGAACTGTTGTACCAATCCCGCGCCCCAGCCGCCGTACCACCCGACGGTGTACAAGCTCGTTCGCCAAAGCGGCCACTTCCAGCCGTCGACATGGCAGGCCCTCCCCGAAGGCCAGGACGTCACGGCGGCAGGTTGGCGCCCCGGCGTAGGGATGTACTACGGCAAGGGATCAAAGATCAGGACGTACAACTTCGCCACCAACGCCGTGGGGTCGGACATCTCGCTGGGCGTCTCGCCCATCGTCGGTATTACCTTCACCAGCGCCAACGTGGCTTTCGTCACCACGGCCAGTGCGAACACGACTGCGGGCCGGACCACGGCGAGCTCCGACTCCGTGATCCGTCGGTTCGACATCTCGGGATCGACGTGGACCGCAAATGCCGCGTGGACCTTCCCGCTCGTGAACACTGGGATGATCGACGCGCGCGACCTGCTGATCGTCAACGACACCTTCTACGTATCCGACGGATACGACGCGCGTACTGACCAAGACCACCCGATCTTCGTGTACACGCTCGGTTCGGCACCGGCACCCACGGCATCATTCACTGCAATCCCCACCACGGGGCGCGCGCCCTTCAACGTGAGGTTCACCGACACCAGCACGCCGATCGCGCCGGCCATCGGAGCTCCGACCAGTTGGGC
>JANPBJ010000108.1:0-31732 GCA_031430375.1 Acidimicrobiia bacterium
CTTCGATGACGCGTTCGGCAACGTGGACCCAACGGATTCCGACGCAATCGCCGAACTCGCGCAACGGCCCGACGTGCTGCTCGGCGCATTGCGCAACGACGCCCAGAGGGCGATCCTCGAACGCAACCAACAGTTCACCATGGTGCTCGAAGGTCATGCCGATCTCGTGAGTGAACACATCGGCACCCATCTGCTCTCGGACTATCCGAGGATCCATGAGGCGTTACGCCGCCATCACGTGGAGCGCGGCGAAGCCGGGCGATTCGTAGAAGGCATGTTGGGTGTGGAACTCGACCGCAGCCACTACGAACGCGGTCAGGCATTCTGCGCGGGTGTGGTCGAGCGCGCCGGACTCGAAGGCCTCAACCGTTTGTGGGCGGCGCCCTCGATGTTGCCAACGCCCAACGAACTCGAAGCCCCCGGCCTCTGGCTCGCCCGCATCGACCTCCCCCAAGAGTGAGACCACACCACCGATGAGCAACACCGAAACAACCGACAACAATGTTGGGGAAAACACGAGCGGAGCGGGGAAATCACGCGACTCCAGCCGTGAGACCAGCGAAGCGTGGCCCGAGCGGCCCGCTCCGAAGGAGCAAGAGCGGAAAATTGGCGTGTTGGGTGCCGGCGTCATGGGTGGGGGGATCGCACAGGTGTGCGCGATCGCGGGATACGACGTTGTCGTCTACGACATCGACTCCGCCGCGCTCACGGCCGGCCACGAGCACGCGACCACAGGCCGCTACGGACTGGAATCGGCCGTCGAACGCGGCAAGCTCACGCGTGCCGAGGCCGAGGCCGCCGCGGCCCGGCTCACCTTCTCGAAAGACTTCACTGCCGCAGCCACCACCGATCTCGTGATCGAGGCCGTACCCGAACGGCTCGACCTCAAGATTCAGGTCTTCCGTGATCTCGACGCCGCGGCTCCCGAACACACCATCCTGTGTTCGAACACGTCGGGCTTCCCGATCCAGGCCATCGGCGCCGCAACCAACCGCGCGGACCGAGTGGTGGGCTGGCACTGGGCGTCACCCGCGCCGGTCATGAAGCTCGCCGAGATCATCCGCACGCGTGCCACGAGTGATGCCACGATCGCAACCGTGCGAGCGGCGGCGCAGCGTTGCGGCAAGAACCCGGTTGTCATCAACGACACCGCCATGGCATGGGGGTTTGTGGCCAATCGCGTCTACTTCGCGATGGTGGCTGAAGCCCAGAAGGTCGTGAACGAGGGCATCGCCACCACAGAGGAAGTCGATCAGTTGATGACGGATTGTTTCCGCTGGCCCGCGGGACCCTTCGGCATGGTGAAGGGCGCCACCTCCGGCTGGAGCTGACTCGTCCACAAAATGGGAGACGACAAGTCTCCCGGGCTCGTCGTCAGAACCAGGTGGACGCGTACGGTTCGCGGGCGGTGCGAAACATTGCGTCGGCCCGGTCCAACGCAACCGGGTCGACCGCAACAAGTCGCCCCGCCCGTGCCAGTTGACTCGGGCGAAACGCGCCGAGCGAAATGGCACCGAGTTCCGCGGCGTCGAGCACGAGATCGGGAACGGCCGAACTCGATGAACGGACACATTCCGCACCATCTCCACCCCCGGTGAGCGTGAAAACGCCCGCGGTCAGTGGATCATCGAGGAAGCGGTCGGTCACCGCGATCGTGAGCGACCCCTCGGCGCCGTAGGTCCGCGCCGCGAGAAACGCGGCGGTGTCGAGGGGTCGAACCCACAGGGAATCTCGCACCTGCGCGGTGCGGATCTGGCGCGGATCGGTGATGAGCCAGGGAAGTGCGTCGTCAAGCGGCCGATTCCAAGCGCGGACACCCACGGTGAGGTCGACGTTGAACAAGTACTGCCAGAGCGCGGCTTCGGCCGCCGGAGTTGCGGCAATCAAATCCCGAACCGCCACCAACTTCTCGGTGAAGCCGTCTTTCCATTCCCCGTCGACGGCATACATCGCGTAACCCTGAACCACGCCATCGAACTCGACCACGACATCGAAACGTCGCCGTGGGTCGATCCAATCGTCCGGCGCCCATTCCCCCGGCCACCAGAACTCCGGGCGTGACACCGCGCCCGCCTGCAGCCGACGCACCCGGTCGAAGAGCGGCGGGACCAGCTCGAGCGCAACGTCGGGCTCCACCAGGCGAAGCACGGCGTCGGGCACAGGCTCCTCCAGGAACGTCACCCCGGCCCGGCTGGCAGTGAATGTGGCGATACGCGCCGCCACCCCATAGCCGAACCGCTGATACAAGCCGCCCTCCGATGCAGTGAGGATCGACACCACCTCGCCCCCCGCCGAACTCTCCGCGGCCAGGAAGGTCATGATCTGCGTGAGCAGGCCTCGCCGCCGATGGGTCGGTCGGGTGGTGATCCAGCTCACTCCCGCTGCCGGGATCGCGGCCCCTCCGGGAACGGTCAGCTCGAGGCTGTAGTTGCGCCCGGTGGCCACAATCTCGTCCGCAACGAAGGCGGCGACGGTGCGGTCGAGTTCCGCGCTCGCCCACTCCCCATGCTGCGCGCGCTCGCCGAATCCGTAGCCGTCAGCCTGTACAAACAGCTCGAGTTCATCGGCGACGATCGGTCGAAATAGTGCATCCATGGTTATGGAGTCTGACCAGTTCCGTCCTCGAGTTCGGACGGATTTCAATCGGCTGGGTGGTCAGCCTCCCGGTGATGGGGTGGATTCCGACGCGGCGGACCCCACTCGCCTCGGGCCCGTAACCCAGCCACGTACGAAAGTCCGGCGAAAAACAACACCAACGCGAGCACGAAGAAGCCCCAACGCCGACTCAGGACATCGAGGAGAGCCACCGGAATGAGCGCACCCGCGACCCAGGCCAGTTGAAAGCGAGTCTCGAATCGCGCGAACGCGCGACCGCGCAGATGTTCCGGACCGTCGCGGTGCACAAGGCTGTCGAATGCGATCCGGCCCGTGGCAGCACCCGCGGCCACCGTAAACCCGATGGCTACGGCACCGAGCGTTCCGCCATCGCGAGCGGCGATGAGCGCGACCAGCGCGGGAATGAGGAGTGAGCCCGCAAGCATTGACTCCTCGCGCAACACTCGCCGCAGCCGCGGCGTGAGGATCACACCGACGAACCCACCGAGCGCGCTCGATGCCAGCACCACCCCGAATACCCACGCGTCTTCGCCCTGCTGTTTGAGTAAGAACGCCAGGAGGAAGGTGAGGAAGCCGACGCACCCACGCATCACTGCCATCGCGCTGCCGGCGAACACGATGCTCGGAATCCCCATCTCGGCGCGTTCTTCCACCGTCTCCGGAACTGCCAGACGCGGTGCACTCGGTATCCGCGTTGCCAGGACCCCCGCGACTGCGAACATGAGTGACGCAAGCACCAGTGAAAACCGTGCGTCGAAGAGCGCAACTAGACCGGCGGCCGGGAGTCCACCCGCCACGCTCGCGATCACTCCAATCAGCGACAGGCGTGAGTTCGCTTCCACCAGTTCGCCGTCGCTGTGTACAACCGCGGGCACGAGCGATGACTTCGCGACCGAGTGGCCTTTCGAGAGCACCAGTGCAAGAAACGCGAGAGGAAACAACAGCACCGAGTGCAGCTGACCAACCATGAGGAAACACACCAGCGCTCGCCCGAAACAGCCCACCGCCATAAGCGTCCGGCGACCGGCGCGACTGCGATCGAGCGCCGGGCCAATCACCGGCGCGACCAACGAGAACGGCGCAAGCGTCAACAACAGATAGAGCAGCACCTGGGTACGGGACTCTCCAATGCTCTGCGTAAAAAAAATCGAGCCTGCCAGCGACACCGTCAGACACGCGTCACCCACCGACGATGCCGCGTGGGTGACCGCGAGCCGGCCAAACGGATTGAGCTCGTAGGTGCGCGGATCGCGGGTGACCATTTCGAGAGCGAGGCTATCGGTCCTTTCAACCGATTTCGCGAGTTCACCGTTTCGCCAGCTCGACGTTCCCTCCACGTGAGCATTGCGTCATTCGGCCTTCGTAATCTTCATCTCGTTGACCCGCCTCCGCACGGTCTGGTCGGGACTTCGGTTCCCCGCTCCGGTCCCGGCCACCGATCCACTCCTTCCCCGGGCGTGGATCGCGTCCGCATGCGACCGAGGAGCGATCGGTACAATGCGCCCCATGCAGCGCAGCCGGGATCTGCTGAATCGGGAGCTGTCGTGGCTGGCGTTCAACGCCCGCGTGCTGGAACTGGCCGAAGATCAGACCCAACCTCTGCTCGAGCGGGCCAAGTTCCTCGCAATCTTCACGACCAATCTGGACGAGTTCGTTCAGGTAAGAGTGTCGGGACTCCAGGAGCAGGTGACCGCCGGGGTCCGCACCACCTCCCCGGATGGTCTGCGCCCGACCGAGCAACTCGATGCCGTGCGCCTTGAGATCCACGAACTGGTGACCCGGCAAGCCACCGTGTTCGCCAAGGAGATCGCTCCTGCCCTCCTCGCCGAGGGGGTCGTGCTCGCCGATTGGGATGATCTCTCGAACGACGACCGCAGCTATCTCGTCGAGGTGTTCCAAGCGCGCGTGTTTCCCGTGCTCACACCACTCGCCGTCGACCCCGCTCATCCATTCCCCTACATATCAAACCTTTCGCTCAACCTCGCGGTGCAGGTGCTCGATCCGACGACGGGCGAGCAGCGCTTCGCCCGGGTGAAAGTCCCGCCGCTGCTTCCGCGCTTTGTGGTGATGCCCGACGGTGAACGCTTCGTTCCCCTCGAACAAGTCATCGCCGCGCATCTCGACCAGTTGTTCCCCGGGATGGAGATCACCGCGCATCACCCGTTCCGCGTCACGCGCGATGCCGACTTCGAACTCGATGCAGAGAACGACGACCTCCTCGAAGCTATCGAGAGTGTGCTCACCCTCCGCAAGCGATCCGGCCACGTGGTGCGACTCGAAGTGGACACCACGATGGCCGACGACATGCGAGACCTGCTCGTTCGTGAACTGGAACTGTCGCCGGCGGATGTGAGCGTGGTGGAGGGGCCGCTCGATCTCTCTGGGCTCTGGACCGTCTACGGCGTCGATCGTCCCGACCTCAAGGACGAACCCTGGGTACCTCAGACCCAACCCTCGCTGGCGCGCACCGATCCCCCGCCCGACCTCTTCGCGTTGCTCCAGGCCACCGACATCTTGGTGCAACACCCGTACGACTCCTTCGCCACAAGTGTTGCCGCCTTCATCGATCAGGCCGCGCGTGACCCCAAGGTCCTCGCGATCAAACAGACCTTGTACCGCACCGGGGGCCAAGAGAGCACGATCATCGATTCACTGGTGCGCGCCGCGGCCGCGGGCAAGCAAGTGGTCGCGTTGGTGGAACTCAAGGCACGGTTCGACGAGGAGATCAACCTCGAGCGCGCCCGCGAGCTCGAAGAAGCGGGGGTCCACGTGGTCTACGGGCTGGTCGGGCTCAAGACGCATACCAAACTCCTCCTCATCGTGCGCGACGAACGGACCGGGATCCGCCGCTATTGCCACGTTGGAACGGGCAACTACAACGCGGTCACCGCAGGCCTCTACGAGGACATCGGACTGCTCACCGCGGATCCGGAAATCGGCGCCGATCTCACGGAGCTGTTCAACTCACTCACCGGATACTCACGGCCCCAGGAGTACCGACGGCTGCTCATCGCGCCCCACGGACTCCGCACCGCCATCATCGCCCGCATTCAGGAACAGGGGGCACTCGGTTCCGCAGGGCGCATCGTGTTGAAAATGAACGCGCTGGTCGACCCCAAGACCATCGACGCACTCTATGAAGCGTCCGAACAGGGCACGCCGATCGACCTGCTTGTTCGCGGCATCTGTTGCTTGCGCCCCGGCGTCGCCGGTCGGTCCGAGACCATCCGCGTCCGTTCACTGCTCGGCCGGTTCCTCGAACATTCGCGCATCTACCGATTCGGTGCCGACGACGAGACCGCGGAGTACCTCATCGGCTCCGCCGACATCATGCCCCGCAACCTCGATCGTCGGATTGAGGCGCTCGTCCCGGTTCGCGCTCCGGCACTGCGTCGCCGCCTGGCCGAGATCCTCAACGTCGAACTGGCCGCCGACATTCAAGTCTGGGAGCTCGACACCCACGCGCAATGGCATCGAGTCCCCACGCGAGACGGCATCGACGCGCATCAGGTTTTGATGGATCGCGCGATCGGACGCAGCCGTGAAACCCGCAGTGAGGGCCGCTCGTGACGGAGTGCTTCGTGATACGTCACGCCCACGCGGGTACCCGCGGGGCGGCGTCCGACGACACGCGCGAGATCACCAAACGTGGGCGCGCGCAATCGAAGGCGCTGGCAGATCTCCTCGCGGATCAGGGAATCCGGACCATTCTGAGCAGCCCGTTCACCCGGTGTGTCCAAACGGTCGAGCCCTTGGCCACCGGGTTGGGCCTCACCGTCGGCGTCGATACCGGGCTCGCGGAGGGCGCGGGACCGAGCCGCGCGCTGAATCTGATTGAACGATCCAAGCATTCACTCGCGCTGTGTAGTCATGGCGACGTGATCGGAGACACCATGAACGTATTGAGTCGCCGCGGCGTTGTGCTCGATGACGATCGCGTCGCCAAAGGCAGCGTGTGGGTACTCACCGTCCTCGACGGCGTGGTCACCGCCGCCCGCTACCTCCCACCGTCACTATGACCAAGACGCTGCGGGTGCTCGTCACCAACGACGACGGAGTGGCCTCGCCCGGCATCGTGGCTCTCGCCACCGCGCTTCACGATGCGGGTCACCACGTGCAGGTCGTTGCTCCACTCTCGGACCTCAGCGGCGCCGGTGCCTCTATTGGCCCGCTGCATCGTTCGGAGCGCATCCCCATCGCCACCCGCCACTGGCCGGAACTCCCCGACGTGGAGGTTCTCGCGATCGAGCGACCGCCCGCCACGGCGGTCTATATGGCCTGTCTCGGCGCGTTCGGCGAACGGCCTGACGTCGTGGCGTCCGGCATCAACCCCGGCGCGAATACCGGCCACCTCGTACTGCACTCCGGCACCGTTGGCGCGGCCTTGACTGCGGCGGGCCTTGGCATTTCTGCGCTGGCCGTGAGCATGCGTTGGGACGAACACGCGAACTACCACTGGTCCACTGCGGCGGCACTCGCCGTGCCTGCCCTCGATTGGGTGCTTGCCGAATCGGGGCCGCGTGTCTTGAACCTCAACGTCCCGAATCGACCCATTGGGGAACTCAAAGGTGTGCGCGACGCAACCCTCGCTACCTACGGCGAGTTCTGGGTCGCGTCCGCTGATCTGCGCGACGGCGACCTCCGCGTCGAGTTCAAGGGGAAGACGGAGACGCCCGAGCCCGGGACCGACGAGGCCCTCTTGATCGACGGCTACGCGACCGTCACACCACTGCTCGGGATTGTGGCCGCTTCACTCAAGGGTGCGGGTGCGGCGGTCGACAACGGATGGCGACAACTTCCCCACGCGTAACCGCGAGTGGTTTCGTGCCAACCCTTACACTGCGATCGACCTTCCAACGATCCAGGAGCGAGCCTTGACCGTCGAGATCGGGCAACGTGGCCCCGAGTTCACCCTGAAGGATCAAGCGGGCAATGACGTCAGCTTGGCCGACTATCAGGGCAAGCAACCCGTGGTGCTGGTGTTCTACCCCTTCACCTTTACGGGCGCCTGTCAGGGCGAGTTGTGCGAGATCCGTGACGATCCTTCGGTCTTCGAAGGCTCGAGCGCTGCGGTCCTCGCCATCAGTTGCGATACCCGACACGCGCAAGCGCAATGGGCCGAGCAACAGGGGTTCACGTTCCCGATCCTCTCGGATTTCTGGCCCCACGGCGAGGTCGCGAGCGCATACGGCGTATTCAATGCCGCGCTGGGCTGTGCGAATAGGGGAACGTTCGTCATCGACCGCGACGGTGTCGTCGTGGCGAAGTTCGAATCCGCTGGACTCGCGTCGCCTCGTGCGCGTGAGGACTACGAGCAAGCATTAGCGAGGGTGACATGAAGTTCTCCGACATGATGGGCAAGGGTTCCAAGGAAACCGAGGTTGAGGCCGAGACGCCCGAGACCACGATCCCTCCGATGCAGCGCAGCGTGCCGCCGGTCCCCGATGCGCCGATTCGATTCGGCGGGCCAAGAACCGACGCGGCCTCCGCACCATCCCCCGTGGTCGCGCCACCCACTCCGCCCGAGATTCCGGCAGCCGCACCCGCGGCCGAGGGTTCCACGTTCGCCGATGAGATCGCAGAACTCGTCCCGCGGCGACCCGCACCTGCTGCGCCAACCGCTTCAGCGGCACCAGCCGCTTCAGCCAGTACCGAACAGGTGGACGCGAGCGCCTGGCTGGAGGGGATCTCAACGGTCGTCGACGACCTCCTCCCCGTTAACTCGTAAGAGCGGGTTAACTCCGCTCGTACCGATAGCCCACGCCGCGGACGGTTACGATCCGCACCGGCACGGACGGGTCGTCCTCGACCTTGGCCCGCAGCCGCTTGATGTGCACATCGAGGGTCTTGGTGTCTCCGAAATAGTTCGGTCCCCAGATCCGATCGATCAAGACGTCTCGTGTCAACACGCGGCCGGCGTTCAGCAACAAGAGTTCGAGCAGCTCGAACTCCTTAAGCGGAATTGGGACCAGATCTCCCCGGACGAGCACTTCATGACGGCTCACGTCGACGACGACATCGCCGACCGTCACGGTGTCTTCTCGCTCCACTTCGACCGACTCAGTCAGCGGGACGCGCCGGAGAGCCGCCCGCACGCGTGCCACCAGTTCTCGGAGCCGGAACGGCTTCGCCACGTAGTCATCGGCTCCCACCTCGAGCCCAACGACCGCGTCGATCTCGCCGCCGCGCGCAGTGACCATGATGATGGGCACCCGTGACTTCGCACGGATCTGCCGACACACGTCGATCCCCGAAATGCGCGGGAGCATGACGTCGAGCAGGATCAGTGCTGGGTGCGACGACTCGAACTTCTCCAACGCCTCCACACCGTCGGCCGCGGTCTCCACGAGAAATCCTTCGGCGGAAAGGGCCACAGAAAGCGCGTCGCGATACGACGCTTCGTCGTCCACGACGAGCACCAGGGGTGGATCGGCCATCAGCGTTCCCAAGCGTTCAGCGGGCTGCCATTCGAGGTTGTCGGCACTCGCAGCCGGAAGGTCGAACCCTCGCCCTCGCTCGATTCCACGGTGACGTCGCCCTGGTGTTGATGCGCGACGTTGCGCACGATCGCCAGTCCGAGCCCCGTCCCGCCGGTCGTCCGACTCCGCGCTCGGTCGACCCGGTAGAACCGCTCGAAGATCCGATCGAGGTCACGCGACGGGATGCCCACGCCACGGTCTCGCACCTCGAAGGTGACCCACCCATCCGCGGCGCGCGCGTTGAAGGTGATCGCTTGACCGGGCTCTGAGTATTTCAACGCGTTGTCGAGGAGATTGGCGACCGCACTGACCATCTGGCGCCGATCGCACACGAGAACCGCATCGCAATCGGCCGCGATCATGTCATGGCCCATCGCCGTTGCCGCGGCCTCCACGCGCTCAACCGCGGCCGCGACGATCTCGGCAACCGGCACCGCCTCCCGAGCGGCATCGTGCGATTCGATCTGGCCAAGATCGAGCAGGTCATCCACTATCGCGCCAACGCGAGTCGCTTCGGTCGCGATTCGCTCTGCGAACTCCTTCGCGACCTTCGGGTCCGAAATACCGGCCAGTGTTTCGGCCAATACGGCCAACGCACCGACCGGCGTCTTGAGCTCGTGGCTCACGTTCGCCACGAAGTCCCGGCGGATGTTCTCGATGCGCCGCGCCTCAGTGACATCGCGCACGATTCCCACCGCACCGATTCGCCGGCCATCGGCGGCCAGCGGCCGAGCCGTCATCCAGAACACCTCGCCCGGCGGGCCGAACAGTTGCAGCTCACGCGAGCACTCTTCACCCGAGCGCGCTCGGTCGAGGAGCTCGCTGAGGGCACCGCCGGCAAGCGCATCTGCGTGGCGGGCATCGTTGAAGCGACCGGCGGTCGTATTGCGCAATACGACCTCGCCCCCAGCGTCCACGACCACAATCGAGTCACTCACCGCATCGAGGGCGGCTGCCAAACGGCGACGATCGAGGTCCTCGACGTGACGCACCGGGGTGATGCGGTGGTCGGGCCCACCGGCACGACGACGCCCCGCTCCGTTCATCTTTCGTCCTCTTGGTCCAACGGACCGGGCCGGACCGGCCCCACTCCGCTGGCCAGCCGGCCGCACCGCTTCCCTCGCCCCGCTCCGTTCATCCAAACCGACCGGTGATGTAACCCTCGGTCCGTGGATCGGCCGGACTCGTGAAGATCGTATTGGTGCGGTCGAACTCGACCAAGCGCCCCGTACGCGATCCTCGATCGTCCACGTCGGTCGTGAAAAATGCGGTTCGGTCCGAGACCCGTGCGGCCTGTTGCATGTTGTGGGTCACGATCACAATCGTGTAGTCACGCTTCAGTTCCACCATGAGGTCCTCGATACGCGAGGTGGCGATCGGGTCGAGTGCAGAGCACGGCTCGTCCATCAAGATCACGTCCGGCGAGACCGCCAGCGCTCGCGCGATACAGAGTCGCTGCTGCTGTCCACCCGACAGATCGAATGCACTCTTCTTGAGTTTGTCCTTGACCTCATCCCACAATGCGGCCCGGGTCAACGCACCCTCGACCAGCTCGCTCATGTCGCCCTTGAATCGGTTGACCCGCGGTCCGAACGCGACGTTGTCGAAGATCGACTTCGGAAAAGGGTTCGGGCGTTGGAACACCATGCCGATCCGCCGCCTGACTTCTACCGCGTCGACCTTTGCGCCATAGAGGTCGTCGCCGTGATAGGCGATTCGCCCCGAGACCCGGGCCGACGGAATCAGATCGTTCATCCGATTCAGGCATCGCAGGAAGGTGCTCTTCCCGCAGCCCGACGGCCCGATAATGGCGGTGATCTCGCGGCTTGCGATATCCATGTCGATCGTGTCGACCGCGTGGTGCTCGCCGTAGTGCACCGAGGCCGCCCGGATCTCGAAAACAACCTCGGCCGCGTCGGCGTCAGAATCCGCAGCCGTCGACGTCACCGATGCAAGGCTAGTGGGCGTCATGACCTTCCCGTTCGTGTGGGTTTGCGTCGTTGGATCCGACACCGTTCTCACCGTAGGGACCGTTTCCGTGGGGAACGCGAAGCGGGACCGGTGAAACGACGGGTTCGGGGTCCCCGGAACATCGGCCTTCGGCGGCGTCGCATCGTCACCACTTCCGCTGGTACTTGTTGCGGACCCAAATCGCCACGCCGTTCATTCCCAGCAGGATGACCAGGAGCAGCAGGCATGCCGATGCGGCCAGGGCGACAAACTCCTCTTGGGGTGATTCCACCCAGTTGAAGATCTGGACAGGGAGGACCGTGAACCGACTGTCGAGACCATCAGGAGTGAAGGGAACGTAGGTCGCGGCACCGATCAGAATCAGCGGCGCTGCCTCACCGATGGCACGCGAAAGCGCAAGGATCACCGCGGTGGCGATGCCGGGCATCGCAGCGGGGAGGACTTGGCGCCGCACCGTCTGGAGTTCCGTCGCCCCGAGGGCCAGCGCACCCTGACGAATCGTTGACGGCACGGCGCGGATGGCTTCGCGCGATGCAATGATCACGATCGGCAAGACCAGCAAGGCAAGGATGATTCCCGCGGTCAGTACCACGAAGCCGAGGCCGAGGGGACCCCGTGCAACAAACGCGAGACCGAGAATCCCGTAGACAATGGACGGAACACCCGCAAGATTCTGGATGTTGAGCTCGATCAGCCGGTTGTACCAACGATCGGAACGGGCAAACTCCTCCAGGTAGACCGCGGCGCCGACGCCGATCGGAATCGCCAATGCCGCGGTGACACCAAGGACCCAAAGGGTGCCGAATACCGCCGACCGGGCTCCCGACAGCTCTGGGTTGATCAGCGATGGGAACCGCGTCCACAGGCGCGGAGTGAACGTTGCGGCGCCGTTGGAGACCACGTACCAGAGCAGGACGATCAGGCTCAGGACCGCAACCCCGATGCTCGCCCAGAGGACACCGCGAAACCCGCGGTCGATCATCCGCTTCCGTCGCGGCTGTCGTCCCAGCGTCGGCCGTACCGCAGCAGGGGTCACGACGTTGATTGCTTCCACCCCAGTCATTCGTACACCTCCCGGTACCGACGCACAATGCGTGAGCTCACCAGATTCATCCCGAACGTGGCGACGAACAGCAGCGCTCCAACCGCAAAGATCGTCTTGTATCCAGTGGACCCCTGGGGAAGGTCCCCCTGCGCCGCAGAGGCCACGAAGGCGGTCATCGTCTGCATCGCTTCGCCGGGGTTGAGCGCGAGGTTCGGCGTTCCACCGGCCGCGATCAACACGATCATGGTCTCTCCGACCGCCCGAGAGATCGCCAGAACGAACGAGGCGACGATGCCGGACAGGGCGGCCGGAACAGTGACGCGGGTGGCCACTTCGGCGCGGCTCGCGCCAAGTGCGTAGGCACCCTCGCGCAACCCAATCGGCACCGACGCCATTGCGTCCTCGGAAAGGGACGCGACGATGGGCAGGATCATCACACCCATGACCAACCCTGCCGAGAGCGCATTGAAGACGCCGGGTGCGTCGCCGATCGGCCACCATTCCTGGACGATGGGGCTCAAGAATTTCAACGCGAAGTAGCCGTACACGACGGTCGGGATACCCGACAGAATCTCGAGCGCGGGCTTCAGCGTGGCCCGCAGCCGAGGGTGTGCGTATTCACTGAGCCAGATCGCGGCACCGAGCCCGAAGGGTATGCACACTGCCAGGGCGCACACCGTCGTGACGAGTGTCCCGGCCACGATCGGGAGCACACCAAACCGAGGCGGCGCGAAGAGCGGCGCCCAGTCGGTACCCGTCAAGAAATCGCCGACGCCGACATCGCCGAAGAAGTCGAGCGTCGCCGGCACCAGTGACGCAACGATCCCAATCGTCGTGATCACCGAGATCGCAGCACACAAAAACAGAAACCCAATGCTGATGCGATCTCCGTACCGCCGGCGCGAACGGGTGAGCCCCGGACCACGCAGATCGCGTGGTCCGGGGCTTCCCATGGAGCCAGCAGCGCTGGTCATCGGCACCGACAAGTTACGGAGCGCTCGTTGAACTCGCAGCTCCCACCAAATCCGCGACCGCTTGCTTCGATGCCGCCGTCTGCTCGGCGGTCATCGGCACGAACAGTGCCTGCTTCGCAATCTCGGCAGAGTTGTCGATGTAGTACTCGACGAAGGCCAAGCCCTCGGGCCGGGCGATGAGCTTCTCGTTCGGATACACGAACAACGGCCGAGACAACGGCGCGTAGGTCGCGTCCTGGACTGTGGTGGTCGTCGGCGTCACACACCCGGAGCCGCCATCAATCTGGACGACCTCGAGCTTGTCCTGGTTCTGTTCGTAGTAGGAAAGACCGAAGTACCCCATCGCGCCCTTGTCTCCCTCGACTCCCTGAACGGTGACGTTATCGTCCTCGGTCGCGTTGTAGTCCGTGCGACTCTCCTTCTCCACGCCATTGATCGCCTTGGTGAAGAAGTCGAAGGTCCCCGACGATGTTCCGGCACCAAAAAGCGTGAGCGCCTGGTCAGGGAACGAAGCATCGACCTGGTTCCAGTTCGTCACCGTATCTTCGGCGGCCGGCTCCCAGATCTTCTTGAGCTGCGGAACGGTCAGGCATTTCGCCCAGGTGTTGTCCTTGTTGACCACCAGCGCAATGCCATCGTTGGCCACCTGAAGCTCGGTGTAGCCGATCCCGGCGGCTTCGCAGGCCGGGCCTTCTGCTGGGTCGTCCGTCTTGATCGGACGCGAGGCGTCCGACATGTCGGTCTCCCCGGCGCAGAACTTCGTGAATCCACCACCGGTTCCAGAAGTGCCCACCGTGATTCTGACTCCGGGGTTCTCCGCACCAAAGAGTTCGGCGGCAGCTGACGTGAGCGGGCCCACGGTGCTCGACCCGTCGACCGTGATCGAGCCGGAGAGTTCTACGTCCGGCTTGCTGCCGCTGCCATTCGTCTTCGTGCCGGTCTTGTCTTCACCGCACGCGGCGGCGATGAGGCCGAATGCCAGCACCAGCACTGCCGTGCGGCGAATTCGTGAACCAGTCATCGTTGCTCCTCGTCTGTGGTTGTTCATCAGTGAGACACGGTACGGACCACACAAGGCTCGCTCCTTGCGCCGAAGTGACATCGAGGTGAACTCGCCATGGCGATCGGGTAGACCAGTGTCTGATCGTGATCCCAACGGCGCCACAATCCAGCTCGTTGGTGTACAGCGGGCAAACTGAGCACGAATGCCCGATGACGCGGCCGCGAGACACCGCCGGCGCGGCCAAGATGGCAACCATGAACGGAGACGCTGTGACCGACTCGGAACCCGAAGCCCGCAAGACCCTTCAAGACGAGCTGGACGAGATCCGGGCCGATCTCATCAGGCTCGGAGCACTCGCCACGGAGGCCATCACCGCCGGCACCCAAGCCTTCCTCGACAGCGACCTGGCCATGGCTGAGCGCGTCATCGTCGCGGATGACGTCATCGACGACCTGTATCACGCGATCGAAGATCACATCTTGCTGGTACTCGCCACCCAGTCACCCGTGGCGGCGGACTTGCGAACCGTCATCACGATGTTGCGCATCAACCACGAACTCGAACGCGATGCCGACCTCATGGTCAACGTTGCAAAAACCACTCGGAGGATTTACCCCCACGAACTCGATCCCAAAACGCGCGGGATCGTCGATCGGATGGGTGTGCAGGCAGCGAATCAGACACGCCTCGCGATCGACGCGTTCGCAGATCGCGATCCGAGTTGGGCCGCGATCTTGTCCGACATGGACGACGAGATGGACGACCTCAGCAAGAGCCTGTTCCGTCACTCACTCACCCTGGGTGCGAGCGCAGATGAGGGGACCATTGTGAAGGCGATGCAGATCGCCCTGTTGTCCCGGCACTACGAACGCATCGCGGATCACGCAGTCACCATCGCGGACCGGGTCCGATTCATGGTCACTGGGACCCATTCCGTCCAAGGTCATGACCTCGAATAGTGAGTGTTACTCACTCTCTTCGTAGCCGAGGTCCCAGTCCAAGATGAAGTGCTCGCGCTCAGCATCGCGCGCCACCCGCTCCCGGTTGCGCCGGAACTGTGGATCGTGCGGCGGCAGCAGCTGGAGGCGCGCCATCGCGCGTTGACGGAACTCGTCGACCGCAATCCGGTCACCGAAAACGCCATGCACGTCCCAATGGGGCGCGACCGGTCCCAGGTAGATCACCCGCACGTGGCCCTGCGGTGGGATGTCCTCGAGTACTTCGGGTTCCTGGGCCATCAGATTCCTCTACCTCGGTGTGATCGGCGTGATGAGACTGCCCGATTGGCAGTCTCATCCAAGCCGGGTGAGATTAGCCGAGGGTGTCCGGACGGGTTCCGAGCGTGACCGTCAGCTTCTGTTGGCGGCCATCCCGTTCAACGGTGATTTCAGCGTTATCGCCCGGTGCGAACCGGCGGATACCCGCGCCCACATCCTCGGGACTCGAGACTGCTGTGCCGGCGATCGCCACGATGACGTCGTTCACCTTGATCCCTGCTGTGTCGGCGGCGCCACCGTCGGTGACCCGTTTCACCACTGCCCCCTGCTTGGCCGACAACTTCAGCGACCGAGCGATCGCGGGCGTGACCTCGCTCGTCTCGACGCCCATGAAGGCGACGCTCACACGCTTGCCGTCACGAAGCAGACGGATGACCGACTTCGCGGAGTCAATACTGATCGCAAAGCCCACGTTCTGGCTTCCACCGGCGAGGGCCGTGTTGATCCCCACCACTTCCCCCGCAGTATTGACCAACGGTCCGCCTGAGTTACCGGGGTTGATCGCCGCATCGGTCTGCAACATGTCGTACAAACGAGTTCCCGTCTCCTCCGGAACGGTACGTCCCTTGCCTGAGACGATTCCCTGCGTCACGCTGAGACCACCGGCCAACGCGAGTGCGTTGCCCACCGCCACCACTTCGTCGCCGACCTGGAGCGCATCGGAGCTTCCGAGCTTCGCGGTCGGGAGGTTCCGTCCGTCGACCTTCAAGACGGCGAGGTCGTAGTCCGGCGCGCGCCCAAGCAACTCGGCGGCCTGCTTCGTCCCGTCGCCGAACTCAACTTCGATCCGACCGCCGGCGTCCGCCACCACATGGTTGTTCGTCACAATCACGCCGTCCGCCGAGATGACAAAGCCGGTTCCTTGCCCACCACCTCTGGTGCTGCTCCCCGGGAACAGGCCGTCGTCCACGGCGTCTCCGGTCTGGATCGCGACCACCGCGCCATCCACCTTCGACAGCACCGACTGCACATCCTTGGCACTCCCAATCACCGAGGAGTTACGGACGGGGCGGTTCTGGGTCCCGACGACCACGGTGCGGCCAGTGTTCGTCGCGTCGTCACGCGTCGCGACCGAAACCCCAGCTGCGGTTCCGCCACCTACGAGAGCGCCGATCACTGCCCCGACCACGAACTGGCGCCAACCCGATGGACCCGTACCGCGATTCGGCCCCGGAATCAGCACCGGAGCCGGGGCGGGAGCCGGCGTTGGCAGGGGTGCAGCGTCCGCGCTCGGGGATACCGGCGGAGGCGGCGTGGCGCCGGCAGGTGGCGCCCACGGCGATGGCGACTCCAGTGGCATGGCGGCCTCAACGGGTTGCGTTGGCGCAAACGGGTCCTCGGACACGGCAGCCGCGGCAGCCTCGAGCGGTTCCGTCGGCTCGGAGATCGGGGTTTCGTCGTTCACGAGATCGGCTTTCGTTTGCGGTCAACGGGGGTCTTGGACAGAACGAGCTTGGACACAACGTTCGCACACCGCAACGCATCACTCGGGTGCAGGGTTCCAAACTGACCTGAGTGCTTACTGAGAACCCGACCTACATCTCTCGGGAACCGAAGTCGGTCGCGTACCGTTGAACGATACGCATGGACAACATCACGATCCCCGACTACGACGCCGAACACACATGGATGCTCAAGGGCCTCTGCCGTGAGCGTGACGCGTCGTTCTTCTTTCCATCCGACGGCGTGGGCGTTGAACACGCCCGCCGCGTCTGCGCCACGTGCCCGGTGAAAGTGGAGTGCCTCGAGTACGCGCTGCGCTACCGCATCGAGCACGGCGTCTGGGGCGGGGCGTCCGAGCGCGAACGGCGCCGTATTCTGCGGAGTCGACGCGCCGAGGTCAACGCGTAGAGGGCGAGTCAGTTCCATTGGAACGGCGAGGTCACGAACCGCACCACCCCGGTCCACGTGCTCTCATCGTCGCGTGCGAGATCCTCGATGATGCTCTCCTGGTCCGCCGCGATGGCGTCGGTCACGCACGTCATGACCCGCCCGCGGGTCTGCCACACGATCACGGTCCCCGACCCAGTCTGATAGCGCCGCGCTCGTACTGACCCATACCGGACGTCGCGGCCACCGTCGGGCAACGCGCTCCAATCGAGTTCGCCGCTACGGGTGAACACCGAGACCTCGAACACGCCATCGCTGTAGCGGCCCTGGGTTTCATTCTGTCGTTGATGGGTCCCGACTAGCACAAATCCATCGCCCAGCATTCGCCGATCACGCGACGAACCCGCGGATCGCGTCAGGGAGCTCGACGGCGCATCCCCATCCGGGCCCGACATATCGAGTTCGTCGCCCCGAGCGCGGACGTCGGCGAGTGCTACAAACTCCGCTCGCGAGATCAACCTGCCCGTAGAACTGAGGCGGTCGGTGCGTACCACGAGCCCCAGCGATTCATCGATCGCGATCCGCTCCACCACCCGGCCGTGACGTCGTATCACCAGCTCCCGCGTGGGCCGTTCGACAACACGCGGACCCCGATGAGTCAGCACCGAATACTTTCGCGTCAGCGCGGGCGCATGCGGGTCACCCGCGTCAGACCACAACGTGGTCCATTGTTGATTGGCCCGCATCCACGACCGGCCGCCGTCCTCGAGGACCCGTCCGTCGGCGAGCCGGAGCCAACCGTCGTCCGAGACAACGTCCACGATCTGTGTGTGCGGTCCAGCATCATCACGCCACCACAGCCGCACCGTGGCCTGGAACTCGTAGCGGTTGATCGCGTCCCGCGCGCGGTCGAGCAACGCGTCGGCTGGGTTCCTCACTGTCGCCCGGCTCTTTCCTGCTGCAAGAGGCACGGCGACGAACGAGGTCGCGGCCATCACCACGGCGCCCAGCGCGATCAGCGTGCATTGGCCACGATGACGAGTTGGGTTGCGACTCATCGGCCGAACCGCAGTGGATGGGCCAGCGGTGCGAGCCCGGAAACGGGATCCCCCGACGCTGCGACTCCGGCCTGATGGACCCGAACGTCGGTGGCCAAGGCGGGTTGCACGCGCGAGACCCCCGGAGCGAGGACCGCGATCAGTACCGCGGCCGCGGCCGCGATCCCGGCGACTGCCGCGGTGACTCGGCGCGCACCCTGACGATCAGCGCGCGGGTCGGGCTGACGGTCACGGCGCCGTCCGCGCGCATCGTCGAGCTGTGCGACCGGCGTGATCGGTTCCTCGAGCAGCGACGCGAGGAATCCCGCGGGCGGTTCGCGCATGGGGAGGTCTCGGACGAGCGCACGCGTCCGCTCGAGTTCCGCCAGCGTCGCCCGATGCACCGGTTCCGCGTCCAGCGCGGCGCGGACCACGGCGCGCTGGTCGTCAGAGAGTTCACGATCGAGCCACGCGGAGAGCAGTTCATCTTCCATCTCTGGTCCGTGATCCATCCCGTTCATGTGACAACTCCGCGCGCGATCAGCTCGCCGCGCAACAGTCTCCGACCGCGGTGCAAACGCGATCGCACGGTGCCGATCGGAACATCAAGGGTGGTAGCGATCGATTCATACGATTGATCGGCAACATCGCATAACACGAGTGGCACTCGAAACTCCTCGGGGAGCGCGTTGATTGCCGCTTGGATTTCAGTGGAGAGTCCCGCGGCGTCGGCCGCGACATCGGCGGCGTCTGAAGGTGGGAGCACGAGATCCGGATTCTCGGGCAGCGCGTGCACCGGACGGCGCTTCTTCTTGCGCATCTCGTCCAAGAACACATTCGTCACGATCCGGGCCAACCATCCTTCAAGAGAACCTGGCTCATAAGTAGCGAGGCCACGGCGGACCCGCAGCAACGATTCCTGAACCAGGTCCCGCGCATCATCACTGTTGCCAGTCAGTCGGTAGGCAACGTTGTAGAGGAAGCGCCCGTGATCGCGGGCAACTTCTTCCCATGTCGGCACACCGTCAGACGACATAGCAACGACATCCGACGGGAGCGCGGTTCCCGGCCAAGACCCAAAATTCGCCGACGGTGCCTCGGACCGGTGAAAAGGGGTCGATCAGCTCAGGAAGACTTGGCCTCGTCGTCGCCGGAGGCAGGCTCATCCTTGGAACCTTCGGCGAGACCGACCTTGAACTCTTTCTGGTCCTGACCCATCGACCGCGCGAGCTTCGGGATCTTGGCGCCACCGAAGACCAAGACCGCGATCCCCAACACAATGAGTAGTTCTGGCGCACCGAGACCGAACATGAGGCGGCCGTCCTTCCGATCGTGACGACCCGAGACTACCCGCCCGTCGGTACCCGTTTGGTCACGCCCGCCGCATGAGCCAGAAGCTCGAGGTCATCGTGGCTTCCCAAGTGGAATGGCACTGCGCCGACCCCCAGGATCAGGGTCTCCACTCCGAGTTCGCCCCACTGGGCGATTTGCTCTTGCACCTGCTCGACGGTGCCCACCAGCCGGCCCCGCCGCCACTGTTCCAGACTCACCTGGTCCAGAACGCCTTTGGGCGTCCGCTCCCGCAACCGCTCGAAGCGGCGCTCCAGATCGGCTTCGTTCTCGCCGCAGAGGGCATACAAGCCGAGCGAGCGCCACACGGTGTCCGGATCGCGGTCTATCCGCGCACACTCCTCATCGAGCACCCGCAGCCGGTTGGCGTAGTCCTCCATCGTCCACGTCCAACACGTATTCCAACCGTCGGCTCGCTCGGCCACCAAGCGGAGCAACCGGTCCCCTTTGCCACCGATGAACACGGGGGGACGAGGCGTCTGTACTGCGGTCGGACGGTTTCGGGCGCCGTCGGCTCGGTGATATTCGCCATCGACGACCACGGGACCGCCCTCGGGACCGAGGAGCGGCGCAACGACGTCGAGGGCGTCACGGAGTCGAGCAAGACGAACACCCGGCGGGGGGAAGTCCATGCCAACCGCGGAGTACTCCGGCTCGTACCAGCCGGCACCCAACCCCACATCGATCCGGCCGCCCGAGATTCGATCCAGGGTCGCAATGGCTTTGGCCAGTACTGAGGCCGGGCGCAACGCTTCGCAGAACACCAACGCGCCGAGCCGAACCTGGTGGACCTCGCGAGCTAGCGCGGCCAGGGTCACGATCGGCTCGAACGCCGCTTCGGGATGTGTACTCCCGCCGTATTTGCCGATGTCGAGGAAAAGATGGTCCGACACCCACAGAGAATCGAGGCCCATCGCCTCGGCCGCTTTCGCGGTGTCGCGCACTGTGGCCCACGACAACGGGTTTTCGCCCACCACCGAGAAGTCGTAATGGGGAAGTGCCAGCCCGAAACGCACGCCATGACTCTATGGGTTCGCCGCCGCGGAGCCCGGTGCCGCGACCGCGTGCGCACCTACGCTTCGGCTCGTGTTGGAGACCGTGATCAATGTGTCCGAAGGTCAAGATCAGCGACGGCTCACGGCGATCGGCGCGGCCGCCGGCACCGCCCTACTAGACGTACACCTCGATCCTGACCATCACCGCAGCGTGTTCACGATTGCCACGACCGAACCTGGGGGCACCGAAGCCGCGGCTCGCCGCCTGGTCACCGTCGCGCTCGAAGACCTTGACTTGCGCGAACACAACGGAGTCCACCCCCGGCTCGGCGTAGTGGACGTTGTGCCGTTCGTCGCGCTCGCGCCGACACCGCCCGATGTTGCCGTCGCCGCCGCCCACGCATTTGGTGACTGGCTCGCTCGGACTCATCATGTGTCGGTGTTCTTCTACGCGGACGCGGACGCGAACCAGCGAACGCTTCCCGGCGTTCGCCAAGATGCCTTCCACGGGTTGGCTCCCGACCGCGGCCCGAGCGAGCCGGATCTCCGTCTCGGAGCAACAGCGGTGGGAGCACGACCTCCACTCATCGCCGTCAACGTGGAACTCGACACCGACGATCTCACGATTGCTACCCGCATCGCGCGCGAAACGCGAGAGCGCGACGGTGGCCTCCTCGGCGTTCGCACCTTGGGGTTTCCGCTCGAAACGCGCGGCACCGTCCAAGTGAGTATGAACCTCGTCGACCTCGCGGCCACCGGCGTCGAACGAGCCTGCACCGAGGTGCGCGACCGAGCGCGTGTCGCGGGTGTTCAGACCCTCCGTGTGGAACTCGTCGGGCTCATGCCGGCGGCCGAACTTGCTCGATGCTCGCCGCGATTCCGAACGTGGACCGGCTTCGACGACCACCACACCATTGAAGGCCGCATCCGCGCGGGGTGACCGAACCCCGAGCCGTCACCCGGCCGGCGCCTGACGCCAGCCTCAGACCACCAACCTCAGACCACCAACCTCAGACCACTGGTCTCAGGCCGTGGCGGCGGTGGCGGCGCGGCGGGCCAAAGCACGCTGGCGGCGAAGTCGACGACGCTCCCGCTCGCTCAAGCCACCCCAGATGCCGAATTTCTCGCCATTCACGAGTGCGTACTCGAGGCAGTCGACCCGCACCTCACAGCTCGAACAGACCGACTTGGCCTCCCGAGTGGATGCTCCCCGTTCTGGGAAGAACAGGTCGGGGTCGACCCCGAGACAGTTCGCCCGCTCCTGCCAGCGCTTATCGCCCGTCTGACTGGCCTGCACATGGGCCACGATCATTTCCCTCATCGGCGATCCCCTTTTTCCGCTCAGACGCCGATGACACAAATGACGCCGCTGGAACTACAACGGTGTCACTTTGTCAGGACCAACCGCTATATGCAAGTGGAAGATGGCGTTTCTGAACGAAATTCCCCCGAGAGGGCGAGCGGATAGGCAACTCCTGCCAAACGGAATCCGCTCGCCCGTGGCCCGAGCGGCCCGTGAACGAAGTGAACGAGAGCGGGAAATCAGTTCGGGAGTCGACAGCGCTTGGGCCTATTCGCGCGGGTCCTACGGCGTGGGGTTGGGGACCTCAGACGCGGGTGCGGGATCTCGTCAAGACGTCGCGGATGACCGCGATCAGGTCATCGGGTTCGAACGGCTTGGTGACGTATTCGTCGGCTCCGAGTTCCGCCGCGCGGGCCCGATCACCCTCACCCGACTTTGCCGAGCACACCACCACACGTGGACGGGTTGGACGCCCACCGAGTTCGGCGAGGACGAACCAGCCGTCGAGCACCGGCATCATGATGTCGAGCACCACGAGCTCCGGTCGCTCGGCGTCGATACGGCGAAGCGCGGTCTCACCATCGGCGGCCAACAGCGGATCGAAGCCTTCTGATTCCAGGATCATGCGAAGCGTGAGCAGCACGTCGGGTTCGTCGTCGACGATCAGAATCCGTGGGCAATCAGACACGCGCAACCTCCGGCTGGGCAACCACCGCAGAGTTGGTCCGCAACGAAACGCGAAACGCGGCTCCGCCGCCGGGCGCGTCCTCGACCCACACGGTGCCACCACCGGACTCCACGAGACCACGGACGATCGAGAGACCAAGACCCATCCCGGGCTTCGTCCCATTCGGGTCCACGCGGTAGAAGCGTTCGAAGATCCGTTCACGCTGATCGGGAGGGACACCCGGTCCGCGATCAATTACCGAGAGCACCACCTGGTCGTCGGCAACTTGTACCGCGACCCGAATGGGCTCTGCACCGTACTTATGCGCGTTCTCGATCAGGTTGGTGAGCACACGGCGTAGCGCCTCGGGCTCGGAACGGACCGAACAGGCCTCCGGCAGATCGAGCTCGACCGGGCGCCCGGCCACTTGTGAGTCCAGCGCCGTCAATCGGATCAGTGCACAGAGGTCGATCTGCTGCATCGTTGGCCGGTTTGCGCTTTCCTGCATGCGCGCCGCGACGAGCATCTCTTCCACCATCGCCTGGAGTCGACCCGATTGCCGATCAACCACATCGATGAGTTCGTCGCGCTGGCCGGCGTTGTCGGTCCGACGAAACGCCGCGACCGCGCCCCGGATCGAAGTAATGGGGGTCCGGAGTTCATGGCTCACCGACGCCACGAACTGCGACTTCATGCGGTCGGACTCGAGGAGCTGCGCAACGTTCGCTCGCTCCGCTTCATAGAGCCCCGCTTTGGCAATCGCGGCGGCAACCGGCTCGGCGAACAGACTCAGCACGTCGAGCGATTCCGGTTCGAAGGTGGAGCCCGGTGCCGCGAGGACCGTGAGGACACCGAGGAGCTGGCCTCGGTTCACCAATGGCACACACATCGCTCCGCCGTGTTCGAACTCGGGGTCGATCGCACCACCGACGTCAGCCGCGACGACCGTGTCGCTCATGAGCAGCGGCTCCCGAGTCTGAGCGACCCGCCCGACGATCGACTCGCCGAGGCGCACCCTCGCGTCGCGCAGGATTCCCGAGCCCCGCACCGCCACGACCCGGAGCACCGACTGGTCTTCCAGCAACATGATCGAACCGCCTGCGGTGCCCAGGAGATCCAGTGCATTCGCGAGAATGGCGTCGAGCACGTCGTCGAGATCCAACACCGAGTTCAGCGCCTTGCCGGCATTAAACAACGCCGTATTCATTTCCAGGCGCTTGGCCATGGTGTTGCTCAGCAAACGCTCGTCCACCAGCAACCGCGACAGCCGATGAAGGTGGACCTCCTTTTCGACGGCGTAGATACAGAACCCGACGGCGAGGATGCCGACCCCGCCCGCGAGGATGAGCGGCTCTCCGGTCATCCAATCCCCATGCCCAGTGGCACCCGAAACCGCGATGGCCGCAAGGCCCACTGCGATCATGATCACGATCGTGAGCGACCACAGCTGGAGACGGCGGCGTTCAACCATTTCGATCGAAGGCGCGTGGTCATGCAGTCCGGCAATTCGTGCCTCGTGCCGGATCCGCTGACTGATCTCTACGGGGAGCTGGTCCATGGGGCCTCTCAGGTCTCAAGCCTGCATCGGCCCCAAGGGGGGCACCCTTGAGACCCGAGACCGGGGTTCCCGTCAACCGTGAGGGATCTCGGTGGGCTCCACCCCCGTCAGCGGGTCACACCAAGGCGGCGTAGGGCGGTGCCGGGTTGTATTCCATGGCGTATTGAGTGGTGCGAGCGTGCTCCACCGAATAGAGCTGGCCTACCAACCACAGCGCCATGTCGATCCCGGCGCTCACGCCCGCAGACGTGACGACGTTGCCGGTTCGGACATAACGCACGTCCTCGAGCACCGTGACCTCCGGAGCGATCGCCCGGAACTCCTTGATCGCGCCCCAATGCGTCGTGACCCGCTGGTCCTTGATCAGGCCCGCCCCGTGAAGCACAAAGACACCGGTACAGACGCTGGTGACCCAGGTGCAGCCGGCTGCCGAGCGCGCAACGAACTCGAGCATCGCCGGGTTCTCCCGCTCACCCCGGCTGCCCTTGCCCCCTGGGACCAGGAGCACATCGAGCGGCGGAGCATCCGCGAAGGTGTGGTCGGTCAAGACCCGCAACCCCTTGGCACACCGCACCGGCTCGGCGCGCTCGGAAATGGTCACGACCACATCGCCGGGAGTCCGGGCCATGGTGAAGACCTCCCACGGTCCGGCCCAGTCGAGCTCCTCGCAATCATCGAACAACACGATTCCAATGGTGAGACTCATCAGCTGACCTTTCCTGGTTACACGTTGGCGACGGTGCGGAGCGCCGTCGATAGTCGGAGGGTGCAACCCCCCAGAGTCCTGAAGAATGATCGGCGCATCGTCTCCGCCGACCCAGCCATCACCCCGCGCGGCGGTGCGCGGTGCGGTGTTCGAGGAAATCAACGAGGACGTAGTCGCCCAGGTTTTCCGGTGAAGTGAAGAACGCCCGTCCTCGGTTCATGTCCATCATGCGTTTGACGAAGTCCTGGAGGTACGGCGACTCGTCGAGCATGAAGGTGTTGATGCGAATCCCGGCACGCGTGCAGCGTCGCACCTCTTGGAGGGTCTGCTCAATCGTGGCGTAGGACGGCGGATACTGAAAGACGGCCTCGCCTCCCTCGATGTGGGCCGTCGGCTCGCCGTCGGTGACCATGATGATCTGTTTGGTGCCGGACTGCCGTTGGAGCTGCATCCGCGCCAGCATCATCGCGTGCTGCATGTTGGTACCCCACTCGAAATCCCATCCCAGCTCGGGCAGCAGCTGCGGTTTCACATCACGCGCCACGCGGCCGAACGACACGAGTCCGAAGTAGTCGTGCGGAAACCGCGTGGTGATGAGTGAGTGCAACGCCATCGCGACTTTCTTCGCCGGAAGGAAATTGTCCCGCATCGGCATCGACATCGACACGTCGAGTAGCAACACCGTGGAGGACTTTGTCACCACCTCCGTGCGTTCGACTTCGAAGTCCTCCGGCAGCAATCGCACTGGAGTTCCGGACCCCTGGCGCCAGATCGCGTTGCGAACCGTCTGCTCTACGTTGAGGTTGAACGGGTCGCCAAACTCGTAGCGCTTGTGTTCGTAGGCACGCTCGTGGCCGATACCCGTACGTTCAACCTCATGACGTCCGGCGCGGTCGTGCACCATTTTGGCGAAGAGGTCGCCCAATGCCTTCTGACCCAGGGCCCGTACACCCTTGGGCGTGAGTTCGTAACGCCCGTCGCGCTGATCGATCAGGCCCGCATCTTTCAACATCTGGGCCAGATCTTGGAGCCGTTCCAATGAACGGGCGGCGTCGTCACCGAGCAGGTCACGCGCCTGGTCGATATCGACCTCGGCAATCTGACCAGGTTGGGTCACGTTCGAGAGCATCTGCTCCAGTGAATCCAGGTCGCCGATGGTCTGGAGCACACTCGACATCTGACCCATCGACATGGGTTGGTCGCCTTTCATGTTCAGTTGACGACCCCACGGCATGTTCGGAAATGCTTGCTGGAGGTTGCGGGACAGCTCGCCCATCTGCCACGAGAAGTCCATGTCTTCGAGGAGCGCCTCTGAGAGCTGTTGCAGCTGGGCGCGCTGTTCTGGTGTCATCGAGTTGAGGAGTTGCTGCATGGCCGCCATCGACTGCGCCATCTGCTCAAGCAGCTCATCGAGGGTCTGGGGGTTTCCCGGGAAAAAGTCGCCGAACTGCTCCATGAACTTCGCGAAGTTCGGTTCCTCGCCCCGCTCACGCTGCTCGAGCATCTGATTGAGCTCGGCGAGCATGTCCTTCATTCGCGCCATCTGTTCGGGCGATACGTCCTGCATACCTTCGGACATCTGGTTGAAGTAGCTCGACATCAGCTGCTGGCGCAGCTCGTCCATCAGGGCAACAAAGTTCTTGCGGGCCGCGTCGTCCATGAAGTCGTATTGCTGGAGCGACTGGACACGTCCCGCGAGATCGTCGGGCAAGAGGTCGAGTTCGAGACCGCGCTCTTGCGCCAGGCTTTCGACGATCTCTCGCCTCCGCTGATCATCCGAACTCTTGGCCTCCTGCACCCGTCGATCGATTCCGGCTCGTTCCTGATCCAGAACTTCGTTGAGTTTCTCGGCGATCTCGTCGTACATCCCGCCGAGGTCGCGGTTCTCGAGCTCCTCCTGGCGGCGTTGGCGCAACCGCTCCAACATCTCGCGCATGCCCATCAGTTGCTCACCGTTGCGGTCTTGGAATCCCTGTTGGAGCATCCGGCGGAGCGCGGCGTTGAGGTCGCCGTGGTACATGAGTTCGTCGGCCATCTCCGAGAGGAGCGCGTCAGCGTCGAGATCGAAACCAACCTGGGTGCCATCCCATGCGGAATATTGGAATCCGGGGGCACTGCCACGCGATCGACGGCTACGCATCATCGGAGGGTAACCCTCTCAAACTGGGCCTGTCGCCGCGACCGGCGGTGGCTCCGGAGGAGGAAGCACCAGCGCCCAACGGTCGATGACGAACAACACTGCGGCGCTCCCGGCCGACGCCACCGCGACCGTCCACGGCAGCGCGGGCGCGCCCATGGTGTCGACGAGCGCTCCGATGGTCGGCGGGAGGATCAATCCGCCGAGGGCCGACCCCGCGATGCACCACGCCGTGACCACCCCAGTGAGGGGCACCACTCGATGGAGGTGCGCCAACATCGTGGGGAACTGGGGCGCGATCACCGCGCCAAAGAGGACGGAGACAACCAGCAACGGAACCGGTCTGGCGCCCACCAGTGCCACCGCCGACGCCAACACCGTCGCCCCGATCACGCTCACCCAGAGCACGCGTCCCGTGTCGAGCCCATCGCCGCGCCACACCATGAAGAGGCGCCCGATCAGAAAACCCGCCCAGAATCCCACGGTCAGCACCGTGGGCCATTCTGCGCCGAGCTGGAGCTCGTCGCTATAGGTCGCCAGGAACCCCGCGAACCCGATCTCGAGACCCACATACAGCAGAAAGAAGAAAGCAACGACGGCCAGCCTCCACCGCGCGGGCGGTTGCGCCGGTTCCGCGTGATCGATGGCGGCCTGGAGCGCTGAGCCCTCTTGATCACCGGAGAACAGCACAGTTCCGATTGTGAGCATGCCCACTGCGAACACTGCGCACGCGGGCCAGAGCACATCAGTGGTTGCCTGCGAGAGCCCCACGATCAACGGCCCCAGCAGCGCGCCCACCGCGAAACTCATGTGCAGCGCGTTCAGCGACGACAGCAGCGCGTGCGGCGGGACAGCACTCGACACTTTTGTGTTGCCGCCGACATCGATGCTGCCGGCGCCGAACCCGGTCACGCCGCCGAGCCCAATGAGGACCACAAGTTCTGAGGGCACCGGCATCAACGCCATCGCACCCGCAAGGGCCACCAAAGCGAATGCAAGCAGGCGACGGCCACCCACCCGCCGATACAGGCGGCCCGCCACCACCGATCCGATCAAGCCACCGAGCGACTGCGCGCTGAACACGAGGCCGATTTCACCCACCGTCGATCCAGTCTGGGCGCGCAATGCCGGGAGTGCAGGCCCGAAGAAACTGAGCGCGACTCCAAGACCCAGGAACGCGCCGAAATACGGTGCTATCGGCCGCCATCGCCGCGATCTCAGCTCCACTAGCCACCGCTCCAACCCAAAGGCATGGACCAAGGCGCCTCCGACGAAGGCTCCGCCGAAGAATTCGGCCGCCGACTCGGCTCCAACCGGCGCAGCGTTGCACAATCTCTCTGATGTCTACTCCTCGGTTCGCGGCCGCCCCACTGCTCGTCGTGTTGCTGGTCATCGGAACTGGTTGCAACCAGAAGGACGACACGCAGTCGAACCTGCCTCGTCCCTCGCGTGCGTTCTGTAAAGCCGCGGCCGACTACGACAAGGTCGTCACACTCGCGAAGCTCCCCTTGGCCCGCCACGTTGCCCTCACCAGCGCGATTGCGCGGACGGCCCCGAAAGACGCCCGGCGCGACGCCGAGCTTGTATGGCGTTCGTTTGTGAAGCTGCGCGCCGGGGACCGAACGGTCATCGACAATCCCAAGGTGCAAGCCGCAGTCGAATACGTGAACCGGCGAGCCGGACAAGACTGCGGTTGGTATCAACGCAAAGGCTTGTGACGCTATGAACGCGCCGGAGCCGTTCTGGTGGGGCACCGGCGCGTCGTCTACACAGGCTGAGGGAGCGGCGGTCGAGTCTGACTGGTACCGCGAGGAATTGAACGGCGTCTACCCCCGAAGTGGCGAAGGCAACGGTTTCGCCACGCACTACGCGGACGACTTCGCACTTTTCGCCGCTCACGGTCTCACGCATCACCGCCTCTCGATCGAGTGGGCGCGTATCGAGCCGACGGCGGGCCACCGAGATATGGCGGCGGTCGAGCACTCCCGCGAGATCCTGCACGCCGCACGGGCGGCGGGAGTCTCGCCGTGGGTATGTCTGCATCACTTCACGCTTCCCGGCTGGTTCACCGAGATCGGCGACGGCGGGTTTCGCGACGATCACGCCCGTTCCTACTACTGGGCTCGTCACGTGGCCTTCTGCGCAGAGACCTTCGGCGATCTCGTCTTCGGATGGAAGCCGATCAACGAGCCCTTCGCCTACGCCGCCGCGAGCTACCTCCTCGGCCAGTACCCGCCGCGGCGAACGAACCCGACACAGATGCTCGAGGCCTACCGGGGTGTGTTGCTGGCGCAACGAGACGCATGGCGCGAACTGCGGGGTGCCGACACCCCCGTTGCCACCGTCCACAACCTCTCGCCCCTTTTCCCCATCGACGATTCAGTACCGGCCGAACACAACACCGCAACAATCGACGAGCTGATGTGGAACGTCTGGATGCGCGCTGATCGCGATGGCGTGCTTGCGATCCCGGGGAGAGCCACGGAGGAGATCGACGACATGCGCGAGTGTTGCGACCTCATCGGGTTCTCCTACTACTCCGCGCACGCCGTGACCCGCGAGCTCGGCTTCGCGCCCTATCCGCGGAGCGAACGGGTGGGACCGCTCGGATACGCACCATGGAGCGAAGGATTGGGAATCGTGTTGCGTCGGCTCCACGACGAGCTCCCCGGTCGGCCGCTGGTCATTTGCGAGCACGGGGTGGGAACCGACGACGACGAGTGGCGCGCCGACGTGCTACGCGAATCACTGACGGTGATGGACGAGGCGATGAACGACGGGGTCGATGTGCGGGGCTTCTTCCACTGGACCGGTGTCGACAATTACGAGTGGAACTACGGATACGAAGTGCCGTTCGGGCTGTTCACTCGCGACCGTGAACCTCGCCCCAGCGCCACGATGCTCGCGGAGCACATCAGATCGGTTCGATCCCGGGCGACGCCATGACATCGAGAGATCCGTGGCCGCGAGCCATCGATTGGTACCACCGCCGAGCGAACCGCCAACCGTCGGTGGTACGGGTCAGCTGATCCTGGTAGAGCCCGAAGGCGCGGCTGGGCGCTCCGTCGTGGTCTTGGCGAAGCTCACACATGTAGGTGCGCGTCGCACAGCGGTCGACCTCGCCACCGAGGCGCAGCCCGACCCGAACGTTGAGTGTGACGAACTCGAAGAACTCGAATCGGTCGATTGCGCCGCCGATGAACTCGCCGAGCGCGTGAGCGCCCACCAGGTTGATCAAGGGCCGGTCGCGAAGATCCACCGCCACCAGAGCATCGGCGACGAACAATCCAGCCAGTTCCGGCCACGCCCGCCGGTTCACCACATCCGCGTACTCCGCGATCAACGCGCGGACTGACACCTCGTCGACCGCGTCACGTTGCTCGTCGGCCGACGGCGCAGGCACCTCGGGCCGCTATCCGCGGCTGCGGTAGGTGGTCTTGCCGTCGATCGAATCCTTGTTGAGGCGCTTGGAGAGGTGGAGTCCTTCGAGAACGAACTCCACGGCCGAAGCAACGCCGGCGGGCGTCTCGCCAACACCAAGATCGGCCAGCGCGGCGGGGAGCCCGTCCATCGATGCCAGAAGATCTGAATACTCCCCCGACGGCACATCCGCGCCGGTGTGCACGACGCGCCCGTCTTCGAACGCGCTGACGAGACCACCCAACTTCTCGGCCGGGACACTCGCCCGAAAGACATCGAGGACGGCGGCCTTCACGATGCGATCCATCACCTGGCTGTCGCGGCCATCGTCGACCGTCTCAATCTCGATCTTGCCCGCGGTGGAGGCCACCAACGCGTCGAGGTCGCTGATCCGCGGAACGACCTCGTGCTCGCCGGTCCGCAACGCGCGGCGCATTGCGTTTGCGACCAACGTCTCGTAGTTCGAAACCGAGAGCCGCACCGAGACTCCGGAACGCTGGTTGATGTGCGGTGAGCGTCGCGCTTGTTGGCTGATCTCCGCCACGATCTCGGTCATGAACTCCGGGACCATGATCGTGAGCCCATCAACGCCCAGGGGTCGGGCTTCCTGTTCAATCACGTCCATCTCGACCTCAACATCGAGCGGGTAGTGCGTTCGGATCTGCGAACCGAACCGGTCTTTCAGCGGCGTGATGAGCCGGCCGCGATTGGTGTAGTCCTCCGGGTTCGCCGACGCGACGAGCATGACGTCGAGCGGAAGCTGGATCTTGTAGCCCCGGATCTGTACGTCGCGTTCCTCAAGCACGTTCAACAGGCCGACCTGGATGCGTTCCGCGAGGTCCGGCAGCTCGTTGATCGCAAAGATCCCGCGGTTGGTGCGCGGCACCAAGCCGTAGTGAATCGTGAGTTCATCCGAGAGATAGCGACCCTCGGCCACCTTGATGGGGTCGACCTCACCGATGAGATCCGCAATCGACGTGTCGGGGGTGGCCAACTTCTCGCCGTACCGACGGTCGCGGTGAATCCACTCGATCGGCGTCTCGTCACCGCGCTCGGCCACCAACAGGCGCGCGTGGTGCGAGATCGGTGCATAGGGATCGTCATTGATCTCACTGCCGGCGACGATGGGCATCCACTCGTCGAGCAGACCGGTGAGCGACCGGATGATCCGCGTCTTTGCCTGGCCACGCTCCCCCAAGAAGATGAGGTCGTGACCGGCGAGGATGGAGTTCTCGAGTTGCGGGAAGACCGTGTCCTCGTATCCGAGGATGCCGTCAACGAGCGGCTCGGCTGCGGCGATCTTGGCGATCGCATTCGCTCGCAACTCGTCCTTGATCGGTCGGGACTGCCAGCCCGATTCGCGC
>JANPBJ010000109.1:0-1575 GCA_031430375.1 Acidimicrobiia bacterium
TCTCACTCCCTCGGTGAATCCTGGGTTCTCAGGCGCCGGGGACAAGACCTCCCGGCCTCGGGCCCGCCGGAAGTCGACGCCATCACGGAGTTTCGAGCGGAGCGCGAAAAAGGACCCACTGTAATCCGCGAAGACCCCAAATACTAGACCGGGTGCGAACCGGCATTCGGCGGCGGCCAGATAAGGAATTCGCGACGCGGGATTCGAGGGTGACGCTCGTCGACGTCGCCGAAGTCGGCCGATGCGCCAGCCGGGTCGCGGTCGGTTGTGAATAGAAGAAGGCATCCGCACGCAGCTGGCGGCGCAAGACGGACAGGGGCAACGGAGTTGCTAGGCCGCGTCTCGATGGTAATAGCGCAGTATCCCGCCGAGTCGTTCGCGGCATCGAACCGGTCCGACTGCCGTCCCAACTGGTCCAGGCTCGATGATCGCGTTGTCGAGTCCCTGGTGGTTCCGCTCGGTGTGGTAGTGAGCGACGTACTCCCGAACGGCGCGGCGCAGCGATTCTTCACCGAAGAAGATCATTCGGTTGAGACATTCCGATTTGATCGAACGCATGAGGCGCTCGATCCAAGCATTCATGTTGGGGTGAGCGTGCCGGCAACCGGATCGGCTCGGTGCCGAAGTCGTCCAACAAGGAACGAAACGCGTCGGTGAACTTGGGATCGCGGTCCATCAGGCAGAACCGTTTCTCGCGGAAGAAGCCATCAATCGGATCGGTGAGGTTCCGTCCGATCTGGCGAACCCAGGCCTCATCGGGGTTCGGCGTGATTCCGGCGAAGTGAACCCGGCGGCTTCGCAGATCGATGGCGAACAGGACGTACATCGTGACGAGCCCGTGCCGACCCCACACCTCGACGGTCGTGAAGTCGATCGCGGCGATGGTCGCCCAATGGGCGCCGAGAAATGTACTCCACGACGAGTTCTTCCCGCGCTCGGGGGCCGGGTTGACGCCGTTCCTCTTCAAGATGTTAGCGACCGTGGTTCGGGCGACGCGATGACCGAGGTTTTCCAGCGCACCTTCGATGCGGCGATAGCCCCAACTGGGATTCTCCCCGACGAAGCGGACGACGAGCTTCTCGATCTCCTTCATCACTCCCGGTCGCCCTGGTCCGCGCCGCTTGCGCTGGTCCCATTTGGCGGCGACGAGTTTCCGATGCCAGGCGAGGATCGTGTCCGGGGTTACGATACCGGCGAGGTCAAGGAGTGCCTTTCTGCCGACGGCCTTTCCTGCGACCGCCAGCCGGCGCCGCTGTTCGTCGGTGAACCGGAGCCGTCGCGCTCCCAGCTGCTGCAGAAGGATGCGCACTCCTCTCGGAGATAGTCGATCGCCACCTGTTGGTGGCGGTTGATCCAGCCGGCGAGTGCGGCGAGGAGAACGTGCCAGGGCTGGATGATCTGTGCCACGGGCGGAGTCTAGGGTCGTTCGCTGACCCGATGCGAGATTCAATCTCACCGAGATTTCCAGTAAAGTTGGGCCGTGCGACCATCGTTGTAGGGTCGGGAGCTGGCGCGGTGCCTCGTAAGATCTGGCCTATCCGTTTCTCCCCGTTTCCTCCGGGAGTGCCTCACTAG
>JANPBJ010000110.1:0-2690 GCA_031430375.1 Acidimicrobiia bacterium
CGGCATGCACGACCGCGACGTAGTCACGAACGACCAGTGCGGTTTGCAGGACCGCGAGTAACAGAAACACCACCAACGGCAAGATGAGCGCGAACTCGACCGTCGCCTGCCCCCGTTCCCGGGGACAGGCGAACAACCGAAGCCGCAGACGCGGCCAGACCATCAGCCCGGCAGAATCTTGCTCAGCACCGAAGAAAACAGATTCTGAATCACGTGGCCCCGCGTGGCCCACGTGATCAGCACCGTGCCAATGGCCGCGGCGCCCAGAATCACTAACGCATACTCCGCGGTGGTCTGACCCACCTCCGTTGCTGTGTCCCGAACGGTGGCGACCACGCCGCGCACCGTGTTCCAAAAACGACGCATCATGAATGCACTCCTTGTTTCGTGACGACGAGCCTTCGTTGTGGCGAAGTTCGTCATGAACGTGTGCTCGGGGAAGCTGGAGGGGAAAGTCGGGTTGTCATCAGCTACAGCTGATCCAACGCCGAGATCAGGGCCGGCGCGACGGTCAGGAGACCGAAGGCAGGCAAGACAAGAAAGACGAGCGGGAAGAGCAACTTCACCGGCAGCTTGCGCGCCCGGGTTTCGGCGCGGCGGCGGAGTTGAGCGCGGGCGTCGTCGCCCAATCGAGTGAGCGCGGTCCCGGCGGGAGCACCGAGGCGCGCACTCGCCACCAGAACATCGGCGATCGGCGCCAGGATCGGGGCCACTCGCGCCATCTCGTCGAGCGCGTCGGTGAAGGACCCACCGAGTTCGGTCACATTCAGCACCTGGCGCAAAGGCACTCGGACGGTCGGCGGTGCCCAGATCGCGGCGATCTCCACTGCACGCTGCGGTGGCGCTCCCGCCCCCACGGCCACCACCAGCAAGTCCATGGCGATCGGCAACTCCGCCTCCAGCCGAAGATCCGCCCGCCGCTGTCCGCGGCGTCCCACCAGGCCTCTCACAACCCGACCGACGGGGCCGAACGCGTGGTGAACGCCGGTCCATCTCGGTGACCGGTATCCGTTGTTCGGGCGGGCGACCCGCACCGCTACCTGCAACCGGCGAGCTCGTCGCACCACGGGAGCCGCCGCGATCGCGCCGCACCCAAGACCCAAGAGCGGGATCGCAATCTCGATCATGTCGGGTCCTTGAGCAGAGCGCGCATCCACAGCGCGGCGAGGAATTCCAGGGTGAGCCCCACGACGAGGCAACTGACTCCTACCGGCGTCGACACCAGGACTCGAGCCGAGGCTGGGTCGGTCGCGGTCGAGAACACGAGGTAGGCGATCGGCCCAACTCCCACCACAATCGCGGAAAGGCGCGACTGCGCCGACAATGCCTTCGCCTCCCCGGCCGCGGCCTCGTCGTCGCGCAACGATCGGGCCAGACCTTCGAGGGGGGAAGCGGCAGACCCGCCGACTGCCACCACCATCGCGAGCGCTCCCGCAGTAGCACGGACACCGGCAACCGGACGCTCGCTGCCCCACCGTTCCAGCGCGTCATCCATCGACGACCCGAGCGAGAGTCGAGCCGCCAACCGCCGGAAGTCGGTGGCGAGGGGCCCGGGTCGACGGGCCAGCGCGTGGACCGCTTCGTGAACGGTGCCGCCCGCCCGAAGATGAGCAACCACGTGATCGAGAATTCCCGGCAACGCACCGCGCGCCGCTCGGTCGGCTCGACCGGTACGGAGCGCCAGGGCCACGGGCCCTGCCGCGGCCCCTGCCACGAACGCGGGCAATACCAAGGTTGGGGCCAGCACCATCGCAAACCAGACCGCCACCCCCACGCCCACCGCCCACCACCGGACCGCGGCTTCGGGATCAAGGGCGAGTTCGGCCCGGACGAGGCGGGCCGCGACGACAGCACGAAACCCAGGCGGCAAGAGGCGCGCCGCAGGACGCATGGCGCGGACGCGCGACCGAGGCTCCGTCCTCGAGGCGGCCCGGGCCAGACCCACCGTGAGCAGCAGACCGATGAGCGCGCCAACGACGGAGAGCATCAGACGCCAACGCGTCGCCGGGTCGCACGCTGCCCGTACCCAACCTGGTGCAGGGTTCCGTCTTGGCGCATCAAGAGTGGCGCAACTGCAAACGGCCCCGGAGCGTCGACCACTTCGACGACGGAAACGACCTCGCGTGCGCCACCCGCGGCACGACCAACCTGGACCACCACATCCACGGCGGCCCGCAGTTGTTCGCAGATCGCATCGTGGGGAAGGCCAGTTCCACCGAACAGGGCGAGTGTGGAGAGTCGGCGCAGGGCGTCGAGCGGACTGTTCGCGTGAACGGTGGAGATTGAACCTTCGTGACCGGTGTTCAGGGCTTGCAACAGATCGAGCGCCTCAGCGCCGCGTACCTCACCCACGATCAAGCGGTCGGGTCGCATTCGCAGCGCGGCTCGCACCAGTTCGCGAACCCCGATCGCACCGCTCCCCTCCGCATTCGCCGGCCGGGCCTCGAGCCTGACCGTGTGGACCTGCGCGACCCGCAACTCGGCGGTCTCTTCGATCGTGACGATCCGCTCCCGCTCGCCAATGAACCCCGTCAGCGCATTGAGCAACGTGGTCTTGCCTGATCCAGTACCACCCGAGATCACGATGTTGGCGCCGTTCTCCACGATCTCGGCCAATGCTGCGGCTGATCCCGCGACCACGCCGAATGCATCCAATCCACGCCGCCGGGTGCCGAAGCGACGGATGGTCA
>JANPBJ010000111.1:0-9696 GCA_031430375.1 Acidimicrobiia bacterium
TCGGCCCCCTCCGTCCGTTGCTGCTTGATCATCCGGACCGGGATGACGTCAACCGATTCGCGATCAAGAGCCGGAGGTGGGTACCCGCCTCCCATCGTTCGCTCGGTACCGATGATGCCGTCCGGCTGGGTGTGACGGATCGTGTGTGCGCGTCGCCTCCGGGGTGCGCCACCCTCGGCGACTTCGTCGTGGCCCTCGATGGCAAGACCGTGGTCACCGCGGCCGGCAACGTGAAGCTCGATACGGCAAAGGTTGTGGGCAAAGGCGCCGATCGGCGCCGCCGGCCCGATCTCCAGATTCATTTCCGCAAGCTCGATCTCATCGGTCAGGCGGTGCACACCCTCACCAACCCGTCGATCGCGTATCTGCTGCTCGTCGTTGGTCTCGCGCTCATGGTGTTCGAGTTCTTCACCATCTCGATCGGACTTGCAGGGGCCACGGGCGCGATCGGATTGATCGGGGCATTCGTGGGCTTCTCCCATCTGCCGGTCAATGTGTGGGCGCTCGTACTGGTCTTCCTCGCGATGATCGGTTACGCGATCGATGTGCAGGCGGATCGGGTGTATTCGTGGACGGTGATCGCCACCGTGTTGCTGATCGTGGGCTCGATCTTCCTCTATGGCGGGTCCTCCGCACTCGACGTCTACTGGTGGCTCATCGTGTTGTTGGTCGGCTCCAGCGTCACGTTCTTCGTGACCGCGATGCCGGTGGCGGTGCGGTCACGGTTCTCCACCCCCACGATCGGTCGCGAGTCATTGATCGGTGAGCTTGGTGAAGCTGCCGTCGATATCTCCCCGGAAGGTGTCGTGCTGCTCCGGGGTGCTCGGTGGCGGGCGCGAACGAACCGCGCCACGCCCATCACCGCAGGTGAGCCGATCCGGGTGATCGAGGTCGACGGCCTGGTGCTCGAAGTTGAGCCCGAAACCGGCGCCGCCCGCGACTATCGCGAGCCCAAGCCCAAGGATTGAACCGCTCGTGGCTGGCGCTCGCTCCACGCTTTACCTGCTGTTCACACTGTGAAATCGGGCTCTTGTGGGTGGTCACACCCTCGGAGTAGGTTCCGATCGAGGGCCCCGGTGGAGGAGCCTTGGCGACCCGGCAGGAGGGGAGCGGTGACGGTGAGTAACTCAGAGGGCAACCCACACGGGATGGTGAACGAGACCTGGCAACTCCGTGCCGCGTGTCGCGGACCCGAGACCAGGGTGTTCTTCCCGCCGGCCAGCGGCGAACGCCGTGATGACCGTGAGCGTCGTGAGACCAAGGCCAAGGTGATCTGCTCCCAGTGTTCGGTGCAAACCGAATGTCTTGACTACGCCCTGTCGATTCGGGAACCGCACGGTATCTGGGGCGGCCGCAATGAACACGAGCGTCTGGAGATGCTCGCGGCTCGAGTCAGTTAGACGGCGGCTCGAGCCCGTCGGATACCGGGTCGGTCGATCCGGTCCTGGTAGCGGGGTCGAGCAGTCCTGACCGCGGACCGGGAATGCGATCGTCGCCACGTCGTCGGGTCACGCCGTCGCGATCCATGAAGTTCATGAGCGGGACAACGTACTTGCGAGTTGAACCCAACGTGTCGCGTGCATCGGCGATGGTGATCGAACCACTCGTTCGCATCGCTTCGATCACGCGATCGCGTGCGTCGGCAACGGCGGTGACTGCAAAGTAGATCCCGTCGAGCTCAACGACTGCGCCCTCGCGAGCGAGGGCTTTCGCCAAGGCAGCGTCCTTGGGCACGGGGGGTGCGAAGGGCGCAGCCGCGAGCGCGGCAAGGAGTGTTCGGGCCGCATCAGAGTTCGAAGCGCGTCCCGAATGATTGATCGCGTGGACGAGGGCGCTCGTGGTGGTGAGCGACGGCGTTGTGGTGAGCAACGCCGCGAGACGCGCGACTTCGAGTCCGTGCCGAGCGCTCAGCGCGCTGAGCGCGATCCCGGAGTCGTCGGGATGGTCGCGGTGGTATTCGGTGACGAGCTCGATGGTGCGATTCCGTAGGACGGCTGCGAAGTTCGGGTCGAGGATCCACTCCCCGATCGGTTCGCCTCCGGCCGCCGTCACGAGCGCCGCCGCGTCCGGTTGGGCCAGGCCGGTGCGAGCGTCGAGCCCGATCACGGGAAGCCAGCCGTCGGCAAGCAGCCGGGCCCCAAGCGGCAGCTCCAGCCGGGTGGGCGCCTCGCTGGCCTTGCGCGCCGGCGTCACATCCACCACGGTGGCGCCGGCCACGGTGGCCGCGGTACCCGGATCTCGTAACACGATCCGATCGCCGGGCGCCACGGCAATCGCGGTCGGGAAGCGCAGACGCGCGAATCGATCGTCGAGGCGCCGACACCACACCCGGTGCTCGCCGGATCCCACTGCGGCGGTGAAGCGGCCGCGCCGGCGCAGCTCCACGCCGGGGAGGAGGGTCAACTCCACATCCACCACCTCGACCGTTCGCCATTGAACCGCCCGGATCACCGCGTCACCCCGAGCGAGTTGGTGGTGATCGACTCCGGCAAGGTTGAGCGCCACCCGGCTCCCCGGTTCGCCGCGCTCGAGCGACGTGCCGTGAGATTCGATGCCGCGAATGCGTACGGGATGGCTGCCTGCGTAGAGGTCGTCGTCCACGTTGATTGCCCCGCCGGTGAGGGTGCCGGTCACGATGGTCCCCGCACCCTTGGCCGCAAACACGCGGTCGATCCAGAGTCGAGGGCGCCCGGCGTCGCGCGCGCTCGGTGCGGAGGCGAGCGCCCGATCGAGCGCGGCGCGCACATCATCGAGGCCGAGGCCGGATCGGGCTGCGCAGGTCACGATCTCCAGCCCTTCGAAACTCGTACCCGCCACGTGTTCGTCTACCTCGAGGATCGCGATTTCGAGCGTCTCGGCGTCCACGAGGTCCGACTTCGTGACCACCACGATCCCGTGACGCACGTTCAGCAGATCGAGGATGCGCAGGTGCTCCTCACTCTGAGGCTTCCAGCCCTCGTTTGCAGCGACGATGAGCATTGCGACATCGACCGCACCCACCCCCGCGAGCATGTTCTTGATGAATCGGGTGTGGCCAGGGACGTCGACGAAGCCGACCTCGGCGCCGGAGGGCAGGGTGGCGAAGGCAAACCCGAGGTCGATCGTCAGACCGCGCGCTTTCTCCTCGGGGAAGCGATCGGGGTCGGTGCCGGTGAGCGCGAGGACAAGCGTCGACTTCCCGTGATCCACGTGACCAGCCGTAGCGACGACCCTCATTCGTCGACGCTCATGAGTCGGGCAACCATGAGGTCGGTCCGCACTGGCGGCGACCCGACGTTCGAAGTGGCCACGCTCAGCGATCGACGGTGAGAGCGGCGAGGGCGCCGAGGGCGCCGAGGGCGCGGGCCACGATGCCGTCGTCGTTCGGATCGACGCTGCGGAGATCGCACACGATCTGATCCGACTCCGTTCGGGCGATGACCCCGTGGTCGCGAAGGATGGCCATGGCGACGCCCGCGTTGGGCACATCGATCGCGATACCGATCGATGGGATCGTCAGTCCCGGCAGGGTCCCGCCTCCGGCGACGGCCTCGGTTTCTACCGCCTTCGTGTGGGCGAGGCCCGCGGCGATCGTCTCGGCGCGGGTGCGCAGCTCTTCGAGGCTCGCCGTGGCCATGCGCCACAACGGGATCGAGGATGCATCGCCGGACAAGTAGACCAGCGCCACCTGTTGCAAGGCCGCAAGCGTGAGTTTGTCGGCGCGCATGGCGCGCGCCAGGGGATGACGCGCGATGGTCGCTACGAGATCCGCGCGTCCCACGATCACGCCAGCCTGTGGTCCGCCGAGGAGCTTGTCGCCGGAGAAGGTCACGATGCCCGCGCCCGCATCGATGGCTTGACGCACGCCCGGTTCGTCGCGCAGCCAGCGAGGATGGTGAGGGAGCCACGGCGTCGTTTCATCGAGGAGCCCGGAGCCGGCGTCCACCATCACGGTCGGACCGAGGGGGCTGAGTTCACTCACGGGAGTGGCCTCGGTGAAGCCGACCATCCGATAATTTGAGGCGTGCACCTTGAGGAGCAGCGCAGTTTCGGCGGTGATGGCCTGTTCGTAGTCGGAGCGGCGGGTGCGATTGGTGGTCCCCACTTCCACGAGTTGGCAACCGGACTCCGCCATGATCTCGGGTACCCGGAATCCTCCGCCGATTTCCACAAGCTCGCCGCGGCTCACCACCACTTCATGACCGCGGGCGAGCGCGCCAAGCGCTAGCAACACTGCGGCCGCGTTGTTGTTGACGACGATGCCTGCCTCGGCGCCCACCGAACGGGCGAGCAGCGTGCCAGCGTGTTCGTGGCGCGACCCGCGCGTCCCTGTCTCGAGCCGCAGCTCGAGGTTCGAAGCCCCGCCACCGATCGCGAGCGCAGCGTGCAGCGCTTCTTCACCGATCGGGGCGCGGCCCAGGTTGGTATGCAGCAGTACGCCGGTTGCATTGATCACGGGTTGGAGCAGACGCGTTCGTTGCTCCACGACCCGACGCTCGGCATCCGAGATGACGTCGGCTTCGGTGAGGATGGCGCCGTTGGCGATCGCAGTGCGTGCGTGCTCCACCGCGCTGCGTGCCGCATGGGCGAGGAGTTCACGGGGCAGGCCATCGAGCGCGGCGAGGACGCGGTCAACGGGAGGAAGCGCACGCCGAGGATCCATGAGCCCACGAGCGTAGGGCTCGATGACCGCGGTCGAGGGCGTCAGTAGGCTCGGGGCGTGAACCCTCGGGATCGAGTACCGGCGTTGACTCCTCGGGACGCGGCCACGGTGATGTTGGTCCGGGACGCGCCGGACCTCCACGTCTTCATGCTCCGGCGGAACCTTGCCTCGGTGTGGATCGCAGGCGCGTCGGTCTTTCCGGGTGGCGCGATCGATGTTCACGACCGTCACCCGTCGTGGGAATCCCGCACCCGCGGGTGGGACGACGATCGCGCGAGCCGGGCACTTGGGATAGATGCAGGTGGGCTGGGGTTTTTCGTCGGTGCGGTGCGCGAAACGTTCGAAGAAGCAGGTGTTCTGCTCGCGCATACCGGTGACGGTGAACCAGCCGACGCGCGCGTCGAGCATCTCGCGACGGCGCGTGACGCACTGAATATCGGCCAGACCGACTTTGCTGCCTTCGTTGAGGAGCACGATCTCGTGCTCGCCGTCGACGAGTTGCATCTCTTCTCGCACTGGATCACGCCGCCCGGTGGACCGCGCCGGTATGACACGTGGTTCTTCGTCGGCGCGGCGCCGCCTGGCTCGTACGCGCATGACAACACGGAGCTGATCGACTCCGCGTGGATTCGCCCAGTCGACGCGCTCGCGGCCGCCGACCGAGGCGAGATGGATCTGATTTTCCCGACGCGAAAGAGCCTCGAAGCGCTCGCGCGGTTCGACCGCGCGGATCATGTCCTGGACGCGGCTCGGCGCGCGAGTTCCCCGGACCACGACGGCCGCGTGCCACTGATCGGTGAACCGTCAGGCGGACAACGGATCCTGTTGCCCGGCGATGCTCAGTGGACAGATGGGGTGGCGCCGTGCCCAACATGACTCCCGAGGTGCCGAGCGCGCTGTCGCAACTGGTGCGCAGAGTCGTTGCGTCGAACCCGAGCCACATGACGGGTCCCGGGACCAATACGTATCTCGTGGGTGTCGATGAGGTGGCGGTGATCGATCCGGGTCCCGACGATCAGCGGCACACGGATGCGATCGTGGGCGCCGCGGTGCGCGAACGGGTCCGGTGGATCGTGTTGACCCATACTCATTCCGACCACGCTCCGGGCGCGAGGCGGTTGGCGAAGGCCACGGGCGCCGAGGTTCTCGCGTTCTCGAAACGCGAGAAGGACGTGTCGGTCGATCGTGCCATCGGCGAAGGTGACACGATCGATGGGACCGAGTTCCAGCTCAGAGTGCTGCATACGCCGGGCCATGCACCGAACCATCTCTGTTTCCTCCTCGAAGAGGAACGGATGCTGTTCACCGGCGACACGATTCTCGCCGGGATGTACTCCGTGGTGTCTCCGGCCACCGGCGGTGACATGGCGACATACATGACAACCCTGGAGCGGTTGCGAACGCTGCGGCTGCGTTCGATCGCACCGGGTCACGGCGAGTTGATCGACGAGCCGGGTGCCCGTATCGATGAGTACCTCAAGCATCGTCGGGATCGAGAGCGGCAGGTGCTCGGACTCGTACGCAAGGGCCCGACCCGCGTGAAAGACATCGTCGCTGCGCTGTATGCCGACACGCCGGCCCCGCTGATCCCCGTTGCCGCGAAGCAGGTCTATTCGCACCTCAAGAAGCTTCGAGACGACGGCAAGGTCGCGGGCCGAGACGCCAGGGGCATCTGGACCTCCGCGTAGGTATCCGCCCCTTCAACTGGGCGGACGATTGCGCGCGCGGAAGGACCGAAAACGGCCATAAGGAAGCGTGATGCTCCGCAAGACCGAGGTCAACCGAGACCCCAATCGCGTCGATGGATCGCAGTATGAGTGTGACGAGGTCCCAGATCGAGGACGAAACGTACGTCCCGGCGAGGAGCCAGCAGGGCGCGCGCTCTTCGCGGCAACGGAGGCGCGGCACCGGAGTCATCGTGGGTGTTGCGTTACTACGGGCGACGGTGGCCGACCCCTCGTTTGCACGTGCGTATCTGAACCTCGGGTTGTTGTTATTCGATGCCAATGACACGGCAGGCAGCGCCACCGCACTGAGCAAGGCCGTGCAACTCGACCCGACGCTGTCGTTTCGGATTCCGGAGACGGCGCGCCCCGCTGCCTGATCGGACCCAGCGATCTACGCCTTCGCGGCGGCGGCGCGGGCGTCGGCTGCCGCGAGGTTCGCGGTCGCCAGTTCGAAGATGCGGGCGGTGCAACCGGCCATCTCCACTGGTGGCAGCAGTTCCTCGACGATGCGAGCGGCGAGCGTGTGGAACGCGGCGCCCGCCGGGGAGTCGGGTGCGCTGAGCGCCACGGGCATACCGGTGTCGCCACCTTCGGATACCTCGGGCTCCAACGGAATCGACGCCACGAGTGGCGCGTTGATCTCCGCGGCCAGCGCGGCACCGCCACCGGTGCCGAAGAGTGCGAAACGCTGACCGTCGGGGGCCACGAACTCGCTCATGTTCTCCACCACCCCCACCACCTTCATGTACGAGCGTCGGGCCATATCGGCCACCCGAGTGGCGACCTTCTGCGCGGCGAGCGCGGGCGTGGTGATCACGAGCATCTCGGCCTGGGGTAGCAGGCGGGCCAAGCCCATCTGTACGTCACCGGTACCCGGGGGCATGTCGACGATCAAGTAGTCCAGCTCACCCCAGCGCACATCCGTGAGGAACTGCTCTACCGCCTTGGTGAGGATGAGTCCGCGCCACATGAGCGCGGTCGACTCGTCCTCCACGAGGAACCCCATCGACACAATCTCGAGGGTTCCGCCACCGTCGACGTCGCGGTGATGGGGAGTGATCTTGCCGTTCTCGCCTCCCAGCCGGCCTTCAACGCCCAGCATGCGCGGCACGCTGAATCCCCAGATGTCGGCGTCGAGCACGCCCACCCGTAGGCCGCGGGCCGCGAGCGCGGCCGCGAGGTTCACGCTCACCGAGCTCTTGCCGACGCCACCCTTGCCGCTCGACACTGCGAGCACGCGCGTGGTCACAGGGATCATGGTGTCGGGTGCGTTCTCCCGTGCATTGAGCCGAGCGCGCTGCATCGCGGCGGACTTCTGCTCTTGGGTCATCTCGACCCAGCGGACCTTCACGTCGGTGATGCCGGGGAGGCTCGTGACCTTCGACGCGATCTCGCGTCGTATCTCGGCCTGGAGCGGACATCCGAGCGTGGTCAGGGCAATATGGATCGTGGTGACACCGTCGGTGGCGATCGCGATGTCGCGCACCATCCCGAGGTCGACGATGTTGGTCTTGAGCTCGGGGTCCATGACCCCACCGAGCATCCCGCGCACGTCGTCGACTGTGGGCATGGCAACGATCGGGGGCTCGGCGAGCGGATTCGGGTCGGTCATGGTCGTCCGATGAGAGGCAGGGGGGCCGATGATTCGGCTCTGACGAATAAAAACAGCGTAGGCCTTGAAAATATGCCGGTCGAGGTCTACGGTCAAGGCATGGAACTCGAGGTGCTCAAAGCCCTCGGCGATGAAACTCGCTATTCCCTCTACCGCGAGCTCGCCGGGTCAACGGCTTCGCGCTCCGCCTCGGAGCTCGCCGAGACGCTTGGGCTCCATCCCAACACGGTTCGCCTCCACCTGGAACGACTCCGTGACGCGGGGCTCATCGAGGTCGAGGCCATCCACCGTGGCACCGTCGGACGGCCCCAACATCAGTACTCCCTGGCTCCGGGCGCGCCCGGGCTCGGGTTCGATCCGCCGGCCCATGTCCTGCTCGCCGGACTCCTTGCCGCGCTCGCCGAGACCACTGGAGCCGATGCGAATGCCGCCCGCTCGACGGGTCGGGCATGGGGACGCAGCGTGGCCGAACGCACGAGCGGTCGGGCCTGCCTCACCGCAATGGGCGAGGAGCTCGATCGCCTTGGTTTTGCGCCCGCGTCCGACGAAAACGCAACGTTGGATGGCTCCACGCGCATCGATTTTCTCCATTGCCCGTTTCGGGAACTGGCCGAGGCCTACCCCGAGCTGGTCTGCAACCTGCACCGAGGAATCTGTGAAGGCATCGCCGATGAGGGCCGAGGAACAGTGGGTGGGTTCTCGGCGTTATATGAGCCGGATCCCTGTCATGTCGTCGTCGCGGTATCCTGACCGCCCCCGAAATCAACGGAGCGCACCATGAGTATGTTCACAGTCACTGACGCCCGCACCACGTTCACCGTCACCGACGCGGCCGCGGCCAAGGTCAAGACCCTCATTGAGGCCGAGGACACCCCCGGTCTGGCGTTGCGGGTTGCGGTCCGTCCGGGTGGCTGCTCAGGGTTTAGCTACGAGATGTTCTTCGATGCCGACATTGCCGATGACGACGTGAAGACCGATCATGGTGGCGTCCAGGTGGTCATCGACCCGGCCTCGATCGAGCACCTCGGTGGCGCGGAGCTCGACTATCGCGATGGCCTGCAGGGCTCCGGCTTCCACGTGAGCAACCCGAACGCGCAGCGCACGTGCGGCTGCGGCCAGTCGTTCAGCTGAGCCGCCTCGCGTTCATCCTCGACGGCGCGCCCGTCGAGGTCGAGATTACTGACGGTGAATCACTGCTGTCAGTTCTGCGCGAGCGGTTGGGTGTTTTCACGGTCAAAGACGGTTGTGCACCCCAAGGTCAGTGCGGGTGTTGCACTGTGTTGGTCGATGGTGACGCGCGGGTTTCGTGTGTAACTCCCGCGGCTCGGATCGCAGGGCGCTCGGTCACCACCCTTGCCGGGCTCGACCGTGAGGGTCGCGAGTCGTTGGCCGACGCGTTTGTTGCCACTGGCGCGTCGCAATGCGGCTTCTGCACCCCTGGAATCATCGTGCGACTTGCCGCGCTCGCGGCGAAGGGCAAGACCACCTCGGCCGACATCGATCGTGCCCTCGCCGCACACCTCTGCCGCTGCACCGGCTGGCAGACGATCTATGAAGCCGCCCACGCCACCGCGACCACCGACTTTGGCGCAGAAGACAAGCCACGAGGCCTGTATTATGCGCCAAAAGGGAGAGATTTAGCCCCAACGGGGCGGCGGGGCGAGCTCGAGGGTGGGTCGCGCCAAGGCGTCGGGATCAAAAAACCCCACGGTGTT
>JANPBJ010000112.1:0-16096 GCA_031430375.1 Acidimicrobiia bacterium
CGCCCGGTTCCACGTCCAAGTCCGCACCCGCGAGTGCGGGGAAACGGCCCAGCAGACACACCACCGAGCGGAGCCGAACGACGAGGGACACACCGAGCCTCCGGGCCCCGGGACGGGGCGATCACAGCTCGGAAAGTGTACGAAGATCTCGAGAAACCGGTCGAACCGAGCTTCACCGTGGCTCCAGTCCGCACCGAACCGAGTGGTCAAGCACCCGTTGATCCAGCCGCTACCGTCGATGCGGTGCGTCGAGCCATCAACTTCGTCGGGCGGTTCTTGCTCGTCGGCGGAACCCTGCTGCTCCTCTTCGTCGCGTATCAACTGTGGGGGACGGGGTTCTACGAGGCACAACAGCAGTCGAGCTTGACCTCCCAGTTTCATGCCGACGCGGTCAAGGCTCGCCAGGCCGCGCGGCCGGTAGCGGGGACCACGACCACGACCGCACCACTCCCGCCGCCGCCCGATGGCCAGGCGGTCGGCATCATCCGGATACCGAAGATCGGCATCGAGCGAGCGATCGTCCAAGGGATCAGCGTTCCCGACCTCCGCAATGGACCCGGCCACTACCCCGATACGCCAATGCCGGGTCAGATAGGGAACGCCGCGATCGCCGGGCACCGCACCACATACGGCGCCCCGTTCGGCCGCCTCGACGAACTCGCGCCCGGCGACAAAATCTCAGTTGCCACGCTCTCGGGAACATTCACCTACACCGTCACCGAACAGCTCATCGTCACCAAAGCCGACGTCTATGTCCTCGACCCCACGCCCGACGCGACCCTGACCCTCACCACCTGTCACCCGAAGTGGTCAGCCGCGCAACGGCTCGTGGTGAAGGCCCGCCTCGATGTCGAAGCCAGTCCCAAACCGACGAAGCCGACCGTGACACCCGGGAAGACTCCCCGGCTTGCGATCGATGACTTGCTGGGAAAGCCCGAGTCGAGAGTCCCGGTGATCTGGTCGGGCCTCATCACCGCCGCCGTGGGCGGACTGTGGTGGTTCGCTTTCTCGCGCCGCAAGCGGTGGTTCATCTGGGTCGCGGGCGCGGTCCCGTTCCTCGCCACCTACGCCCTGTTCTGCTACTACCTCGAACGCGTCCTTCCTCCGGCGTTTTGACAATCAGCGCGGACCAACCGATAGAAACTCAGCTAACTCGTGCATGCCCGTGGTGAAGTCGATGGCCGCGATGAAACCAAGTTCGTCCCGGGCCCGGGAGGGGCTGGCGAACACGTGGCGGACATCACCCGCTCGCCAGCCGCCCACCACCTCGGGGCGCGGTCCAGGAGCACCGAACGCGTCGGCCAGCGCGTCAGCCATGTCGAGCAAGCGACGCGGCGAACCACTCGCCACATTGAACGCACCGGGCACCCCGGCACGCAGCGCCAGCACGTTGGCGGCGGCCACATCCCGGACGTGGACGAAGTCCCGAAGTTGACCGCCGTCCTCGAAGACCTGCGGCGCCCGTCCGGACGCGAGTGCGTCGGCAAAGATGGCCGAGACCCCGGCGTATGGCGTATTGCGCGGCATTCCCGGTCCATACACGTTGTGATATCGCAATGCGGTCACAGTCACATCGGGATGTTCGCGAGCGAACGCCGCGCTCAAGTGCTCCTGCGCGACCTTGGTCGCGGCGTAGACATTGCGCGGATCGAGACGGGCGGATTCCGGCACCGACTCCGGAGCGAGGGGTGCACCACACTCTGGACACGGTGGCTCGAACTGCCCAGCATCCAGATCGCTTGGGCGCCGGGGCCCGGGTGCAACCCGACCGTGCGCCGCGCAGCGGTACCGACCTTCGCCGTACACCACCATGCTCGATGCCAGCACCAACGGGCCCCGAAACCGCGCGTCGTGCAGCGCGCCCAGGAGCACCGCGGTCGCGAGATCGTTGTCCTGCACGTATCCCACTGCATCGCCAAAGTCCACCCCGAGGCCAACCTTGGCCGCCTGATGACAGACGGCATCAACACCGAGGAGCGCCGCTGCCACAGCATCCGGATCCATAACGTCGCCGACGATCGCCTCGACATCCCGGCCGGGTCCGCTGATCGACACTCGATCGAGGATCCGCACGTCGTCGCCCGCGCCCTGCAGGGCGTTGACGATGTGGCTCCCGATGAATCCGGCGCCGCCAGTCACTAACACTCTCATCCGACCGTCCTCATCCGACCATCCTCATCCGACCGGTGCCAATGGCAGCCGAACGGTGAACCGCGCCCCACCGGAGCCTTGCGGTGATCCGTTGGCGTCGGATTCATTACTCGCACTGATATGGCCGTGATTCGCCTCGACGAAACCCCGGGCGATCGCGAGGCCGAGCCCGGCACCGCCGGCCGTACGCGCCCGGTCCACCTGATAGCCCACGTCGAAGATCCGTTCGAGATCCCCCGCCGGAATACCGGCACCGGTATCCACCACCGACACGTAGGCATCCGCGTCGGCACTGCCCGCTTCGACCATCACTGAACCATCCACCGGGGTATGACGAATGGCGTTTTCGAGCACGTTGCGTAAGGCGCGCAAGAACTCGGGGGTGGAGACCGATACCTCGGCCGGCATCCCGTGGATCCGGCCAACGAGTCGCACTCCCTTCGCCGCGGCCACCGGCGCCACGCCGGCAATCGCGTCCGAGACGAGGTCGCCCAGCGACACCCGCTCGAGTTGGAGTTGGAGCGCACCCGATTGCGTCCGACTCAGCTCGAAGAGATCGTCGACGAGCGCAGCCAAACGATCCGACTCGACGCGCAGCATGCTGTGATATCGGGCCACGGTTTCGGGATCGGCAACCACACCGTCTTCGAGCGCCTCGACCATCACGCGGATGGCGGCGAGCGGGGTGCGCAGGTCGTGCGATACCCACGCGACCAATTCCCGACGCGATCGCTCCACTGAGCGTTCACGGCCGCGTGCCTCGTCGAGCCGTTCTTCCATCAACTCCAACTCGTGCGCGAGTGCCACGAGTTCGGGCGCACCCTGGATAGCGGGCGCGACGGTGGTATCGCTGGTTCCGATCCGGCGCGTCACCGCGATGAGCGACGAACTCGTGGCCGCAACCTGACCGCCAAGCCAAATCGCGGCGGCAACCCCCACGGTGGCGGCCGCGAGCAACACCACCTCGATGACGGCCAGGTCATGGGCGGAGATGAACATCGCCTGGGCTGCGACGAAGACCCCCAACGCCACCGCGGCCACGATCACCAGCGTGAGCGCAGCGACCTGGAGCCCCAGGCTGCGGCGCCGGAGGAGGCGAAGCAGCGGCACGCCCATCATGATCCCGACGAACGCGACTCCGGTTGCGATCCCGATCAACTCGAGGGTGTCTCGGTCCGACATCGACCTCGCCACCGCGACCATCAGGGTGAGCGCCAAACCCACCACCAGCACGATCGACGCGCTGCGCCACCGACTGTTCACGGATCCCACCGGTACCCCACTCCCCAGACCGTCACGAGATGCACGGGCGTCGAAGGATTCGACTCGATCTTCTCCCGCAATCGACGAACGTGCACGGTCACGGTCGCGGTGTCCCCGAAGCTGTATCCCCAGACCCGCTCGAGCAACTCTTCGCGTGAAAACGCGCGTCGCGGATGCCGGGCGAGATGTGCGAGGAGATCGAACTCCCGCGCGGTCACCGTCACCAACTCCTCCGCTCGTCGGACCTCGCGTGCGCGCAGATCGATTCGGAGACCGCCCGCTTCGATGGTCTCCACCTCAAAAGTGTCGGGGTTATCCGTTCCACCCGCTCGCCGGAGCACCGCCCGAACCCTCGCCGTCAGCTCACGCGGCGAGAACGGTTTCACCACGTAGTCGTCCGCGCCCAGCTCCAGGCCCAGCACGCGGTCCTCCTCATCGCCGCGGGCAGTCAGCATGATGACCGGCACCGGCGCGCGGGCACGCAGTCGACGACACACCTCGAGTCCGTCAATCCCCGGCAACATCAGGTCGAGGACCACAAGATCCGGCCACCGTCGAGCCGCGGCATCAAGCGCGTCGCGGCCGTCGGCCACCGCCTCGACCTCCAAGCCCTCGCGTTCCAGGTACCGCACGACCACTTCGCTGATCGTCGGGTCATCCTCCACCACCAGCACTCTCGGGATCGAGGTCCCACGTTCGGCTACCACGGCGATCGCACCGCCACAGCGATCAGCAAGGCAACGCCAGCCTGCGCCCCGAGCCATGACCGTGGAATCTTTCGGCCAACGGTCAGCGCGGCCGTCGCAACCACGAGCCACGGCACGAACGGCAACCAGATCCGCTCCACCTCGGCCTTGGACATCCCACTAATATCCGCGAGCAGCACTGCCGCGGCGGCGGAACCCACGAGCCACACAAGTGGCCGACCCCGCAGCCGGGTGAAGCCAACAATCGTGGCCGGACCGACCGCGAGTATCAGCGCGGCCAGGTTGGCCACCACAAAGAACTCGTACGGTCGGTTCTTCGCGACTCCAACGAAGTACTGCACCCGCGTCGCCGCCAGCCCCTCCCACCAGAGGAATCCGGTCCCAACACTTACCGCGAGCATGACAACCGCGGCGGCTCCCGACGCAACCAGCACCGGCCGCCACCGACCCCGGTGTGCAGCAATCACCAGCGGGATGAGGGCGAGCAGCACGAGACCGTACGAAAGGTACGCGGTCGCGGCAAAGGCCAGACCGCCGAGCGCCCCAAGCACATCGGATCGGCGCCCATCTCGACCGGTGGCCAGGATGACCAGTGTCACCGCTGTCGTGCTGACTCCGGCAAAGAACGCGTCGCCCGAGGTCCACCAAATGGCAGCGGGCGTGAGTGCAAGGAACGGCGCGGCCCGGCGCGCAATCGCCTCGCCGGCAACCTCCTTGGCACCCACCAGTGCCGCGGCCGATCCAACACCACCGCCCAGGAACACGAGCACCGCATTCGGGTTGACGCCTCCGAAGCCGGCCCGATCCATGACCCACAACAGCACCACCATGCCGGGCGGATGGCCTTGGGTGTGGATGTTGTAGCTCGCAAGGCGCTCCGCGTAGGAGCCAAGAAAGAACCCCAGATCGTTGATGCGAGGGACCGTCCGAATGTATTGACCGGGGAGCAATGGATTGGTGAGCGCCTCCCGCCCATCCACCATCGCAAGCGCGACCGCCCAAGTGATCGCGACGACCGCGGTCACGATCAACAGCCATCGCCAACGCATCCGCGCCGCGGCCATCGGGAGCCACGCGATCGCGAGCATCGCCACGAAGGCCGCGGGAAGCATCGTGCGCCCGGGCCGCCAATCAGTAGTCCCGGTGAGCGGCGGCGTGTGAATCTGCATGCGGACGCCATCGTCTAAGAGCGACTCGCCCCATTGCGACGCGATCACCACGAGAGCACCCGCGGCGAACAGGGCCACGATCATCGGCCAGCTCGACGGTTCCATCGGTTCGACCGCCACCGACGAAGGGCCACTCGCGGCGGCCGGCGCCCGGGAAATCGCGGTGTGCGCCACTCAATGAGGGTAACCGTGGATCGCGGCCCAACGGCACGCGACGCGCATCAGTTTCGAGGTTCGTAACGAGATGAACGCCGAGCGCTCTGTACCTACTCGCTACCGTCGTCATTCATGATCGACGTCATCCTTCCGGTACTTGACGAAGCCGCCGCGATCCCTCAAGTGATTCGATCCTTGCCCGACGGATTTCGAGCCATTGTGGTGGACAACGGGTCCACGGATAACTCGGCTGCAGTTGCTCGCGATTCCGGCGCGCTCGTCGTTCACCAACCGGCACGAGGATTCGGCAGCGCGTGCTACGCCGGCCTGCTCGCGGCCGAGAACGACATCGTGTGCTTCATGGACTGTGACGGTTCACTCGACGGAGCCGATCTCCCGCGCGTGACCGCGCCGGTCGTGGCGGGAGAGGTCGACCTCGTCCTCGGAGCACGCGTCGCGGTTCGTGGCGCGTGGCCAGTCCACGCGCGATACGCGAACCGCCTGCTCGCGGCGGAACTCCGCCGCCGTACCGGGCTCGCGCTGCGAGATCTCGGACCCATGCGCGCCATGCACCGCGAGCCACTTCTCGCGCTGGGAATCGTCGACCGCCGCTCCGGCTGGCCCCTCGAGATGGTGGTGCGCGCGCACGCGAATGGTTGGCGCATCACCGACGTGGACGTGCCGTACGCACCCCGGGTCGGGCGCTCCAAAGTGACCGGGACAGTGAAGGGAACCGTCACCGCGGTCCGCGATATGGGAGCCGTGCTCCGCCAGGTACCCCGATGACGACCACCGAAACGACCTCCAGCACGACCACCGACAGCGCCGCGCCGCACCACGCGCCGACGGTGCTGCTCATCCTGGCGAAGGAGCCCATCCCGGGGCGAGTCAAGACCCGTCTGAGCCCACCGTGCACGCCGGCCCAAGCGGCCGAACTCGCACGCATTGCACTCGTCACCACGTTGGACGCGGCGATTCTCACCGCTGCCACGCATCCGAGGTTGGTCCTCGATGGCCAGCCCGGACCATGGCTCGGAGACCATGCGGGGATCGATGTCGTGGTCCAAGGACACGGTGGCTTGGCCGATCGGATCGGCGCGGCGTTCGCAACCCAGTCGGGACCCACCGTGCTCATCGGGATGGACACCCCACAAGTGAGCGGAGCCGCCCTCAACGAAGTGATCGCCACGCTGCGCGCTCCCGGCGTCGACGCAGTGCTCGGACCAACGGATGATGGTGGCTGGTGGGTCATCGGACTCAACGATCCCACACTCCCTGCGTTCTCCGGTATACCGATGAGCACCCCCGGCACTGGCGCCGCCCAGGCCGCGCGGTTGCACGAACTCGGCCTCCGCGTCGCCACAGTTGCCACCGAACGCGATGTGGACACCTTCGATGATGCTCGGATCGCGGCTCGCCGCCTCCCCGGCTCCGAGTTCGCCCACGCGGTCGCCGCGATTGAAGCCACCATCCCCGCGGCGGTGGAGGAACCCCCATGAGCCGGATCGTTCGGTCTGCTGCGACGAGTGGTGGCGGGCACCAGACGCCGACCTACCGATAACGCCTGAGGCTGATCCAAACCTTGGGAGTAGTTGCTCCTATCCTGGGAGTATGCCCACCGAGCCAGAGGGAACTCCCACCGGCCACCACCTCCGAGTAGAAGATCTCGCCGAGTTGGTGGAGGTCTCGGTCGACACCATCCGCTTCTACCAAAAGCGCGATCTCCTCGCTCCCCCACTCCGGCGCGGCAGGGTGGCGTGGTACGGGACCGAGCATGTGGAACGACTTCGCCAGATCAAAGAACTGCAGCGCGAGGGATTCACCCTCGCGATCATCCGCCGCATCCTCGCGGGTGAGCTTGGGGCCGTCGACCGTCCGCTCGCGGCCGCAGTCGTGGAGTCCGACACCGAGGACTTTCTCACCGTCGATGAACTCGCGGCGAGGGCGGGAGTTCCCGCAGCTCTGGTCGAGGCCGTCGTGGCGGAAGGCCTCCTGCTGGGGCGCATCCACGATGGCACTGCTCACTTCACCACCGCCGATATTGCGGTAGTGGCGGCCGGTCTCGAACTGCTCGAGGCCGGCGTTCCGCTTTCCGCCCTGCTCGACCTCGCGCGCCAACACCATGCGGCCACGCTCAACCTTGCGAACGCGGCCGTCGAGTTATTCGACGAACACGTGCGACGCCCGCTCCTCGCGTCGGAGCTCGGCGATGAAGAGCGCGCCGAACGGTTGGTCAGCTCGTTTCGCCGACTGCTGCCGGCCACCGGCACGTTGGTCTCCCAACACTTCCGGCGGGTGTTGCTTCGCGTCGCCCAGGAACACCTCGAAGCGGTGGGCGACCAGGACGAAATCGCCGCCGCGACAGCAGTGGGGGCGCGACGGATCGAGGACCAATGGCGCGAATAACCAGTCCTCTGCCCACCGCCGCCGAGAAGCGCAGCACCGTGACCGCGATGTTCGACCGCGTCGCGCCGAGCTACGACCGCCTCAACCGCCTCATCTCGCTCGGCCAAGATCGTCGCTGGCGCCGTCGCACGATCGAAGCCCTCTCTCTACGCGCCGGGGTCCAAGTTCTTGACCTCGCGTGCGGCACCGGCGACCTGTGCCGGGAACTCGCGGGCGCCGGATATCGGCCCATCGGCCTCGACCTCTCCGCGGGAATGCTGGGGCACGCACGCGTCGTCGCCCCCCTCGTGCTCGCCGATGCACTGAGCCTCCCCGTCCCCGATTCGCACGTCGATGGGATCACCTGCGGGTTCGCCCTCAGGAACTTCACCGATCTTGACGCCTTCGCCGCCGAGTGCGTCCGCGTGCTTCGACCCGGCGGCCGCGTGGCATTTCTCGACGCCGCGGAACCGTCAAATGCGATCATGCGATTCGGTCACACCGCATGGTTCCGCCACGCGGTGCCACGCATCGGCGGGCTACTCGGCGACGCGGCCGCGTATCGCTACCTCCCCGCGTCGACCGCCTACCTCCCCGCCCCGGCCGCGCTCGTGGGTCTCTTCACCAACGCCGGCCTCACCCAGGTGCAACGCGTCACCTTCACCGGCGGTGCGGTCCAGTTGATCACGGGAACCTTGCCGTGACGAACGTCGAGACGATTGCGTCGCGCGCCCGCCCATTGGTGGCCCACACCGCCGCCTGCGACCCCGTCGGCTCCCTGCTCGATCGTCTCGAGCCCGACGGGTTCGGGTGGTTGCGCAATGGCGCGGGATTCGTGACCGGTGGCATCGCGGCTCGGGTGCGCGCCGACTCCGCCGAAGCCGCCCTCGAACGCATCACCGTGGAGGATTGCGTCGGCACGTCGGGCACCGGCGCGATCGCCGTGGGAAGCCTCCCGTTTCGAGGTGCCGCCGCCGCGACCATGACGATTCCCGCCTGGGTCGAAGGCCGTCACGCCGACGGCTCCGCGTGGAGGACGGAGATCGGGCCGGCAACCAACGGCGGACCCGACGGACCTGCCCGACCAGTGCAGCACCGAGGCACCGGCGACTCGCGGAACGGCTACCCCGGGCCGATCCAGACGCAGTGCCTCGCCGGTCGTGATGCTTGGGACCACGCCGTGCGGGCCGTCCTCGACGCGATTACCACCGGGGCCCTCACCAAGGTGGTGCTCGCCCGTTGCGTCCAGGTTGATGCCGCGCATCCGATCGACCCTGTGTGGCTCCTCCGCAGGCTCGAGCGCCGAGAACCCGATCGGTACCTCTATGCGCATGACGGGATCGTCGGCGCATCGCCTGAGTTACTCGTACGGCGGGCGGGCAGCGCTATTACGTCACGGCCACTTGCCGGCACCGCGGTCCGGCCGGAGGAGCATGGTGCGTTAACCGCGATGGCAGAATCCGCGAAGCAACGCCACGAACACGCAGTGGTCGTCGACGCTATCGCGCGAACGCTGGGATCGTCGTGTACCGATCTCACCATCGGGCCCACCGACGTTCTGCGCCTCGCGGATGTGGCGCACCTCGCCACCACGATCCACGCGAACGCCGGCACCCGCACGCCTGGCGCGCTCGGCCTGGCGCTCGCACTGCATCCCACTCCCGCGGTGGGCGGCACTCCCAACGATCTCGCCCTCGAATACATCGACCAATTGGAACCTTGGGGACGCGGGCGATTCGCCGGCCCCGTCGGTTGGGTGGACGCGGCGGGTGACGGCGAGTTCGCGGTCGCGCTGCGATGCGCTCAGATCGACGGTTCACGAGCGCTCGTGCACGCGGGCGCCGGCATCGTCGCGGGGAGCGAATCCGACGCCGAGTGGACCGAGATCGACGCCAAGCTCACCCCGGTCCTGCGAGCGCTCACCGCTCGCTGAGATTCTGGGCAACGGCTTCCCAGACTTCGCGGTGGTGTTCCACGTTCCGGGCCCGATCGGTCCGCACGATCACGACCGCCGGACCACCCGCGGCGACCGCTCGCGCGACTGTGCTCACGAGATCACCGGGAGCGTGAACGGTTTCGACCGAAAAGCCGTGCGCGTTCGCAATGGCGGCCAGATCGACCCCCGGCGGAGTCCCGAAGAGCCGTTCGAAGTCGGACGGGTAGTCGGCCTGTGGGAGGAACGAAAAAATTCCGCCGCCATCGTTGTCGAGGACCACAAACACAATGTCGACACCAAGTCCTCGTGCCGCCAGTCGGCCCCCGCCGTCGTGCAAAAAGCTGAGGTCGCCCGTGAGGGCGACCACCGGCCCAGTCGATCCGAGTGCAACACCCAACGCGGTCGACACGAACCCGTCGATCCCGTTGACTCCTCGATTCGCAACGACCCGGATGTCGGCGCGCGGCCGCGCACACCACTCCACCTCTCGCACCGGCATACTCGAGGCCACGACCAAGGTGGAGCCCGGAGTCAGCGCGTCGACCACGTCGCGAGCGGTCCGCGGTTCGGAGCACTCGGACCAACGATCCACCACCGTGTCGATCACCTCCCGCGCGCGTCGGTCAGCCGCGACCCAATCGGCGGCCCACCCGGCTTCGCGGTGCTCCCCACGCGCCTCGAGCCGGTCGGTCAACGACGCCAGGAACTGCTCCGGAGCCGCGGCGATCACCGAGGACGCTCCGTACACCGCGGCGCCCCACCGGGGGCTGGGGTCGATCAAGATCGTCTCGGTACCGATCGCGTCGAGCCACCGAATCAACGTGGAACTCGTGGTCGGTCCCCCCACTCGCAGCGCCAACCTGGGTTCGTGATGTTGGGCAAAGAGTTCGGCGCGCGCGAGTGCTTCATACCGAACGATGGCACCATCCGCCGCGCCGAGCCCGGACAGCGGATCCGCCACAATCGGCCAGCCCGCGGCCCGGCTGAAGCGAGCGGCGGTCTCGGGCCGGACTGCACTCCCCCATCCCGCGATGAGAAGGCCGTGCGGAGCGGTGCGGATCCGATCCGCCAACGCATCCATGACCGCCTCGTCCAACTCGCGATCGAGGTGCGCCGGCAACGGAGTCCAGGGCGCGCCATCCGGCCGTCCGGGCGCGTCGACGAGCGGGTCGCCCGTGGGAACGAGTGGCTCCCGGAACGGGAGGTTGAGGTGCACCGGGCCCGGCGACGCCCCGAGCGCGCCACCGCAAGCTTCGGCAACCGAGCGCGCGGCGAGCGCGCGCCACGCCGGGCCCGCGCCCGGGATATCCGTCGGCACGTCGGCATCCACGAACCAGCGCACCGCGCCACCAAAGAGCCCCACCTGGTCGATGGTCTGGGGCGCGCCAGTCCCTCGCACTTCAGGCGGCCGGTCGGCCGTGCACACCAGAAGCGCAACGTTCCCGTGATGGGCCTCCAACATCGCCGGGTGGAGGTTCGCGCCGGCGGTCCCTGAGGTTGTGAGCACCACCGCCGGACGCCCGGTGGCGCGGCCGAGGCCAACTGCGAGAAATCCGGCGGCGCGTTCGTCGAGCATCACGTGCGTGGTGAGCCGACCGTCCTCGACGATCGCGTACGCCAAGGGCGCAGAGCGCGATCCTGGCGCGATCACCGCGTGAGTCACACCGCATCGCACCCATTCGTCCACCAGGGTTCGGGCGAAGGCCGTGGTCGCGTCACGCGTCATGGCAGCATGCCGGAATGCGCATCGCGTTCATACCTGGTTTCTCGCAACCAGCCGGGTCGTGGGACCACGTCATCGCGGCGCTGCCCCGTCCCGCGGGCACCGACGCGACGGCGGTCGAGGTCCCGCACGGGTCCGACTTTGTCACGACTGCGGCCACCATCGGCGAGCGCATGGGTACCGCGATCTACGTGGGGTACTCCATGGGCGGACGACTCGCGTTGCGGCTTGCGATCGATCGGCCCGATCTCGTTCGCGCCCTCGTCTTGGTGAGCGCAGCCCCCGGGATCGACGACCCCAGCGCACGGCGAGAGCGCTCCACATTGGACCGTGAGCATGCGGAAGAAATCCGCGCCATGGGCGTGCCCGCGTTCCTCGACGCGTGGCTCGCGCAACCGCTGTTTGCGACTCTCCCCCGCGATACGGCCATGCTCGACGCGCGCGTGGCGAGCATGGACGCAAATCGCTTGGTTCATCAGATGGTCGAGTTGGGCCAGGGTGAGATGGAACCGCTCGGTCAGCGGCTGCACGAACTGCCCATGCCCACCACCGTGATCGTGGGCCGGGCCGATACTCGCTACCGTGCGATCGGTTCCGCGATGGTCGATCGAATCCTCGATGCTCGCCTGCTCGAGGTCGAAGGCGGCCACGCGCTCCCGCTCGAGCAACCGGGCCTCGTCGCGGCCGCAATCGCTGCGGTTCACGCCGCCACCGCATAACGAGCGAGTAGCTCCGGGAACGGCCGCGGTGGAAACTCTCGGGGGACGGACAGACGGCCGTCGTGTGGTACCAACGGCGCACGAGTCACGTCACCCGCGATCTCGCCGAGGGTCGCCAACCCGCACGCGAAGAAGAGCTCGGGCAGCGCGCAGGCCAGGGCGAGCCCGGCCGCGAGACCGATCGACGTTTCGTACATCGACGTGACCACCGCCGGCACGCCCGCCGCATCCGCCACATCGAGCGCGGCCCTGACCCCGCCCAGCGGTTGGACCTTCAGCACGAGCACATCGGCCGCCGCGAGCGCGTTGAGGCGACGCGCGTCCTCGACAGATCGCACGCACTCGTCCGCCGCGATCAGCACCGAGACCTTTCGCCGCACCATGGCGAGATCCTCGATCCGCCCGACCGGCTGCTCCGCGAACTCGAGGTCGTACGGAGCAAGCCGGGTGAGGGTCTCGATCGCGGTGTCCACGTCCCAGGCGCCGTTGGCGTCGACCCGAATCCGCATCGCCGACCCCACAACATCGCGTACACGAGCAATTCGATCGATGTCGACGGCGGGGTTCCCTCGACCGACCTTGACCTTCACCGAGGTGCAGCCGTCCAACCGGGCGAGGGAATGGGTCATCTCATCGACATCCCGGGTGGCGCCGATGAACGCGTTGACCTGGACGCTGTCTCGCACGCGGTCGGGCCAGCCGATCGTTGCCGCCTCCTCCGCGGCGCAACGCGCGCTGGCTGGATCACAGGGGTACCCCGGGAACGGTGAGCACTCTCCCCAACCCGCGTGCCCTTCCACGAGCAACACCTCACGGTCACCAATACGGAGACGATGCTCCACGGTCATCCGACGACGAGTCCGATGGTGGTGAGCAGCGCCACCGCGATCGTGAAGCGAACGGTCCCGATCAACGCGGCCACGAGCCCCGGCGGGTCCACTCGGGTGAGCACCCTACGCACCGGTCCCACCGCGAGCAGAAGGGCGAGCAGCCCGAGCGCGGCCGGAGGCGAGCCGATGGCGATCGGAACTATCGCGAGCGCCGACCCCACGAAGCATCCGACGAAGAGCCGACGCGCAAAGGGCCGCCCGAACCGAACCGCGATCGTGCGCTTCCCCGACTGTGCGTCGCCGTCCGCATCCCGAATGTTGTTCACGAGGAGTACCGCGCACGCCGGGAGCCCAACGACCAGGGAACCCCACCACGCCGCGGCGGGCACCGTCGCGTCCTGCACGTACGCCGAGCCTGCGCACGCGGCGAATCCAAAGAACGCGAGAACCGCAACTTCGCCCCAGCCTGCGTATCCGTACGGACGGCGGCCTCCCGTGTACCCCCACGCCGCCGCGATCGCGGCCACACCGAGCAGCAGCAACCGCATGTCCACCATGAATGACAGAACTCCACCGGCCACCGCACCCACGCCGAGGGCAACGATCGCGGCTCGACGCACCGCGTTCGGCGACGCCAGCCCCGAGGCCGTCAGCCGCACCGGACCGCGCCGATCGGCGTCGGTCCCGCGCACGCCGTCGGCGTAGTCGTTCGCGTAGTTCACTCCGATCTGGAGCGCGATTGCCACCAGGAGCGCGAGCACGAAGCGTTCCCAACGGAATGAAACATCGTGGGTCGCGGCTGCCGTGCCGAGCATGACCGGGGCGATCGCCAGGCCCAGCGTGCGGGGCCGCGCCCCCGCGACCCACTGCGCGGCAGTGGTCACGCCACTCCCGCAACCGTCGGCGATTCGGTCATGGGCGTTTCGGGAACTGGTCGAAGTCGGGCGGCCGCCGTTCGAGGTACGCGCGCTTGCCCTCCTGCGCCTCCTCAGACATGTAATACAGCAGCGTCGCGTCGCCGGCGAGCTGCTGGATACCGGCGAGTCCGTCGTCAGCTGCGTTCATCGACGCCTTGATCATCCGCAGTGCGAGCGGGCTCATCCCCAGCATCTCGCGACACCACGCGACGGTTTCCTCTTCGAGCTCCGCCAGCGGAACCACGGTATTGACCAGACCCATGTCGAGCGCGGCCGCGGCGTCGTACTGACGGCACAACATCCAGATCTCCCGCGCTTTCTTCTGCCCCACAGACCGCGCGAGAAGACCCGAGCCGTACCCGCCATCGAAGGAACCGACCTTCGGTCCGGTTTGGCCGAAGCGCGCGTTGTCGGCGGCGATGGTCAAGTCACACACCACGTGGAGCACGTGTCCACCACCGATCGCATACCCGGCCACCATTGCAATGACCGGCTTCGGCAGGCGCCGAATTTGGATCTGGAGGTCGAGCACATTCAAACGACCGATTCCGTCGGCACCCACGTACCCATCGTCGCCCCGGACCCGCTGGTCGCCACCGGAACAGAATGCGTCCGGTCCCTCACCGGTCAGGACGATCACGCCGATCGAGGGATCGTCACGCGCGATCTCGAACGCATCGCGCAGTTCGAACAGCGTCTGGGGCCGGAAGGCATTGCGTACTTCGGGCCGGCAGATCGTGATCTTCGCGATGCCATCGGACACCTCGGACCGGATGTCTCCGAACTGGCGTTCAATGGGGACCCAGGGGGCACCAGGTCGAATCGGGTTCGTAGTCACGGTCCTCCAACTCTGGGAGCAATCACTCCAATCGTTACGCTATCCAGCGATGAGCGGGCCCGACGACTCGCACCTGGTCGCCGTGGTGCTTCCGCCGCCCGCCGCCGCCGACGCCATCCGACGGGTCTGGGATGCCGGTGACGCGGTCATCGTGATCGATCCATCTGCGCCCGGGCTTCCCGACCGGATCACCGCTGCCGCACCGACCCACATCATCGATGCCGGCGGGATCCGACCGACTCCCGGTGGTCGACCGGTGCCGGATGGGGTCGGGGCGATCGTTGCAACCTCCGGCACCACCGGTCGGGCCCGCCACGTGGAACTCACCATGGCCGGCCTGGTTGCGTCGGCCGCAGGCGTCCACGCAGCCCTCGCTGTCGATCCGCGGCGCGATCGGTGGCTCGCGTGCCTCCCACTGCACTCGATCGCCGGACTCGCGATCGTGGCGCGCTCCTACAGCACCGCAACGCCATTGGTGGTCCACCCGCGGTTCGACGCACACGCCGTGGCCCACTCGTCGACCAAGTGCTCACTCGTCTCACTCGTGCCGACAACCTTGCACCGACTCCTCGATGCCGACGCGCTCGCGGCCCGACGGTTCCGCCGCGTGCTGATCGGTGGTGGTCCGATCCCCGACGAACTCCTGCGCCGCTCCATCCACGTGGGAGTCAGCATCGTGACCACCTACGGACTCACCGAGACCGGCGGAGGCTGCGTGCACGACGGCCATCCGCTGAACGGGGTGGAGATCGACCTCGCTCCCGAAACATCCGAGATCCTCGTGCGAGGACCGGTGGTGATGCGGGGCTATCGAGACTCCCCGACCGACGACCCCTGGCAGGGGGATTGGTTCCGTACCGGCGACGTTGGTCGGTGGGAACCGGACGGTCGACTCACAGTCGTCGATCGCATCAAGGATCTCGTCATCACCGGCGGCGTCAACGTCAGCCCGGTCGCGGTGGAAGCCGCATATCGCGGCGCAACCGGTATCGATGACCTGGCCATCATCGGCGCGCCGGACTCCGAATGGGGCGAGCGAGTGGTTGCGTGCGTTGTACCCAGCAACCCCGCCGATCCGCCGTCGCTCGCTGGGCTCCGGGCCGCAGGGACCGCGACCGGACTCCGCCCGGCAGAACTGCCTCGCGAAATCCGGATTGTCGCCACGATCCCGCGCACACCCGGGGGCAAGACCCTCCGCCGAATGCTCCGAGACGGACCGCGCGCCGATCCGACGCCAGACCGCTCGACGAGTTAGCGGCCTTGGAAGTCTGGCGCGCGCTTCTCGGCGAACGCGGCAAGACC
>JANPBJ010000113.1:0-19746 GCA_031430375.1 Acidimicrobiia bacterium
TCCGACCCACGAGAGCGGAGATCTCCGCACCGACCTGCTGGCGCTGGCGCGGTCCTACCGCCGAATGCTCACCGAGACTGCGGTCGGTCGGGCGATCCCGATGATGATCGTTGCCAAGACCCGCAACCCTGACCTCGCTCGGGCTCACGACGTATTCGTCGCCGGCCGGCGAGCCGTGGCGGTCGGCGTGATTCGTCGGGCCATGGATCGCGGCGAACTTCCGGCCGAGACCGACCCCGAACTCTTCCACGACCTCTTGACCGGCCCGATCATGTTGCGCGTCTACGTCACCGGCCAACGCGTAACCCCGCGGTACCTCGAACAGCTGGTCGACTCGCTCCTTCGCTGAGGGGCGGTTACTTCAGATCGGCGAACGCCGCGGTGAACAGTTGTTCCTGTTCACGGTCATGTACCGCGGAGCTGCCACTGGCCGGACTCGGTGACGGTGGGCGGGCGATGTGGCGGAGTTGCGCTTGGTCACGCAATATCCGGTGCAGCTTGCCGTGCACGTAGTTCCAGGCGCCCATGTTCGCCGGCTCTTCCTGTACCCACCACACCTGATCGCACATGGTGTATTTCTCGGCTAGGTCAATCAGCTGCTGCTCAGGCCACGGGTAGAGCTGCTCCACCCGAATGATCGTGACGGGCGCGCCGAGTTGGTCTCGTCGTTCGATCAGTTCGTGAGCGACCTTCCCCGAGCAGAGCAATGCGCGCTGCACCGTGGTGGGATCGAGGGCGGTGCTCGGATCGTCGAGTACTTCTCGGAAACTTCCGGACTCGAGTGCCGCGACCGGTGAACGAGTTGCGGGGACGCGCAAGTACTTCTTGGGCGTGAAGCAGATCAATGGCTTGCGCGACGGCGCATGGCTCTGACGGCGTAGGAGATGGAAGTACTGCGCGGCCGTGGTGGGATAACAGACGCGGAGGTTGTTCTCGGCGCACAATGCGAGAAACCGTTCGATGCGCGCGCTGGAGTGCTCCGGTCCTTGGCCTTCGAACCCATGGGGGAGCAGCAGCACGAGACGCGATTGTTGACCCCATTTGTCTTCGGCGGCCACGATGAATTGGTCGACGATGATCTGCGCGCCGTTGATGAAGTCACCGAACTGGGCTTCCCATCCGACCCATGCTTTCGGGTCCGCGACCGAATAGCCATACTCGAATCCGAGTGCCGCGTACTCGGAGAGCACCGAGTCGTAGACCATGACGGGCGCCTGGGCTTCGTCGATGTTGCGCATCGGACAGAACTCGGACTCATTGGTGGAGTCGACCAGCACGCTGTGGCGTTGACTAAAGGTCCCACGGCGTGTGTCCTGGCCGGCGAGCCGAACGGTGGTGCCTTCGAGAGCAAGTGAACCAAACGCCAGCGCTTCGGCGAGTGCCCAGTCGACGCGATCGGCGTTGAACTCGGACTCCCGAGCGCGCAGGATCTTCTCCAGCTTTGGATTGACCGCGAAGTCATCCGGCCACCGCACGATTGCATCAACGATTTGGCGGAGTTGTGCAGCGCCGACACCCGTATCGACGGCGGGCTCGACTTCATCGGCGAGGACGATGCTGACCGGGATCGTGGGCGGTCCAGTTTCATGGGTCTCTTCGAACGCGTGGTCCATCCGGGCGTGGAAGTCGTCGAGTGCGGCTTCGGCTTCCGCCACGGTCAAGTCGCCGCGATTGACCAACGTTTCGGTGTAGAGCTTGCGAACGCTGCGCCGCGCGCGGATCAGTTCGTACATCTTCGGCTGGGTGAACGCCGGTTCGTCACCTTCGTTGTGTCCGTACTTGCGGTAACAGACCATGTCGACCACGACGTCCTTGCGGAATTCCTGGCGGAACTCGAACGCAAGTTGCACAACGCGTACACACGCCTCTGGGTCGTCGCCGTTCACGTGAAAGATCGGTGCTTGCACCATCTTGGCAACGTCGGTGGCGTAGACCCCGGAGCGGCCGATGTCGGGGGCGGTAGTGAAGCCGAGCTGGTTGTTCACCACGATGTGGATCGTGCCGCCGACCTCGTAGCCCGGGACTTCTGACAGATTGAGAGTCTCGGCCACCACTCCTTGGCCTGCGAATGCGGCATCCCCGTGGACGAGCACCGGCAGCACATGGCCGCGCTCGCGGTCGTCGATACGGTCACCTTTGGCCCGAGCCATACCTTCGACCACGGGATCCACCGCCTCGAGATGACTCGGGTTCGAAGCGAGGCTGACGTCGATCGCGGCACCTGACGGCGCGAGGTGGGTGCCGGTCGCGCCCACGTGGTATTTCACGTCGCCCGAGCCCTGCACCGATGACGGATCGAGTCCACCTTCGAACTCGCGGAAGATCTGGCCATAGCTCTTGCCGACGGTGTTGACGAGCACGTTGAGTCGGCCGCGATGGGCGGTGCCCAACACAGCTTCGCTCATCCCCCCGTCGGCGGCGGCGGTGAGCAAAGCGTCGAGCATCGGAATCAGGGATTCGGCTCCTTCGAGGCTGAAGCGTTTCTGGCCGAGGTACTTCTTGCCGAGGAACCCCTCGAAGGCTTCCGCCGCGTTCAGGCGGTCGAGGATGCGGCGCTGGACCGCGGGGTCGGGCGCGGGTGCGGGCATCTCCACGCGCGCTTGGATCCATTCCTTCTGTTCCGGATCCTGGATATGCATGAACTCGACGCCGACGGTACGGGCGTACGCGTCGCGCAGCATGCCGAGGATGTCGCGCAACGGCATCACAGAACGGGAGAGCACTCCCGCACCGAGACTGCCAACCGGGAACTCGCGGTCGAGATCCCAAATGCTCAGGCCGTGGTGGTTGATGTCGAGCTCGGGGTGAGTGTCGGGCTCGCGCCGACCGAGTGGGTCGAGGTTGGCGATCAGATGACCGCGCACGCGGTACATATTGATGAGCTGGTGGACGTGCACGACCTTCTGGTTGTGCGCGTGCTCGTCGTCGAGTGCGCTGACGTCGGTGCTCCAGCGCGCCGGCTCGTAGGGGACCGCGAAGCTCTGAAAGATCGCGTCGTAGAAGCCGTGGCCGCCGAGCAGCAGCTCATGAATCGCGCGGAGGAACTCGCCGCTCTCGGCGCCTTGAATCACGCGGTGGTCGTAGGTACTGGTGAGAGTGATGGTCTTGCTGATACCCAAACGCGCCACGGTTTGGGGGTCGGCGCCTTCGTACTCGGCGGGGTACCCGATCGCGCCGACGCCCAGAATGAAACCTTGGCCCGGCATCAGCCGTGGCACCGAGTGGACGGTGCCGATCATTCCCGGATTGGTAATGGTGCCGGTGGTGCCGGCGAAGTCCTCGACGGTGATTGCATTCGTGCGGACCTTGCGGATCATTTCTTCGTAGGCGGCGAAGAAGCCCGCGAAGTTGGTCGCGTGCGCGTCTTTGAGATTGGGCACGAGCAGGGTGCGGCTGCCGTCCTTCTTGGCGACATCCACGGCGAGTCCGAGGTTCACATGGTCGTGGCGCACGACGACCGGTGCGCCGTTCTCGACGCCGTAACCCGAGCCCATCGCGGGAACTTGGCGGACGGCTTGTACCGCGGCGTACGCGATCAGGTGGGTGAAGCTGACTTTGCCCCGAGCGTTACGGCTCAGGTGGTTGTTGAGGATCTGTCGGTTGACCTCGAGCAGTTTCGCCGGAACGTTGCGCACGGAGGTGGCGGTGGGGACTCCAAGGCTCGCCTCCATGTTCTCCACGATGCGTGCTGCGGCGCCACGGATCGGTTTGGCCTCTTCTCCGGCGAGTACTAGCGGCGCGTTCGCGCCGGTGTTCGCTGCGGTGATCGGTACCACGCCGGTGCCGACGGTGGTTGGAGCGGCGTGGGCCGCGGCGGCGACCTGCGGGTCACCGTTGGCGGCAGGCACGGGAGCGCCCGCGGGTGCGTAGTCGGAGAAGAACTCCTGCCAGGAGGGTGCAACCGAGGTGGGGTCGGCCACGAACTGGCGGTACATGTCGTCGACGAGCCCGGAGTTCGGGCCGAGATCTTCAAAGGTGTCGGTCACGCCGTTCAGGGTACTGGTGCCGTTCCCACTCGCCCTCCTACTGGCGGAGGAGTTCTGCTGCTTGAAAGGCAAGGTCGAGGGACTGGCGCGCGTTCAGACGCGGGTCGCACATCGTCTCGTAGCGCTGCTCGAGGTGGTCGCCGAGGATCTCATCGGTTCCGCCAAGACATTCGGTGACGTTGTCGCCGGTGAGCTCCACGTGCACGCCTCCCGGCCAGACGCCCGACGCGTGACATGTGGAAAAGAAGCTCCGGAGCTCGCTCATCACGTCGTCGAAGCGTCGGGTCTTGACCCCGCTGGAGTGGGTGAATGTGTTGCCGTGCATCGGATCACAGGCCCAGACCACCGGATGACCCGCATCGGTGACGGCGTCGATAATGGCAGGAAGGCGTTCGCTCACGAGGTCCTTGCCCATTCGGCTGATCAACATGAGTCGGCCGGGCCGCAGATCGGGATTGAGACGCTTGCATAAGGCCACCACTTCGTCGGGAACGGTGGACGGGCCCAGCTTCACCCCGATGGGATTCTGGACTCCGGCGAGGAACTCCACGTGGGCTCCGTCGAGTGCGCGCGTGCGATCTCCGATCCAGAGCAGGTGCGCCGAACAGTCGTACCAGTCGTCCGTGATCGAGTCTCGGCGCGTGAGCGCCTGTTCGTAGTCGAGGAGGAGCGCTTCATGGGACGTGTAGCAGTCGACCTGGTGAAGTTGGAGTTCTCGCTTCAAGTCGATCCCGCAGGCGGCCATGAATCGGAGTGCTCGTTCGATTTCCGCCGCGAGGTTCTCGTAGCGGCGACCCTCGGGGCTCGACGTCACGAAGTCCTGATTCCAGGCGTGGACCTGGGCGAGATCCGCGTAGCCGCCCTTGGTAAAGGCCCGGAGAAGGTTCAAGGTGGCTGCGGCCTGGTGGTAGCCGCGCATGAGCCGCTGGGGGTCCGCGCGGCGATCCTCGGCGGTGAACCCGATGTCGTTCACGATGTCGCCGCGGAAGCTGGGAAGTTCGACGCCATCGCGGATCTCGGTGGCCGATGACCGAGGCTTCGCGAACTGGCCGGCGATGCGGCCGATCTTCACCGTGGGAACCCCGCTGCCGTAGGTGAGCACCACCGACATTTGCAAGATGATCTTGAGCTTGTCGCGGATCGCGTTCGCGGAAAACGCGCTGAACGCTTCGGCGCAGTCACCGGCCTGTAGGACGAAGGCGCGGCCAGCGCTGGCGGCTGCGAGGGCCTCGGTGAGTGAGCGCGCTTCACCGGCAAACACGAGTGGTGGGACGTTCTTGAGTTCTTCGAGTACCGCTGGGAGCTCGTCGGTGGGCCAGTCGGGTTGCTGGTCAACCGGCCGGGTTCGCCAGGATTCGAGACTCCACGGGCTCTCGGTCATCGGGCTCTCGGTCATCAGAGGTACGGGCCCGTAGTTTGCCCGAGCGTCGCGCCGCTCGAACCAGAGGCGCCGGTGGGATCGGGAGCACCGATTTCGAGGGCGTGGCGGCGGCGCATCTCTTCGAACTGTTGCTGGGCAGTGGCTTGCTGGGTGAACAACGTGGCCTGGATGCCGTGGAACAAGCCTTCGAGCCAGCCGACGAGCTGCGCTTGGGCGATCCGCAACTCCGACTCACTCGGGGTGTCCGAGTTGAAGGGCAGGACGACCTCGGCTAGCTCCTGGTGGAGTTCCGGTGAGAGCACATCCTCGAGGGCATGCAGCGATCGTTCGTGGATCTCCCGGAGAGCCCGTCGACCGGCATCATCGAGTGGAGCGCGCCGAACCTCATCGAGCATCGTGCGGACCATCGACGCGATGCGGATCAGCTTCGTGGGTTGACGAACGTGTTCGTCGGTGAGTTCCGGCGCCGTATCTGGCACGGTATCTGGCGCGGTTTCCGGGGTCTGGTCGCTGGTCATTGCGATGTCGGGGCTGCTCATCCGGGCCAGGATACCGGTGGAACCACCTGCGCTCCGCAGGGAGTTTCTTCGATCGTGTTCGCCCAGGTGCTCACCCCACCGGAGGACGGCGACCGATGGCGCCCTCGGTCCGGGGTCCCGGCACGCCGCGGAATCCATACGGCTCGGTCTCCCGGCCCGGCTGACAGACCCAGCACTCGCCGGTGCGGCCCGTCGTCACGATGGTGAAAACCGCGTCGGCGATCTGGGTAGCGGGCATCAACGGAAAGTCATTCGCGGCGAACAAGGCCTTGGTGTCCTCCGTAAGAATTTTGGTATCGGTCATCCCCGGATTCACGGTGTTTGCCGTGATGTTTTGCGTCTTCAGGGTGGGCGCAATGCTTCGAATGAAGCCGACGACCGCATGTTTGGTCAACACGTACACCGGGTCAAACGCGAACGGCAGCAACCCGGCGAGGGAGCTGGTGGCAACGATCGCACCGCCACCCCGTTTGACCATTGCGGGGATTGCGGCTCGCGCTCCCCACACCACGCCGTCGACGTTCACCCGCATGATCCGGTGATAGTCAGCGTCGGTGAGGGTGGTCACGTCGGCCACGCCGATTGCGATTCCGGCATTGAGGTAGGCAATGTCCACGCCGCCGAGTTCGGCTTCACATGCGGTGAATGCGGCGGCGATATCGGTGGGGTCCCCGGCGTCGGCGTGGACGTAGTAGCCGCCCACTGATTCGGCAACCGCCTTCCCGTTCGTGTCGTCGAAGTCGACCGCACAGATCGTGGCGCCTTCGGCCGCGAACCGCTCGGCTGTCGCCTCACCGATTCCCGACGCGGCGCCCGTGATCAGCGCCACCTTGCCGTCCAGTGCCCCCGTCGGTGCTGGCATTGGTTCTGTCATCGGTGCCCCGCTGTCCATGGTCGATTGATCAGCGGCACCGTACGCGCGGAGCGCCACGGTTGTCGCTTTTCGAAATTCGGCTTAGCTATACAGCTGTATAGCTAAGAACGCGCGCCAATAGGCCCAGGCGTCGCTGAACTACCGAACTGGTTCCCCGCTCTTGTTCGCTGCGCTCACGGGCCGCTCGGGCCACGGGCGCGCCGTGGCGTCTCGAAATTCCAGACCGCTGGTTGCCTATTGGCGCGCCCTCTAAGGGGAATTCCGAAAAGAAAGTATGAGTACTGAGCGGGAGGCGGAAACGAAGTGCGAGCAGGCGCACGGAAGTTGAACGCTGTGACGGCGTCGCGGGCGGGTGCGGGCGTTGTGCGCCGGGATGGTGTCGATGGCGTGACGATGCGATCGGTGGCGGCCGCAGCCGGTGTCACGCCGATGGCGCTGTACCGGTGCTTCGATTCCGGCGCCGACCTGCGTCGTGCAACGGTCAGCGCCGCGTTGGTACGAGTCCCGAATCCGCCGACCGAGGGCTCCCCGGAGACGAGGCGGTCTTGCAGCGCTCCTGCGCGGGCTGCTCGTCGATGAGTCGGCGTCGTGACGAACCGTTCTCGTTGGCGACGCGCACGAGACTGGCTTCAAATTCGGACGTTGGCTCGACCTGGTCTTGATGCAACGCATTCTGTAAGCGGGGCGCGAACTACATCTGGATAACCACGAGCCGTTCCTCGGTCATTTCCCGCACGGCATAGCGCGGACCTTCTTTGGTGTTTCCGCTGTCCTTCACACCGCCGTACGGCATCTGGTCCGTACGAAACGTGGGCATCTCGTTGACCATGACGCCACCAAAATCGAGCGCGTGTGCGGCCTTGAGCGCAGCCCCGAGATCGGTGGTGAAGATTGCGGCTTGCAGTCCGTACCGACTGTTGTTGGCCGCCGCGAAGGCGGTATCGAGGTCCTGGTAGCCCTGAAAGCCGATGAGCGGGCCGAAGACCTCTTGGGTGCACACCTGCATGTCGGGAAGCACGCCGGTGAGCACCGTGGGAGCGAGAACCGCGTCGACTACTGCGCCACCGGTCGCGATCTTCGCGCCGCCGCCGGTTGCTTCCTCGATCCAGCCGACGATCCGGTCGCGCTCACCCTCGTTGATCAGCGCGGAGACATCAGTGGCGTCGTCCATGGGATCGCCGACGATCAAGCGCTCGACCTTGGCGACGACGCGATCCACCAGATCATCTCGGATCGAGTCGTGCGCGTACACGCGCTGGACCGAGATACACGTCTGGCCGGAGTAGCCGAATCCTCCGGCGACGATCTTGGTGGCTGCGAGTTCGAGATCAGCGTCCGGCTCGACGATGACGGGAGCGTTGTTGCCGAGCTCGAGCCCGACCTTCTTGCGTGGAGCTCGTCCCTTGATGCCCCAACCGACCTCGGGTGAGCCGGTAAAGGTGATGTACGAAATCTCGTCATGATCGACGATCGCGTTGCCAACGCTGCTGCCGCCTCCGACCACCACATTGAGCCAGCCCGGCGGGAGGCCGGCATCGTCGAGCAGCATCGATGCGAGGAGCAGCGCGGTGAGCGGTGTTTGTGATGCGGGTTTCAGCACCACCGGACAGCCCGCCGCGATCGCGGGAGCGATCTTGTGCGAGACGAGGTTCAACGGAAAGTTGAATGGACTGATTGCGCCAACGACGCCAACCGGGACCCGCAGCGTGAAACCGAACTTGCCGATGCCCGCGTCGTTGGCATCCATGGCGATCATGTCGCCGGTCAAGGTGCGGGCCTCAACCGCCGCGAATCGGAACGTGCCGGCCGCGCGAGCAGCTTCGACTCGCGCGGTCTTTATCGGCTTGGCCGCCTCGCCGGCGATTGACCGAGCGAACTCTTCATGGCGCGCGGTGAGTGCCGCGGCCGCGGCATCGAGGATCGCGGCGCGCTGATGGGCGGACATCGGTTCGCGGCGCACTGCCTGCGCGGCGGCGACCGCTGTATTCACGTGGTCCCGAGTGCCGATTGCCACCCGACCGAGCTCGGTGCCGTCGAAGGGCGAGAGGATGGTGGCTTCCTCGCCGGTCGTGACGAGCTCAGAACCAATTCGCATCGGATGCAGTTCAGCCATCCCCTGAGACTACGAGGTGGCTCTTGTTCACCGAAGGTGAAGTGCGCAGCGCCTACTCCTCGTAGAGAACTTGGTCGACGAGTGCTTCGGTGACGAAGCCGCCGTCCGGGTCGAACCGGTAGTTCGCGAGGTCCTTGCGGAACTCGAGGTTCATGTCGGGGGCGCCGTCGCGATTCTTTTCGACGCTGAACACGACCCATCGCTTGAACTGCTCGGCTCGTACCGAATCGAACGCGAGGTGTGATTTCGAAACCGAGATCGCCTTCTCGTTGAGCAGGATTGCGATATCGGCCTCGTGCGCGAGCGCGGTCGAGCCGCGGAGGTGGTGCAGTCGGAGTCGGCGGGCCATGAGGCCGTCTCGATCGGCGGCGGCCAGCGCCACGACGGGCACTTCTGCCGCCATTGCGAGTTCCTTGAGTTGCTCGGTCAGATGGGTTGTGCGCTCCTCGTTGGATCGGAGGTCGGCCGCCACTGGGACCTTCTGTAAGTAGTCCACGAACAGCACGGTGGATCCATCGCGATGCTCCGAAACGAGGCGAGCCAGTTCGTTCACCCCGGTGCGATGCCCCGAGCCCTGGACGAGACGCATGCGGGGCCCGTACTCCTGCACACGGTGGTACGCCTCCTCGCCGAGCGGATCGGTGGTGAGCGCCGCAGCCGGTACCGCGCCCAGCGAGACTTCTTGAGCGATGGTTCGGAGCCGCGTCAGCTCAACGATCTCGTCTGGGCGAGCGAGGCAGCCGAGTTCGAGTGCGAGCAGACGGCCGAGCAGTGAATGCGGGGAGTGCTCGTAGCAGACGTAGATCGCAGTGTGGCCTTGCATCGCCATCCAGCGCGCCCATTGCAGCGACGCGACGGTCTTGCCGACCCCCGGCCGCCCGCCGACGAGCACGAGGTCCTGCGCACGGATGCCACCGCTCAACACGTCGTCGAGCGGTTGGAAGCCCGTAGCGAACTGCACCGCCCGTGCGTGAGGTGGATTTGGGCCAAGGCCCGCCAGCAGGTCGGACGCAGTGGCCATCGCCAGGTGGTCGTGGGTCGTTGTCAGTACGTCGCTCATGTCAGCCTCCAAAGCTGGTCTGGGAGATTCGCACGACCGCGGGCCCGCCCACGACGACGAACAATGCAGGGAGGATGCACAGCACGACCGGGAACACGAGCTTCACTGGCATCTTCATGGCGCGTTCTTCGGCCCGTATCTTGCGCTTGTCGCGCATTTCGGCTGCCTGGATGCGCAGGACCTGGGCAACGGGGATTCCGTATCGCTCGGCCTGGACGAACGCGTGGACGAAGGTCCGCAGGTCCAACACGTCGGTACGATTCAGGAGGTTCTCGAGGGCTTCATCGCGCGGCACCCCGATCTGGATGTCCTGGAGGGTCCGCCCGATCTCGCCGGGAAGCGGGCCCGTATTCTCGGCGACTCGGGCCATCGCGGCTTCGAATCCCAGCCCGGCCTCCACGCAGATTGTCAGCTGGTCGAGAACGTCGGGGAGCTGGAGTTCGATGGCGCCCTGACGCTCACGCGCCTTGCCGTCCATGACGAGGTCAGCGGCGAAGTATCCGATGAGCACCAGCGCCCCAGCAAACACCGCCATGACCACTCCTGGGTTCGCAAGGAATGCGAGAACACCGGCGATCCCCAGGGCGATGGCGCCCACAGCTTTGATCGCGAGCAGGCGTTCGGTGGGCCAGTTTTCAGCGAGGCCGGCAAGGGATGCTTTGCGCTCGAGTTTCTCGATCACTCCCACGGGGGTGAAGCGCCGGGCGCGACTCGCGAGCGCATCGAGTGCGGGCGAGACGACCCGCTCGTGGGCCGACCGTTCGAGTACGGCCTTGCGCAGGTCGGTGGCCGTGGTGACGACCTTGGCAAGGTTGGCGCGTGCGGCCCGTCCCTCACCGCGCGTCCCGCTGATCGCCCACCAAGCGACGGGGAGAGAGATGACCATCGCGATCGCGGCGAGCCAGATTCCGAGTGGCATTCAGTCCTCCTAGAACACGAGGCGCACGATGCGCCGAAGCCAGAGACCACCGACGATGAGCAACCCGCCGGCAACGAGCAAGAGTGTGATCCCAAGCGCATCCCCAGTGAGCTCGGCGATGTAGTTCGGATTGAGAATCGAGATGACCCCGAACATGCCGAGGGGGAGCACGAACAGGATGACTGCGGAGAGTCGGCCTTCGGCGCTCAGCGCCTTGATCTGACGGCGGATACGGTTCCGGTCGCGGATCGTCCCGAACGCGTTGTCGAGGACCTCAGCGAGATCACCACCGACCTGCCGGTGGATCTCGATGGCCTGAACGATCCAATCGAAGTCTTCGCTTCTCACCCGATCCGCCATCGAGGTCAGCGCGTCATTGAGGTCACGTCCGAGTCTCGTTTCGACGACAAGGCGGTGAAATTCTTCTGAGGTTGGCGACGCACTTTCGCGGGCGACCGCGTCGAACGCCTGCATGATTCCGAAGCCTGCCCGAAGGCTGCCGCTGAAGAGCGGGAGCGTCTGTTCGAGCTGGTCAGCGAACTTCTCGCTGCGCCGCTCGGCCAGCCCGGTCACACCGATCCGACAGGCGAGTGGAACGAGCACGGCCGCGACAACCGCGGCGACCAGATTGGTGAGTACGAGACCGACCGCGAACACGGCGAAGGTCGCGGTGGTTGCGATCACCACGAACTCGCTCGGGTGCATGGCGATCCCCGCGCGCTCCAAGGCGTCGTTGAGCCGGGTTCCCCGATCGCGCCGACTCAGCGATCGCTCTGCAAACTGGGTGGCCTGTTCGCCGATGTTGGTGAGCATCGACGTTCCGTTGCGGACACCCTGCAGTGTCGTACCCGCGAGTTGGCTGGCGCGCTCCCGGGGCGCGAACGCGAGTGCCAGCGCTACTGCGAGTCCGATGAACACGATTCCGACTCCGAGCCATAGCGCCAGGTCGCCCTGGAACCAACCGGGGTCGGCGCCGGTACGCAAGGTTGGCCGGGAGCTCACCGCGCTCGCGCGGGCGGCGGGCAACACGACCACCGTGAACGTCGCGGCCGTGGCCGCGAGCACGATCCGCCGGATCATCGCCGACTCCGATGAGTGCCATTGACCAAGCTGATCTCTGGAGCGCCGAACAAATGGGCTGGGACTTCCACTCCCATGTCGCCGAGCCGATCGGAGAACTGGGGCCGAAGCCCGGTCGGCCGCGCCGAGCCGAGGAGGAATCCGTTCTCATCGCTGCCAGCGGCGTAGTCAAACTTGTAGAGGTCGGCGAGGGTGACGATGTCGCCCTCCATGCCGCAGACCTCCGTGACCTGTGTGACCCGGCGGGTGCCGTCGCGCATCCGCGAGAGGTGGATGATCACGTCGACTGCCGAAGCGACCTGTTCACGGATGGCGCGGAGGGGGAGATCCATCCCGGCCATGAGAACCATGGTCTCGAGCCGGGCCAGCGCATCGCGGGGTGAGTTGCAGTGGAGTGTCGAGAGCGAGCCGTCGTGTCCGGTGTTCATGGCTTGGAGCATGTCCAGCGCTTCCGGTCCACGCACTTCGCCGACGACGATCCGATCGGGCCGCATGCGGAGCGAGTTCCGGAGGAGGTCACGCGTGGTGACCTGTCCCTTGCCCTCGATGTTCGGTGGTCGGCTCTCCAGCCGGACCACGTGGCGCTGCGTGAGCTTGAGTTCGACCGCGTCTTCGATGGTCACAACGCGTTCGTCTTCGGGGATGAAGCCGGAGACGACATTGAGCATCGTGGTCTTGCCAGTGCCGGTGCCGCCGCTGATGAGAATGTTCAGCTTGCCCCGGACGCATGCGTCGATGAGTTCCACCATCTCGGCGGTCATCGTGCGGTAGCTGATGAGGTCCTCCGGAGTGAAGGCGTACCGAGCGAACTTCCGAATCGTCAGGATCGGGCCGTCGACAGCAAGCGGAGGGATGATCGCGTTCACGCGGGAACCGTCCGGAAGACGGGCATCGACCATGGGTGACGACTCGTCGATCCGACGGCCGACGCGTGACACGATGCGCTCGATGACCTGGCGGAGATGATCCTCCGACAGATAGCGAGACTCGGTGAGAGTCAGTCGACCATCACGCTCGACGTAGATCCCGTCGCACGCATTGACCATGACCTCGGTGACCGAGGGGTCGGCGAGGTACCGCTCAATTGCGCCGAGACCCAGAACGTCATCGGTGACCTCGGCGACGAGACGCGATCGTTCTGACGCGGAGAGCGCAGTCTGTTCGGTCTCGATGACTCGGCCGATTTCCTGCACGACCAGCGCGTCGAGCTGCTCTTCCGAGAGCGACGCGTCGTAGAGCCGCTGGCCCATGCGGGCGAACAGTGCATCCTGGGCCCGACGCTTCAGACTCGCGAACGGGTCGAGCATCGCGGGCGCCTCGGCGTGGTGTTCGACCTCCTGGCGCGAATGTGGTCGCTGCATCTCCGGGTCGTCGAGCTGCTCGGCTTGGGCGGCCTTGAGTCGGTCAGTGAGCTTCATCGGGTTTCCTTCCGCCTGCGCCGCAGACCTTGAGACTGGGCGTCGTGCTTGGCTGCGGTATCGCCGGCGAGGCGGTTGACGAGCTCGCCGAGTGACCGACTGACGGGTGACTTCTGGGCACCCTCGAGGAGCGGGATGCCCTGGTTCATTGACAGCGGAACCGCGCGAGAGCTGGGGATCGCCACGCTCATGGTCATGCCGACTGTGGTCTCGATGTCCTCGACCGTGAGTCCGACGCGCGCGTCCGCTCGATTCAGAGCGAGATGGCGCCGTTGCGTGGTGAGCCCAAGGAGATCGAACGTTTCGATCTCCTTGCGAACCGCCCGCGCGCTCGCGACGTCCGTGCCGCATACCAGGACGATGTCGCTCGCGTGTTCGATAGACGCCAGTGTGTGTTCGTCAAGTCCGGCGCCCGTATCGATGACGACGAACCGGAACTCAGCGGCGAGCAAACGAAGGATTCGAGCAACGTCCTCGATGCTGATGAGATCTGCATCGGCCGGGGTCTCTGGCGCGCAGAGCGCGTAGGCGCCGCTTGGGTGCGGCGTGAGGTAAGCCTTGAGGGTGGTTGCATCGAGCCCATCGCCCACACGTACCGCGTCGGTGATGGTGTACTCGGGTGCGAGCCGCATCGCGTTTCCGACGTCGCCGAACTGAACGTCGAGGTCAACGATCACGGTGTCGCCCGGCGCGATGGCGGCGAGCCCGACGGTCAAGTTCGACGAGATCGCTGTCTTCCCCGCACCGCCTTTGGGCGAGACCACCGCGATGACACGCGTCGCGTCGGTCTCGGCCTCGGTCGTTGCCGCGGTCTGATGGTGGCGTAGCGTTGCCATCTCGATTGCTGCGTCGAAAGCAGCACGGACATCCGGCAACGCTGCGTCTGGATTGACGATGTCACGCACACCAGCGCGCAGCGCCTTGCGGTAGAGCTCCGGGGTGGGGTCCGCGATCAGGAGGACGCAGAGGTCGGGCCGTTCCCGGTCGAGGGTGGCAGCGATCTCGAGCGCGGGCTCCGAAGCGAGACCGGGGCCGAGAACCACGACGCCGGCGCCGTGGTCCTCGATGGCCGCCAGCATCTCGGTGGTGTTGGTCCCGCCAAGGGTCTCGTCGCCCCACGATTTCAGCTCACCGTTCAACGTGTCGTCGAAGGATTCGCGAACGCGGGCTTCCCAGGTCTCGATGGTCGGTGCTAAGAGCACTCGCATCTTGGAGCTCATCGGTAGATCGAGCCCCGGCTCTGGACCAGCGTTCCAGTCTCGGCGGCGTCGGATGGTTCGATCGAGAGCCAAATCTTGCCGAACTCCTGAGCGAAGATCAGACGTTCGGTCGCCGGACCGTCGAGCGCCAGGGTGACGAGCAGTTGGCTGGTCGGAGCCTCGCCGGGCTTGTTGGTGTCTGCCGTGCTCTTCTCGGATGTGTCGTCGGTGCTGTTGATGTCACCGGTGAGCTGCACGTTCGTGATGAGCACCTTGTGCAACATGATGTGGGTGGTGTTCCCCACCGCTTTGCCGTCCTCGATGGTGAAGGTGCCATCGATCGTCACCGTGTTGCCGCTGTTGTTCGTATAGGGCTCAAAGGAAGAGACGACGGCGACCCTCGCTCCTGGGGTGAGGACACCGCCGACGACCCGCTGTGGGTCGAGGGCGATCGTGGTCCGCAAGAGGCCCGGAGGGACTTGAACGTCGGCGCCGGTGGCCGAGAAGTTGCTCGGGTCCACGAAGCGGCTCGAGAGCACCTGCTCGCCGGGAACGAGTGTTGTGCCCGCCACCTTCTTGCCCAGACTCTTCAGACTCGTGATGGCACCGTCGGCGGTGACTTTCGCGGAAACGCGCTCGAGCCCGACTCGGTCGCCGAGTTCCTTTGCGGGCGTCCCCGCGGGCACGGACTCCTTGACCACGAGCACCTTGACGATCGTCTCGCCTGCTTGGGCTCGGTCTTCGGCGCCGTTCACGTACGTGACGATCGCCAAGGTGCCGACGAACGCCAGGACCAATGCGGCGACAAGTCCTACAATCCTTCGTTTATCCACGGTGTGCCCTTCTGGTGGTCTCCGGCCTCAACAGGCGCGGGGATCGTTGGTGTTGGGTATGAGCGTGTTGACGTCGCAGATGCGCAGCGTCCGCACGAGGGTGTTGACGCCGCCCGGGGCACAGCACGTGCCGGAGATGACGCCTTTGGTGAAGATCAGGTCCAAATAACGGTTGGCTTGCGGGCCCGTTGTCCGGTAATCGACCAACTTCACGAACACGAACGCGATGATGTGGAAGCGTGCGTTCGAGCCGCTGCCGGTGGCAGTGTCGAAGACGGGAAGCGCGAAGGCCTCACCGCTGTTCTTCAGGAATGCGAGTTCGCCGTCGAGGCTGTTCGAGAAGGCCCCGGTGTCACCAGGGATGTTGCCGCCGATACCAACCAGGCCCGGGTAGCCGTTGAGGGTCCACTGCTTGGTGTCTTGGTTGGAGTTCGAACCGCCGTCAAAGTCTTGGATGCCCCAGTTGCCCGGTACGGTTCCGCACGAAAGTGGTTGCGCTTTGCCGTAGGTGATCCGTATGACCCCGGAGTTTCCGGTCGGCCCGGCCGGGTAGTTGAGCCACGACAGGAGCTGCGCGTTCGCGGTGTGGCAAAGCCCCAGCGGGCGAAGATTGTTCGCGCCCGTCGGGATACCCCACTCTGCGGTGGTTGAGGCGTTGATGGCCTTCGTGGTCGATCCGAAGATGCGAGCAAACGTGAAATCGACCCGACTACGAGCGGCAACGGTCACGTGCCCGGAGGTCCCCTGCACGACTGGCAAACAACTCGTAACCGTCGCGCCCGAGTGGTTCGCGGCGACCAAGCTCCCCGCGGCCGTCTGGCACCCCGACCCGCCGATTGCGTAGTCGTTGGCGCTGCCGAGCGCGGAGGCGTCGGCTGCGGTGATGAGGTGACGTCGGTCGGACCAGAGCCGGCCCGAGTCGATCGCATACGCCGCGAAGCCGAAGATCATGATCCCGCAGATAGCAACGACCACCGCGACCGCGCCGCGTTCGTCTCGGGTCACTCGCACTTGAACTCACCCTTGCCGGAGAGAGTGAGGGTCTCGCTGCCCCACAGGGGAATGTCGAGGTTGGTGTTCGCGGTGACAGTAACTGTGGCGCGGGCGCCGGAGCTACGGAGGTCGCAGGGGTTGCCCGAACCAGGGGAGATCGTGATGGTGGGGGGCGTTCCGCTGGGAAGCACGCCGCTGAGGGCGGAGGTGACCTTGTTCCTCACGTCGGCCTGTGTCGATTGGGGGAGTGCCGCCACGCGGGCACCTTCGCGAGCCGCGGCGTGGAGGCCTTGGACGCGGTTGAATGCGATGGAGAACTGAACGATCCCGAAGACCAGCAGGATCAGGATCGGGAGGACGATCGCGAATTCCACCGCGGCCGCACCGGATTGGTCGCGGTTCCGATCTGGGGTGATGCGCATCGTCGACTCCTCAAAGAGAATGGCGAAGGGGAAAGAGAGCCAGATCCGGCTCCGGCGAACCCGCCGAGGCGGGAGCGCCGGAGCTAGATCGGTTGGACTAGAGGACGTCGTTGATCGCCTGGAACGCGCCGTCGATCTTTCCGCCGAGGATCCCGACGGTGCCAATGATGAATGCCGCGATCAGTGCAACCAGCATCCCGTACTCGACCGCGGTGGCGCCGGTCTCGTCGGTGTTGAGGTTCTGAATGCGAGTCCAGAACGCGAGGATCATGTTGCTCATTTGTTGGTTTCTCCCTTGTCGGCGAGCACATGCCCGCGCCCGTTTTGTTACAAGGGAGGATCGACGATTCCCGGCCGCTTCGCATCCTCAAGATTTGGGAATGTCAACGCGATGGGCCGCGTGGCTCAGTGGCCGCTCAGGGAGTCGGCGGATGCAGAACCGGAGACGCCCAGCCTGAGCGCTTGGCCATCGCGACGGCAGCGAGCTGGCTGTTCACGTCGAGCTTCGCGAGTATCGCCTTGATGTGCGATCGCACGGTCGCGATGCTCACGTAGCTCTCGGTGGCAATGGTTTCTGCGTTCTTTCCGTCGATGAGATCATGTAAGACCTCGGACTCGCGCACCGTGAGGCGTGCGAACGGCGCACCGCGTTGATGCTCCTGGAACTGGTGGGCACGAAGTCCGGCGAGGAGGTGCTCCCGCGCTCCCGCGCTCAGAATTGTTCGTCCCTGCATCACGTCGCTGACCTGGTCGATCAGTCGTTCAAATGGTTCGGACTTGCCGATGATGCCGATTGCTCCGGCCTCGATACATTCCGCAAGCACGATGGGGCTCGTCTCGCCGGTCAGCATCACCACTCGAAGGCCGAGCGCCGTGATTGGCCCGATGAGGTGCAGCCCGATGCCTGCGGCGCCGAGGTCGAAATCCAGGAGCACGAGATCGAGGGCATTCTCATCCAGGACTCGGAGGACTGCGGACGGCTCCAGGTCTTCGACGACGGTCACCGACGCACCCAGGTTGGTGAGCGCGAACGCGAGGGACTGGGCGAGCAGCCCGTGGTCCTCGATGATGGCCACGCGCGCTCCTTCGGTGCCGGCTTGTTGGGAGCGGGACATCGCGGTCTCGGTCACCGGGCCTCCAGCATTGGAAGGCCGGGCTGTATCGGATGGCCGGGCTGCATGGGAGGGTTAGGCGTATTCGGCATAGGAGATGCTTCGGCGCGTCCGCCCACGACCCTGAGGGCCGGCGCGGCCGGGATCGAAAGTACGAATGCTGCCCCGCGGGTGGTGCCCTCCTCGACCCAGAGGTCTCCGTCCTGGCTACGGATGATCCTGCGGGCGAGCGCCAAGCCGAGCCCGTGGCCGCTCACGGTGGACGAGGGATCCAGGCGGAACCCTCGATCGAACACGCGGTCCCAATATTGGGGGTCGATGCCGGGTCCTTGGTCTTCGACGCGAATCGAGATTTCGTCGAGCGCATGACTCGCGGTGACCCACACGGTTGATCCGGGTGCGTATTTCGCCGCGTTGGTGAGCAGCCCGTGAACGACCTGCGCGATCTCGTCGGGACGTCCGAGCGCCCGCGCCGATGCCGGGACCCGCAACATCACCGACTGGCCGTTGGCTCGTTGGATCTCGATCGTGGGCGCGAGCGCCTGCTCGATATCGAACGGTGCGACTCCCGCCGCGGCCGGCGATTCGTTGACGAGGGTACGGAGCCGGCGGATCTCGGCGATCAGCGCGGCACGCAGGCTGGACTCGTGGGCCTCGGCATCGTTGGGGGTCCAGGTTGCCACGCCGCCTTCGAGTGCCACCACGGTCGATCGCATTTCGTGGAGGCGGTCGGCAAAGTTCTCTTCGACCCGTTGACGGTTCGCGAGTTCGCGTTCGCGTTCGATGTGTTCGCGCAGTGCGCGGGTGCGATGGTGGACGGCCGCTCGCACCAGCCCGCCGAGCGCCCCCACGCACGCCAGGGACATCGCGGAGAGTTCGAACCAACGGTCGGCGAAGAGACCAGTAGACGCTCGGTCGATGGCGAGGGGGATCAGGTCTGCGAGTCCGAGCGCGACGGCGACGGGGATGATCCACCCAGCCTCGGCGTCATGGTGACCGCGTCGCTGACGCAGCGCGGCAACCGTGGCAAGGAGGATCCACGATGAGCCCAAGATCGCGAACGCCACGTGCGCGCGTTCCTCGGAATGACCGACAACCAGTGCCAAGATCAATGCCACCGCCAGGCCACAGCCCACGATGGCGAGCGTGCTCGACGTCCGGATAGTCGTATCGACCTCGGGGCACAGGACCGCGCGTCCGATGAGCAATATCGCCAGCGCGAAGGTCGCGAGCTCTGCGCCAATCGCGCTCGGACCGGTAATCGGCTGGAGCACCAGTTGACCCGCTCCGAGCGCGAGGAGTGCCCAGCCGCACCACCAGCCGCGTGCGATGCCGTCGAGCCGCCACCGCAACAGGCACGCGACTCCCGCCATGAACGCGAGGGTGGCGGCGATAGCGCCCAGCTCGGTGAGGGTCCGGGACGAAACAGAGATGTCCGAATGTTCGGCTACTACGAGCCAAGCCACGGCAAGCACAACCAATGCTGTCGTAGGAAGTGCGGCACGGATCACGAACCGCGCGACGCCGCGTCGGTCCGGGCCGCGGTATGGCGCGGCGGAGTTGCTCGGTTGATCGGTGCCGGATGACACGGGCACTCGTTCTCCTCAGGATGGGTCTCCTGAGCTGTATCGACCCGCGCACGGAACTACATGAGGTCCCGTATCGGGCCACACTCGCCGGGTGGGCGCCGCATCCGGGCATCGGGCCGGTGAGTGCCCTCGGCAGGATTCGAACCTGCGCACACGGCTCGCTGGATACCAGTGCCGATGCTGTGAGCATCGGTGAGTGCCCTCGGCAGGATTCGAACCTGCGCACAC
>JANPBJ010000114.1:0-7215 GCA_031430375.1 Acidimicrobiia bacterium
CACCCCTATGTTTATTTAAGCGCCCGCGCCCCCGCCACCCACTAGGCGTGCCGTGGGTACTTAAAAAACCGCCTGGTCCCAAACAAAACCCCCCAGGGGGATTTCCGGCCCGGTTCCTCCCACGAGGCTCCTGTCATTGGGCATGCGAATACCTAGGTTCGAATACCGACGTTTCGGACGTGCGAGTTCTAGACGAGCGGTCCGCGATCCTCAACGATGGTGCGGCGATTGCGCCCGTACGGTGCGAACGAACTCCAGAAGAGCATTGACAGCACCAACCCCAGCGCACCGACGACCATTAAAATCCAGCCGACGCTGATCAGGTTGATGCCGTTGACGGTCTCGGTGATGGCGAAGGCCAGGATTGCGCCGACGGCCAGAAGAAAAACGCTGACGCCGATACTCATGATTCAGTCCTCCAAAAGTTTTGCAGTGCGTGGTCGATGGCGGTATACCCACACCGCGCAGGTCCGAAACCCGACGATTCGCGCCGAGTTGGAGCCTGATGCAACCTGCTCAGCTGTCCACCTGGCCGAGCACCACGACGGTGGCGTCGTCGTGCAGCCTGCCCTCGGTGAAGCGCATGGTCTCGTCCAGGCACCGCTCGACGATGTCGGCCACGGTGTCGTGGCCAGAGCGGGCGAGCAGGGTCCGGAGCCGGTCCGAGCCCATTTGCTCACGGTCGCGGTTGCGCGCTTCGATGATCCCGTCGGTGTAGACGCACAGCAAATCCCCTGGGCGCAGTGTGATCTCGCGTGTGCTCCATGACCCAGGGATCAGTCCGACCAGTGGACCCGTCGGCTGGAGCTCCTCCGAGCGGTCGGCCGCGAGCACGAAGGCGGGAGGATGACCGGCGTTCGCAAAGCGCACCTCGCCGTTCGCCGGATCGACGGCGGCGACGAACGCGGTGAAGAACGCCTCCGCTCCCTGACTACCGAGCTGAAGAGCAACGGTCTCGATGACGGCACCAGGATCCAAACCGCGGGCGAGACCGGCATGGATTAGCTCCCGGCAGCGCAGGGCAAGCACCCCCGCCACCGCACCGTGCCCCGAGATGTCCACCACGATCACCCCGGTGCGACCATCCGGCAGCTGGGCAACCTCGTAACAGTCGCCCGCGATGATGCCTTCGGCCGCCCGGAGGTCCGCGGCGGCGACCCAGCCGCCGGGGAGTACTTGCATCGACGGCTCCAATTCCGAGCGCAATGCGAGAAGGGCTTCGGCGTTCTGCATCAGTGCTTCGTGCGCACCAACCGCGTCCACGACCTGCCGGGCGATACGCCGACGCATGGCGTCCACGTCCAGCGCCAAGTCCGAGAACTCCGGCGAACGCAGATGCGGCAAGCGCTCGGGGGTGTCGGCGTCGTCGACGATCCGCGCCTCCCGAACCCAGGCGCCGAGATCCGCGAGGGGCCTGAGGATCCACCGGCGAATCATGACGGCCGCGAACCCGAGCCCGAGCGCGATGGCCGCGAAGCTCAACGTGCTCACGACGAACAGCACGGAGCGAGCGCGATCCAACCCGCGCTGCGCGGTTTCCCGACCCTCGATCACCTGGGTGTCCAGCACCGCGAGTCGCCCGCGGAGTGCGTCGAACAATCGCTTCCCGGTGTCCCCGGCGCTGACGATTTCGGCTCGGGTTCTATCGCCGGCCGCGACCGCATCGATGACCGGTACGGCATACCCTTGATGCCAGGCCGATCCGGCGGTGCGGGCGTCAGCGACCGCACGGCGGAGTTCAGCGATCTTGGCGAGTCGTGCGAACCCCTTGCGGGCAACGGTCCGGCCGAGCCGGTACGGTTCGAGGAAGAGCGGGTTGCCGCTGAGTTCGTACCCGCGGGCGCCGGTTTGTTGATCGAAAAAGGCGCTCGTCACCCGGTCAACCCGTTCCGCCTGCAGCTCGCCGACGATCTCATGCTCGCGCTGCGCGTCCCGCGCCTGAGTGGCCAGGGCCACCCCACCGGCGCAGATGGCCGTACCCACCATGAGCGAGGCAAGGAGCAGGAGCAACCGATTACGGAGGGCCATGGCTCGGAGATTACGCGTGGGTTGCGATCGCGGTGCCGGGGTCAGCCCACTCAGGTGATCTGGAAGGAGTCGACCAACCCGGTGATCTCGAAGACCTTGCGCGCGGGCCCGTTGAGGTTGCGAATCGCCACGTCGCCGCCGAGCTCCCGTGCCCGCTGTTGGGCCCCAATGAGGACACCGAGTCCGGACGAGTCGATGAAAGACACCCCGGCCATATCCACGGTCACCGGTTTGGCCCCGGCATCGATCAGCTCGTAGAGCGAGCGCCGCAGCTCCGGCACGGTATCCATGTCGATCTCGCCGACCACCTCGAGGGTGGATCCGTCAGCCGCTCGCACGAAATTGGCTGTCGTGGATCCGGGTAGATCGCCCGTAGACATCTTTGGCCCCTGTCGTCGTGTGTTCCGCCGCCAGTGTGACAGATCTGGCGGCGCCTCATCAACCCGTTGTTCGACCCAGCATTCGCGGGCCCGACGATGCCGCACCCGGGGGAAAGTGCGGCATCGTCTGAGTGAGGCTGGCGACTCGTTCGGAGGACGAGCGGGAACTCAGCTCTGGTGGCTGCGCTGCTCCACCTCATGGATCTTCGCCTCAGCGCGAGACTTGTCGGCCTCCGCCTCCTGTTTGGCGACGTCACGCTGGGCACCGGCTTTATCCTGCTGCGCTTCGCCTTCGCGCTGCAGCTCATCGCGGCCGGTTACTACACCGATGACTTCCTTGACTTTGCCCTTCACGCCCTCGACGACGCCCTTCACGCCCGACGCGGGTCCACTATCGCGGTGCTCACTCATACTGGTGCTTCCTTTCGGGGACTTCTTCTGCCTTCGCCCTGGCTGCGGGCCACCACAGCGATTGCTGTGCGATGTCGGGGAAGTACCCCCAGGCGCCAGCCGGCAAACCTCTCCCCGCGAACTTTTCGATACGGCGAGCGGAGATGCTTCGGCACAAGGCGTCGGGCACCACAGGCAACCGCATCCCGGGTCAGAATCGGGTGAGGCTCGGCGATGGTTGCCGATCGCGCATTGGGACCGCTCCCAGCGGCGCGGCAGGAGCTGTCGAACTCCAGACCAGCAGCCCCACGACGAGGGCCATCACCCCGACGACAGGAAAGATCCAGGTGACCGCGGCGATCGGGATACCGACGACGTTGGCAGCACTCGCACCGACGGTCACCCAGAGGATGCGCCCGAGGAAGTTCATGACCTCTCCTGGACTGTTGGGGGATACCACGGAGGTGTACCCAGTCTGGAGAATCCCAAACGTGCCCGGTTGGATGGCGTTCGAGGTTTCGAGCCGGCGCGAGCCGGGGTAGGGATCGGTCATGCATATCGGAATCGGATCCATTGCGCTCATACTCATCATCATCCTGATCATCGCGTTGTAGCAGCAGTTACTACCCCTCTGGCCGGCCACGCAGCTTGCGAGCTTGCTCCGAGTTCAGGGCTGCGCGAGGGTCGTGGTGGTCGTCGTGGTAGTGGTGGTGGAGGTCGATGTCGATGTCGTCGAGGACGCTGTCGGGGCCGGAGTGATCACGATCGGTGGCTGAGCCGGAGGTGCCAACTCGGGTCCGGTGCTGACACTCAGGACAACGCTCGAACCCTTGTCGGCCCGTCGCCCGCCGGAGGGAGACTGCTCGAACACGACACCGACCGGGACTGTGCTGTTCGCGAGTTCGATGGTCGAGACATCGAACTCTCGGTTCTCGAGGCGCGCCAGGGCCTGTACTGCCGGTTGGCCCACCACGGTCGGGACCGAGACGCGATCGTCGTTTCCGTCGCGTGTGAAGGCCCACGCGAGGACGCCCACGAGAACGACTCCTAGCAGCACCGCGAGGCCGATCCAGAAGCGGTTGTCGCGCTCGGGTGGGACGTACGTCTCGGTTTCGGTCGTGACCACACGGGTGGCCCGTTGCGGGGTGGCCGCGAGCGGCGCCCGCGGTTCAGCGTGCATCAGCTCGCTCAGGACCACCGCCGCCTGTTCGGCGCTCGGCCGGTCCGTCGGCTCGCGCTGGAGCATCGCGGCAACGAGCTGATCGAAACGACCGGACCCGAGCGGAACCGCATCCGCAACCCTCGGTGCAACTTCATTGGCCTTGCGGTCGGCCACGAGGGGCGCGTCCCACTCGGCGAACGGCGGATGACCGACCACCAGCTCGTACAGCACCACCCCCAGGGAGTACACGTCGCCAGAAGCGCTCGGAGGACGACCGGTGAGCTGGTCCGGTGCGGCGTACACCGCCTCCACCATCGGGCTTCGGACCGTCAGGCCGGACGGACGAACCGCGAGGTTTGCGACGTAGATCATCCCTGCGTCGCCGACGATGACATCGTGCGGGGTGAGGGCACCGTGGCTCATGCCCGCGCCGTGAGCCGCGGCGAGCACGAGGGCCACCGAATGTCCGATACGAGCGGCATCCGCAACACCGAGCGGCCCAGTGGCGATCGTCTCGGTGAGGTCCCGACCCGACACCGCTTCGGAAACGACCGCGATCCCCGTTCCGTACGGGAGCACGTCTCGGATCTTGACGATGGACGTATGGTCGACCGCGGCCATGTTCGACGCCGCGGTCCGGAGGCGTTGGATCGCATCCGTCGACTCTCCGTCGAAGTCTCTGAACTCGACGGAGACCGGACACGCATCGAGAAGGTCCTGGGCAATCGCGGTCACCGTTCCGTCGGCTCGCGGGACGCGCCGCCGGATCTCGTAACGGTCGCCGATGATCTCCGGCCCCGAGGCCGCCGCGGTCGTTCCCGTCGCGGCCGGGTCTGTGAGCGGCAGAGCAGTGGTGTCATTGGTCTCGGCGTTGCCGTCGTGCAGATCACCCGTGGGCATGAAACCCCTCCTCTTTGAATGGTCTGGCGGGGCCTACCCAGGCCGCGGCCATTCCAAACCGCCGGCCTGTCGGGGCATGGGGGTTGGTGAGGTCGGCGATTGGGTACGACAGCCACAGCTTGGTTGGACGATCCGGTGCGGTCCACGAGTCCGCACCGGACTGATGGAAAGGGAGTACGACAGATGTTGATCCTCGGACTGATTTTCATGGTGTTGGGATTTGTCCTCGCCGTACCGTTCCTCTGGACGGTCGGCATCGTGATCGCCGTGATCGGGGGGATCCTCTGGGTCGCCCAGGGTTCCGGTGCGACGTGGGGACGCCGCTGGTATTGACCCGAGGATCGGTGCGGGGTCGCCGTCGAACCGGCCGCGACCCCGCACCGATTTCGGAATCACACTCGTCCGCCTCGATCCGGCGCTTCCGGGTCCGAAAGAAGGGCACATCCCGATGACCGAGTCACGATTGAACATCGACGTCGAATCCGACGGAGTACCAGACCCGGATCCTGATGTCGGCGGAACCCCGAACGAGCAGGGCGATCCGATCCAGGACGAGGACGACCAGATGGGCGTGGTGCCACCGCTCCCACTCAAGGACGACGGGATCGTTCGAGGGTCCTGAGGCGGAACAACCGCGCGGAACGGGAGAGCCGGATGACGCAGGATCAGGAACGGCGCTCGGATCTTCCCGTCGACGAGCTGGACGACGAGCGCGACGGCGACGAGCTCCGAGATCGCTACGAAGGGTTGCTCCAGGAGTTGCGGGTGCTGCTCCCCGGAGTGCAACTCCTCGCCGCCTTTCTGTTCACCGTGCCCTTTGCGCAACAGTTCACCCGCGTCGACGACGTCGGACGGGCGATGTTCGGCGCGGCACTCTTCGGTGCGGTGCTCTCGGTGATCACCTTCATCGCGCCCATCGCGCTGCATCGTTTCGGTTCGAGGACCGCCCGCGTCCGGCGTCTGCGAATCAGCATCATGTGCGCACGAACCGGGCTGTTCCTAATGGGTGTCGCCATGATGGTCGCGCAAGCTGTGGTGTCGCGGTTCCTCTTCAATACGGCAATTACCGTTGCGCTGGTGAGCGTCACATCCCTCGCCATGTTCGGAATGTGGATCGGGCTACCACTCGGTACCCGGGGTGCGACCCATGGCTCATCCGGCGGGTGAACTCAGCCTCGCTGACGCGTCCGGGTGTGACATGTCCCGACTCGACGCACTGATCGAGAAGTTCGACCCTCGGCAGCGCCGGTCCCGACCGCTGGCGGTCGTGGTCGGTGTGGTCAAGAAATTCGGGGAGGACCCGGGGAGCCCGCCGGCAGTAGAGCTCGCCTACTACGGATTCCTCTCCCTCTTCCCGTCCCTGTTGATCCTGACGACCGTGCTCGGCTTTGTTGGCAACGAAGCGGTGTCAGACACCATGATCGGGAGCACGCTGGCCCAGTTCCCCGTCATCGGCGAGCACATCGGCACGAACGTGTCTCGACCGTTCGCCCTTGTAGCGGCGAGCACCAACGGGATCAACCCGGATTTCCAGACTGCCCCGGCCGACCGATCAGTACAGATCAGCCTCGCGCTCGAGCCCCATCGTCAAGCCGAGCGCCGCGAGCTGTTCCATGCTGCGCGCGAGAAGGCGCGAGACGTGCATCTGACTGATCTCGAGGGCGTCGGCGATCTCGGTCTGGGTCATGTCCTGAAAGAAACGCATGTGCACGATCCGTCGCTGTCGTTCGGGCAGACATTCCATGAGCGCGGCGACCGTCACGCGATCCGTGGCGCTCGCGAGTTCAGGATCCTCGGCCCCGAGCCGGTCCGCGGCCGGAGCGCTGGAGTCACTGGCCGTATCTGTCATCGCGTCGATCGACCGCGGCCGGTACATGTCCACCGCTTCGATCGCCTCGAGGACCGCCTCCTCGCTGACCCCAGCGGCTTCGGCCATCTCGGCGATCGTCGGCGCTCGCCCGAGGGCGTGGCTGGTGCGACTGACGATCCCATCCAGCTCCAGATGGAGCTCCTGCACGCGTCTGGGGACCCGGATCGTCCACCCACGATCCCTGAAGTGACGCCGCAGCTCGCCTCGGATCGTCGGGACCGCGAAGGACCCGAAGGGGAGGCCGCGCCGGGGATCGAATCGTTCGACCGCCTTGAGCAGGCCCACCAGGGCGACCTGGCGAAGATCGTCGAATGGCTCGCCCCGCCGAACGTACCGGCGCGCCAAACCGTCGGCGAGTTGCAGGTGGCACTCGATGAGCTCGTTGCGCCGCCTGCGGTCCGGCGTGCGGTGGTACTCGATGAACAGCGACCAGGTCTGAGGATTGTTCCCGGGAAAGTCGCGGCCGGACATCGCCGGGAGCTCGG
>JANPBJ010000115.1:0-3158 GCA_031430375.1 Acidimicrobiia bacterium
CGACGGCCGCCCGGGTGGGCGGCGTTTCGTTGTCCGGCCCCGCTGGAGGCGGCGCCGCGGGTAGCGGCGCCTCGGAGGCGGAAGCGGTGTTTCGCACCCAGGTGTTCGGCGCCGATGACCTGCGCCGCGCGCAGACCCGGATCGCACACGAGATCGTGGAGCGCAATCACGGCCCCGCCGATGTGGTGCTCATCGGGCTCCATCTCCGCGGGCCGCAGATCGCCCAGCGCCTCGCGGATGCCATCGAGTCCTTCGAAGGCGAGCACGTGCCGGTCGGCTCGCTCGACGTTGCGTTCTACCGTGACGACATCGGACTCCGTCACGTGCAACCGCTCGGTCCCACCGAGGTCCCGGTCGATATCACCGGACGGGTCGTGGTGCTCGTGGATGATGTTTTGTTCACGGGCCGCACGATTCGCGCCGCGATGGACGCGGTCACCGAGCTCGGGCGCCCGCGGGCCATCCAGCTCGCCGTGCTCATCGATCGTGGTCATCGAGAGCTGCCGATCCGTGCCGATTTCGTGGGCAAGAATCTCCCGACGGCAGAACGCGAAGACGTCCGAGTGCGCCTGCGCGAGACCGACGACGTCGAGGAAGACACCATCGAACTCTGGGGACCCGATGGAGGTGAGGAGTGAGAGATTTTCTGTCGATCGAGGACCTGGATCGCGAGGGTGTCCTCGAACTGCTCGACACCGCCGAGTACATGTCCGATGTCCTCGGTCGCGAGATCCCGAAGGTGCCGGCGCTGCGCGGCAAGACGATCGTGAGCCTGTTCTACGAAGACTCCACCCGCACCCGTCTGTCGTTCGAAACCGCGGCCAAACGCCTCGGCGCGGACACGATGAACTTCACCACGGGATCGTCGTCAGTGAAGAAAGGTGAAAGCCTCCTCGACACCGTGAAGACGATCGAGTCGATGGGGATCGACGCAATGGTCGTGCGCCACCCGGCTGCCGGTGCGCCGCATCGCATCGCGGGTTGGATTGATGCCGCCGTGGTCAACGCGGGCGACGGTCGTCACGGTCATCCAACGCAGGCGTTGCTTGATGCCTTCACGCTTCGCCGCCATCGCGGCGACCTCACTGGCGCGCGTATAGCGATCGTCGGTGATGTCACCAACTCGCGAGTGGCGCGCAGCGGGGTGCAATGCTGGACGCGCCTCGGGGCCGAAGTCACACTCGTTGGTCCGCCCACGTTGATGCCGGAGAGTCTTGAGGGGTGGCCGGTCCAGGTTGGAAACGATCTCGACGACATCGTGGGTGAAGTCGATGTGGTCTACGTGTTGCGGGTCCAGCAGGAGCGGATCGGTCGGGCATTGTTGCCGAGCATGCGCGAGTACTACGCCCGGTGGGGCATCACGGAGGCCCGCGCCGAGGCGATGAAGCCCGACGCGCTGGTCATGCACCCGGGGCCGATGATCCGTGGTTCCGAGATTGCAACCGAAGTGGTCGACGGTCCTCGATCGTTGGTACGAGAACAGGTGGCGAACGGAGTGGCAGTACGCATGGCAGTGCTTTGGGATCTCATTGGTGCCGGCGGGGTGATCTAGATCAACGATCGATACTTGATCCGCGGTGGGCGGGTGATTGACGAGACCGGCGAGCGGACCGGCGATGTCCTCGTGGACCGCGGTGTGATCGCGGCGGTCGGAACGAACCTGGATGCAACTGGTGCGATCGTGCTCGACGCGATGGACTGTGTGGTGGCGCCCGGGTTGGTTGATCTCCAGGTTCATTTCCGTGAGCCCGGTCGCGAGGACGCCGAGGACATCGAGTCCGGTGCGCGCGCCGCGGCCCTCGGTGGATTCACCGCGGTCGTCGCGATGCCGAATACAACACCGCCGCTCGACGACGCCAAGGTCGTGGGCGCAGTCATGGCCCTCGGTCGGGCCGCGGCATGCCATGTGACGTTTGCCGGGTGTATCACTCGCGGCCGGGAAGGTCACGAACTCGCTCCGATGGGGGAGCTCTACGACCTCGGAGTTCGCGTCTTTACCGACGACGGCGATTGCGTCGCCGATGCCAATGTCATGCGGCGCGCGTTCGAATATGCCCGCGCCCTTCCCGGCGCGGTTATCGCGCAACACGCGGAAGATCCGGCGCTCGTTGCCGGTGGCCACATGCACGTAGGGGAGTGGTCGGCCCGCCTCGGTATCCCCGGGCGTCCAAGCGCGGCAGAAGTCACCATCGTGGCGCGTGATCTGGAACTCGCTCGCCTCACCGGCGGGCGATATCACGTACTCCACATGTCGACCGCCGGCGCCACCGAACTCGTGCGGATGGCGAAGGCGGCCGGGGTGCGAGTGACCGCCGAGGCCTCGCCACAACACTTCACGCTCACTGATGCCCAATGCGCGAGCTTCGATCCGGTGTTCAAGATGAATCCGCCGTTGCGCGCTGATGTCGACGTGGAGGCGATCGTTGCCGGTCTCGTCGATGGCACGATCGACGCCATCGCCACCGATCACGCGCCACACACGCCCGAGTCAAAGGAGCTTCCGTTCGAGGAGGCCCCGCCGGGGATGTTGGGTGTTGAGACTGCCCTGGCCGTGGCGATCACGAGGCTCGTAGAACCGGGAATGCTGTCCCTGGCTCACGTGCTCGCCCGGCTGTCGTGGCAGCCGGCCCGGATCGCGGGGCTGGATGCTTCGGGACACGGCTTGGCCGTGGCACCCGGCAACCCGGCGAACTTGTGCGTGATCGATCCCACCGCGTCATGGGTGGTGGAAGGAGCCCGATCTGCGAGCAAGTCCCGCAACACGCCCTGGGATGGTTGGAAGCTCACCGGACGCGTCCGCCACACGATCCTTCGCGGCGCGCCCACAGTCACGGAGGGTGTACTCACATGACGGATGCGGTCCTGATCTTGCGTGATGGTGAACTGTTCGGAGGCGAGTCGGTCGGCGCGCCCACCGATGTCATCGCGACCGGAGAGGTGGTGTTCAATACCGCGCTCTCCGGGTACCAAGAGATCATCACCGACCCGAGCTACGCGGGTCAGATGATTTCGTTCACGTACCCCCACATCGGTAACTACGGCACCAACCCGGAGGACGATGAAGCCGATGCTCCGGCGTGTCGCGGGGTCATCGTGCGTGACCTCTCCCGTCGGCCGAGCAATTGGCGCGCCACCGAATCGCTCCACGAGTTTCTGGC
>JANPBJ010000116.1:0-7679 GCA_031430375.1 Acidimicrobiia bacterium
CGTCAAGGTCGTCCCTGGTCCGTTCGGCGTCGATGAGGAAGGTGGTGTCGAACAGGAGACGCGTCACGATCGGTGGTCGATCTCGAGGAGTGCACGGACCTCGTCAAGTTCGTTCGCCCAGTTCGGATCAGGTCGGTGTCGGCGCAACAGTGCTTTGACGTCGGTGCCCAAACCGTCGTGCATCGGCTCGAGCTGGGCGATGGCTTTCCCTCGGCGGACGATGGTGAAGTGCTCGCCGCGATGCTCGATCGCGTCGAGGAGATCGGCGAAGTTCCGAGCGGCGTCTGTAGCAGTGACTTCAGGCATAGCGATCAGATTATCAGATTCGTCCTCGCGTAGATCGCGGGACCCTTTCGCGGTCATCGGGCTGGTAGCCCGATTGCGCTTGGCCTCCACGCTGGAGGTTCGACTGCCTTCATCGAGCGTGATCGTTGATCCAATCTGCGCGTAGCCCTTGGTGTTCAGCGACGTGCTCGGTACTCGCGGAACATCCGAGGCTGATCGTTCTCGACGTGCCGGGGAGTTCCTCGGCGTCATGGTGTCGCAGTCCGGGTATGTTCGTTTCCGCCGTGAGCCGACCGCTTGGCCGCGAGCACGCAACGTGAACGGTTCTCGGAGCGTCAGTGCGATCCGCGGATCCCGAGTAGCTCGGGGATCGGCGCGCCGGCTGGCGGGAGTGGCGTGTCGTCGCCGAGCAGTCGCACGATCGTGGGTGGGAGGTCGAGCACCGAGTGTATGGGGAGGTCGCGTGGGGTGAGCCCGTCGCCGCTCACCCATGCGAATCCGCGGTCGGAATGGGCTCCGGAGCGATTGAAGGGAACCGGGCCGACGATCCCGAGGTCGGGGTGTTCGAAGGCGTCCGTTGGCCGGTTCCACTCGATGAGCAGATCTCCATATCGATCTCCGCTCCGATCGAGCGGATCGTCGTTTCCGAGACGTTGGACGCTATCGACGATGGGTTCACCGGTACGCACATCGCGGCACGCACGGATCAGTGATTCCACGGCCCGGCACTCGGCATCGAACTCGTCGACCGGGACGATCCCCAAGGGTTCGCGCCCTGCCAAGTTGATCCGCACGTACGCGCCGCCGAAGGTCGGGAGCGCAAACGCGCGCATTGCGCTGCGATGCTCGCGGTAGTTGCCGATGAAAAGGAACTCATCCGCCGAGTCGCGTCCCGCGTCGAGGGTTTCGGGGTCGGCCATGGACTCCGGAGGAACGGGAACGCCGAGTGCGCCCACCGGCATGCCCTTACGGTGCTCTATCAGGCGACGCCCTGGCGTCGAGAGCCGCGCCGCCTGATAGCCGGGCACGCGGTGGGTCCACGGCCGGCGCGGCGGGTCGATGAGTCGCTCGTTCAAGTCGACGCGCCACGGTCGGCCGCGGCGGGGAACGAGCGGTGGGCAGCCGGCTTGTCGCCACGCTGCCACGTCGACGTCGTGCAGTTTCGGGGCACCGAAATGGCGACGATGCATCAACTCCGGGAGGAGGACGAGCGATGGGACGTCTCCGGGGCTGGAGCGCATTCCGTCGAGCGAGAACACGACGATCACGGCGTCGTCGGGCACCCGTGCCGCGATCTTTCCGACCGCGTCATCGATCGCAGTGAACACCCGCTCGAGTCGGATCCGAGCACGGGGATCGAAATCGGCGAGCGGGTGACCGGCCTCGACGGCGTGCCACATGATCTCGGACGCCATATGCGCTTCTGACATCACCATCAGGAACAGGTCCCAGTCGGGGAACCGGTCCATCAGTTCGATCGCGATGTCAGCTCGACGTCCGGCACCGGTGACGCACGCGCCGGTGAAACGATCGAGGCGCCTCGGGTCGTGCCAGCCACAGTCGTAAGTCTCGAAGCCTGGGTGAACGCCGAAATGGGCGTCGAACTCTCGGAGTAAGCCACGCGGTTGCGATGCACGCGGATACAGCGCCGCGTCGGCTCCCCACGCGGTCACATGCACGCCCGGTCCCGACACCGTCGTGCCGGGGACATCGAGGGTGATCGTCTGCGCCTGGGCCGGTTCCCAGAAGGGCAGGTTGCCGTCGATCCGGTGCCGAGCACCCGACTGGTAGCCCTCATAGGTCGAACCGTCGAACGAGAACCGCAGCCACTCACCGGCGAGTCGCGCGTCTGCTCCGGCGACGAACTGGGGCCACAACACACCATGACGGTGGCTCGGCGCACCGTCGAGCTGCACACGGACGCTCCGTTCTCGCAGGGCGTGAAGATTCGGAAGCGAGCCGGCGGCCACGAGTTCGTCGATGAGTCCGATGGACCCGGCGTCGATACCGAGTCCGATCACTCGCGTCATTTGCCCCCCTCTTTCGGCACCGCACCGCAGGGACCAGCCACTGGAAGCGCGGGGCCCGACGTAAACGGCAAAGAGTGCCCAGTCCGACAGCGTATTGCCCGGCGTCACGGCAGTTCTATGCGTCGTTCGACCCGTTGAGCGCTCCTGGGCCGCGGTGCGGATTATCAGATGTATCTCCATCTCGTGGATGGGGCTCCTTCGAGGCCATCGGGTGTCGGGCCCGATGGTCAGCGTCGGGACAGTTGCCCTGGTGTTCTTTCGTTCGCACACGCGAACCGATTTGGAACGGTCCGTGCTGCGATCAGACGCGTTGGTCGGTGGCCGCGTCGGGGAGTCCGTCGAAGTATTGGTCGAGCACCTTCGCGAACCGCGGCTCGTCGGGGGCCGCTCGCGGGAACAACGTCATCGACGAATGGAGTTTCAGCGCATCGATCTCGCCGAAGATTTGGTCCGGGTTCGCGTCCGGCGTTTTCAACACGAGATCTACGCATTCGATCAAGCGAGGGCCGAGCACCGCGTGCGTCAAGTACGCCTTCGCCTCGTCGAGTGACGAGATCGCGAACTGTTTCGACGTTGCGCTCTGTCCGAGGCCGTCGATCTGAGGAAAGACGAACCACATCCAGTGGGTCTCCTTGTTGCCGCGGCGCAGTTCATCGACGGCCCGGTCGTAGGTGCCGTCCCGGTCTTGCGCGATGACGAAACGCTGGAGGTAGTACGGGTCGTCCATCGTCACGTCCTCTCCTTCGGGGACGGCTTGGCCGCGACCACCAGCACCGTGCCCTGAGCAGCACAGACGAGACGTCCTGCATTCTCGACGTCGATACGAACGACCGCGGTGCGCTTGGTCAGCGAGATGATCTCCGCCCGTGCGTCGAGGTCTCCGGTCGTGACGGCTGCGAGGTAGTTGATCTTGAACTCCGTCGTCGCGGCCCATGCCCCTGACGGAATGACGGGATACAGCACTGTGCCGAGCACGTGATCGCACAACGCGGCCAGTACACCACCGTGCAGATTGCGAAACGGCGTCAACAGATCGTCACGAACCTCGACTCGGGCGTGCAATCGTCCGGGACCGACCTCGATGTGTTCGATCGCCAAGAACCGTGCGAGGCCGCCAGCCGCGGTCGCAGGTCCCACCAATCCGGCGGCAGTCTTCGGGTCGTACTGGGGAAATTCGAGCACGGTCATGGCCCATCCTCTCAGGTGAGTCGAACACAAGCCTTCAAGGCGACGCGGCTGCGTCGAAGTCTTCGAGCGAGGGAAGTGAGCTTCTCACTTGGTCCAACCAAACGCGTAATGCGCACGTCGCTCTGCAGTCGTCTTCGTTGTAGTCGAGGAGTCGGCGCTGCGCGTCGGCTCTGACCTCTTCGTCGGGATCGGCGGTGGCGAGTTCGTACCGAGTAGGTCGCGGTTGTGGCATCGAGCGCCAAGCCGGCGGAGGATCCGTTGGCTGCCGAAGAATCAGCTATGCATTACGAGGACCGTTGATGCGGCTCAACCTCTACCGCCCATGCGAGCAACGTTGCGCGGGCGCCGTTCGTATGAGCCGCTCGGCACCAGGGTCCTGAGCCCGCCGAACGCCGGCTCTCGGCCTCGGGCGGTGCCGATCCCCGGTGCGGGTTCAAGAAATTCACGACGCGATGCCGATACCAGAGATCCAACCGCCGTCGGGGTGACACGTGTGCATCGGGAGCGAGCCCGGTGGATCACCCTGCTCGACCCAGGGGTTCTCTTTTGCCGTCATCTCGGTCCGTCCGCAGTCTTGCTCCGTCGATCCTCGTGGTCGTCGCCATCACGCTTTCACAGCTCGTCGGGGTCGCCGGTACCGGCGCCGCCACGGTCGGGCCGTCGATCCACACCGGACTCGACTCCTGCCTCGGCCAGGCGCCGATCAAGCCGATCGCAGGTGTGCAACCCAGCCGGTACCGCAGCACGGTGACGACGGCGGCTGCCTTCGACGCTCGATCCGCGAGCTGGACGCAAGTGAACGCGTATCCGGTGTCGATCTACGGATCGGGTGGCATCTGCTGGACCGGTGGCGTGATCGCGGGCACGTACTCGGCCTCGACGTCGTGGAAGACTTTCCACTCCACCGGCGCGTTCAACGTGGAGAATCCGTCGGCCACGGTGGACAACCTCCGTGTCCACAACTACGGCGACGGGATCAGGCTGCGCAAGGGCGCCCAGGATTGGATGGTGCGCGGCGCGCACGAGTCGATGATCCACGACGACTGTGTGGAGAACGACAAGCTCCACGCCGGTGTGATCTCGCAGTCGCTGCTCGACGGTTGTTACGTCGCATTCTCGGCCCGCCCGACTTCCTCGGACACGACCTCCGACGGGCGCCGGAACACGATGAGCATCTCCGGATCACTCGTGTGGCTGCAACCGATGCCCACGGTGTACAAGGGCCCGGCACCGGGTCATGGTGGGTTCTTCAAGTGGGACGACACGGGTCGGTCGCCGAAGCTCGCGTTGCACAACAACGTGTTCCGGGTCGATCAGTTGCCGAACCACGGTTCGTTGGGGCTGCCGGCGGGTTACTCGGTCACGTGTTCGGGCAACACGATCGTGTGGTTGGGCAGCGGCGCGTTCCCGGAGACGAAGTCGTGGTTGGCACAGTGCCCCGACACCAAGATCGTGACGAGCCTCTCGGTGTGGAGTGACGCGGTGGCCGATTGGAACGCCGATCTGATCGGTGCCGCGGCGCCGTCCACGACGACGACAACGGCTCCCGCGCCGACCACGACGACGACCTCGACCACGACGGCTCCGACGACCACCACCTCGACCTCGACCTCGACGACGACCTCGACGACGACCACGACGGCTCCCGCGCCGACGCCAGCACCGGAGCTCTCGTCGTCATCGGTATGTCTCGATCGCAGCCCGCTCAAGGTGCTAGCTGGAGCGCAGACGAGTCGCTACACGCCGTCACTCGAGAGCGCGCTCGCGGTCGACGCACGGACCGCCGGTTGGACCCAAGTCGATGCTTGGCCGATCTCGATCAAGGGCACCGGCAGCGTGTGTTGGCGCGGTGGCACGGTCACGGGCACCTACTCGGACACCACGACCTGGGACACGTTCCATTCGACGGGTGCGTTCAACGTGGAGAACCCGGATTCGATCGTCGAGGACCTGCGCGTCCACAACTACGGCGACGGCATCCGGTTGCGTGACGGTGCGACCGACTGGACCGTGCGTGGCGCCCACGAGACGTTCATCCACGACGACTGCGTGGAGAACGACAAGCTCAACGAGGGTGTCATCTCGGATTCGTTCTTCAACGGTTGTTACGTGGCGTTCTCGACCCGCCCGAGCTCGTCGGACAGCGTGTCCGACGGACGCCGGAACACGATGGCCATCCGCCAGAGCCTCGTGCGGCTCCAGCCGATGCCAACCGTCTACAAGGGCCCGGCACCGGGTCATGGTGGGTTCTTCAAGTGGGACGACACGGGTCGGTCGCCGAAGTTGACACTGCGCGACAACGTGTTCCGGGTCGATCAGTTGCCGAACCATGGTTCGTTGGGGTTGCCGGAGGGTTACTCGGTGACGTGTTCGGGCAACACGATCGTGTGGTTGGGGAGTGGTGCGTTCCCAGAGGCGAAGTCGTGGTTGGCGCAGTGCCCCGACACCAAGATCGTGACGAGTCGTGCCGTGTGGGACGACGCGGCAGCGGAATGGATCGCCCGCCACTGAGCCCTCGGCGACGGCATCCCCCGGATTACCAGCGATCGGGTAGGTGGCCCGACGAACTGCGCGAGCACGCACGGCACAGCGCATCGCCGTGTCTGGACACTCAGTCGCGCCGACCTTCGCTCTTGGTGCGGCCCCCGATTCGCAAGAGCGCGATGGCTATGACGAGGGCCGCAGCGAGGATTGCAAGCGCTCCGATCGAAAGGACTGTCCACAACCCCAGCCCGTCAGACAGCGACACTGCGAACGCAACCGCTTGGAGAAATGCGGCAAGGCACATGAAGAAGACCATGAGCTGTTCCGCCGTGCGTTGCACTTGAAACTCGAGTCGTCTGCTGGCGGGATGCGGTATGCGACCGGTCGCAGGGAGTCCGTCGAGGAGCGAGGAACGTCGCCCGCTCGGATAGACGTCGCGAACATATTGAAAGACGCTCTCAAGGTGGTGGAGCACTTCTCCTGTCCGAACGACAGCGACGAGGATCGTCGCGGTGATGGCCGAGTACGCAAACAGAAAACCTGCGATCACCAGGACCTGCGTCCGGGTGCTCAAGGAACCCGCAGCGACGAGGGGTAGACCGACGCTGATCGCGCCAAGCGTGATCACGAAGAAAAACCCGAGGTACTGGCTTCGTGCAGTCTCGAGGTGTCGGTAGTGCACCCGCGCGTCCGTGTACTCGACGATCAGGAACTCCTCAGCAGGGCTCCGGTCCTCGGTCGCGTCGGGCACGCCCAGATCGTAACGGCGTACTCCCCCCGTCGATGGTCCTTCGGTCACCCAACCGGGACGTCACCCGTGTCATTGGCGCGACGGCCGAGCACACCTGGGTTCCAAACATCGAGCTGGCGACCCGGCGAAATCGCGATCCGCGCAGTCGGCCTGGTCATCGCGTCACACACATCGGATCGGGAAGCCACTACCCGAACTGGGTGCACTGGCGGCGGACGCGGCCCTCTGGCTATTGCACTGATGATGGCAGGACCGGCGGCATCAGGGTTGATGCGGTTCGACGGCGCGAAGGACTGCGAGGAGATCTTCTATGACCGTTGCCCAGAGGACGTCGAGATCGATGTCGAAGTAGTGGTGTACGAGTCGGTCACGCATGCGCGCTGCGTCGTCCCACGCGACTTCCGGATACTGCTGGCGTCCTGAACTCGTGAGTTGTTTCGCAGCCTCGCCGACAATCTCGACGAGTTTCGTCAGAGCCAGCCGAAGCATGTCATCGGTCGCGAGATCTTCGCGTGTCCTGCCTGCGACGAAGCGAGCTGCCGTCTCGGCCGCGTCGCGGATGTGCAGGAGCCGTACGTCGTCAGGCTGCAGCGTCAAAGACCGGCCTGGCGCTGGATCGAACCTCGTCGCGGAAGTAGCGACTGAGGTCACCATATGTACGGAGGTCGACGGTCCGCTTCCCGCCGAGGAGCGCCTCCAGCAACCGTTGCATACGAGCGAGTCCCATCATCCCTGGGGTTCGACCGGGTTCGAACTCCACCAACAAGTCCACGTCACTGTCGGGACGGAAATCATCTCCCAGCGCGCTCCCGAACACGGCGAGCCGACGAATCCCGTTGTCCCGACAAAACGCTGCAAGTGCCTGGCTGTCCAGGTCAACTCCAGGGGCGATCAGCATGGGCACATTCTCTCACGCGTCGTACACGGAGCGTGGCCGTCGT
>JANPBJ010000117.1:0-8801 GCA_031430375.1 Acidimicrobiia bacterium
TGGTATCGGCGGCAGTGCCGATGAGTGCGACCGACGGAAGCGCGGAGCGGTCGAGCGGGAGGATCTCATCGTCGTTTCGCAGCAGGACGAAGCTCGCGGCCGCGGCCTCGCGGATCAACGCCCGGTGGACCGGGTCGTCGACCGAACCCGGTTCACCGTTGCCGAGACCGGCCGTGGCACCGGTGCGTTCGGCGAGCACGCGGAGCCGCTCCACCTGCCGTTCGACGGCGGCCCGATCAACGCCGCCGTTCGTCACCGCATCGGTGAGTGCCTTGCCGAACCATTGGGGTGGGCCGGGCATCTCGAGATCAAGGCCCGCGTTCGCCGCGGACGCGGTGCTGTGGGTTCCGAACCAATCGGAGATGACGAAGCCGTCGAAGCCCCATTCGTCGCGCAGGACGGTGGTGAGCAGCCATTCGTGCTCACTGCAGTACGTCTCGTTGAGCTTGTTGTACGCCGACATGATTCCCCAGGCGTCGGCTTCGGTGACGGCCGCCTCGAACGGGACGAGGTAGAGCTCGCGCAGTACCGCTTCGTCGACGTCGGAACTGATGGTCATGCGCTCGAACTCGGAGTCGTTGGCGACGAAGTGCTTGACCGTGGTGGCGACGCCGGTCGATTGCACGCCGCGCACGAACCCGACCGCGAGCCGCGCCGTGAGATACGGGTCTTCCGAATAGCACTCGAAGTTGCGCCCCGCGAGTGGGTGGCGGTGCAGGTTGACCGTGGGCGCCAGGAGCACATGCGCGCCCTTGGTGCGGGCCTCTTCGCCGATGGCGTGGCCCACTCGCTCGACGAGGTCGGGATCCCAGGTGGCGCCGAGCGCGGTCCCGCACGGGAAGCACGCGCTGGGAACGCCGGTGAAGCTCGGACCGCGCGCGCCGTTGGGTCCGTCGGTCACGCGCATCGGCGGCAGGCCGCCGTTCGGGATTCCCGGGGTGTTCCAGAGGTCGATCCCCGCGACCGCTGCGGTCAGATCTTCGAGCGGTGTGTCACTCCATGAAGCCATGGGTGGAGTTTGGCCGCTGACGATCCAACCCGGCGAGCCGTCGGGGTGGTTATGCGAGTCGGGACTCCAAGGCGGCGAGTTCGTCGGCGAGAGCGGGAGGCAGGTGGGTGCCGAAGGACTCGAAGTGGCCGCGGGTGCTCGCGCACTCGGCTTTCCACTGCTCGGGATCGACCAGCAGCGCCGCGCTCACGGCTTCGGCCGACGCGTCGAGACCGGTGAGGTCGAGGTCGTCGACGGTCGGGACGACACCGATGGCGGTCTCCTGGCCACCGGCTTCACCAACGAGCCGACCCACGATCCACGCCAGTACCCGAGAGTTCTCGCCGTAGCCGGGCCAGAGGAACGTGCCCTCGGCGTCCTTGCGGAACCAGTTGACGCCGTAGATGCGTGGCAACTTCGACGCGTCAGTGTGATCCGTCATCGAGAGCCAATGCGCGAAATAGTCGCCCATGTGGTACCCGCAGAACGGGAGCATGGCGAAGGGGTCGTGGCGCAGGTCGCCGAGGCCGCCGAATGCCGCGGCGGTCTTTTCCGAGCCCATGGTCGCGCCCACGAACACGCCGTGGCGCCAGTCGCGGGACTCGTAGACGAGCGGCACGGTGGTGGCGCGTCGTCCGCCGAAGAGAATGGCCGAGATCGGCACGCCGGCGGGGTCCTGCCACTCGTCGGCCACCACGGGACACTGCGATGCCGGCGCGCAGAAGCGCGAGTTCGGGTGGGCGGCCGGAGTTTCGGATTCCGGCGTCCAGTCCTGGCGCTTCCAATCGGTGAGGTGAGCAGGAATGGGGCCGTCGATGCCTTCCCACCAGATGTCGCCATCGTCGGTGAGTGCCACGTTGGTGAAGACGGTGTTGCTCCCCAACGTGAGCATCGCGTTGGGATTCGTCTCCATGTTGGTGCCGGGGGCAACGCCGAAGAATCCGAACTCGGGATTGATCGCATGCAGCTGACCGTTGGGCCCGAACTTCATCCACGCGATGTCGTCACCGATGGTTTCGGCTTTCCACCCCGGGATCGACGGGATGAGCATTGCGAGATTGGTCTTGCCACACGCGGAGGGGAACGCCGCGGCGACGTAGTGCACCGCGCCCGCCGGGTTGGTGAGCTTCAGGATGAGCATGTGCTCGGCGAGCCAGCCCTCGTCACGCGCGATCACCGACGCGATCCGCAGCGCGAAACACTTCTTGCCGAGCAGCGCATTCCCGCCGTAGCCCGACCCATAGGACCAGATCTCACGCGTGTCGGGAAAGTGGACGATCCACTTCTCTTCCGCGTTGCACGGCCAGGCAACGTCGGCCTCGCCGGCTGCGAGGGGGGCACCGAGTGAGTGGACGCACGGCACGAAATCCCCGTCGTCGCCGAGCACGTCGAGCGCCGCCTGCCCGGCACGGGTCATGGTGCGCATGCTCACTGCCACGTACGGCGAGTCGGTGATCTCCACGCCGATGTAGGACAGCGGAGACCCGAGCGGCCCCATGCTGAACGGGACCACGTACATCGTGCGGCCCTTCATTGCGCCGGTGAACAATCCGTTGAGGATCCCGCGCATCTCGGCCGGGTCCATCCAGTTGTTCGTGGGGCCGGCGCCGGCTGCGGTGGCCGAGCAGATGTAGGTGCGATCCTCAACGCGGGCCACGTCGGACGGGTCAGTGGCCGCCCAGTACGACTTCGGACGCTTAATGGGATCCAGCGGCACGAACGTGCCCGCATCCACGAGACCCTGACAGAGTTGGTCTGCCTCGGCGTCGGATCCGTCGAACCAATGGATCGCGTCGGGCTGGAGGAGTTCGGCCATTTCCTTGACCCAATCCAGAAGGCGCTTGTGCTTCGTGGATGGGTTTAGAACGATCGACACAGCTGACTCCTTCTTCCCCCGCGACGCCCGCGAGAAGGGTCCGGAAAGTGTAGTGACGGGCACTTCGGTGACCGCATCCGGGAGACGGGCCCGCGGAACGGGTCTATCGGGCGTCGAAGGTTGGGATGAGCCGTTCGAACCGGGCGTTCGCGGCTTTCTCCGTGGGAGCGGTGACGGCCACGAGATAGATAGCGTCGCCGGTGTCGATGGACGCGGCGACGAGCGCTTTCCAGCTTGGGTCGGTCACGAGCACCTGGTTGGCCCGAAACCCATGCACACTGAGCGTGCGGCCCGCCGTGACAGAGCGCGTATTCCCGACGTCGCGCACCTGGTCGAACCAGAAAAGCTCCGGGTCGACTTGGGGCTGATGGGCAAGATCGTGCAGGGCCACCACCACGATCGCTTCGCCGTTGGCGACGTCGGTAGCCGCGAGGGGCGTGGCCCAGTTGCCGCGCGCGAGTTGGGGGAATGCCCCGCCGGGATCCGTGCCCACGATCCATGTCTTCGGCACGGCGATGCCAAAGCCCTCGCCGTCGATGACCTTGCTGCCGAGTGGAGCCGCACCGGGCGGGCGCGCGCCCAAGCGACCACTGGACGAGCCGCCCGTGGTGGTCAGTGCTACTAAGGCCACGGCGGCGCCGACGGCCACGGCGGTCACCACCGCGATCCAACTCGCCTTGCGGTACCACGGGGTGACCACCGTTCCGATCGTGGCCCCGCCCGCGGCCGGGAGTGTTTGCGGACGCGCGAAAGGGCTCGGCGGTGGGGATCCCGGCCGGAATCGTTTCACCGGCAACGGGCCGACGCCGGCCACTCTCGGTCCGCTCCCCTGGGTCGTTTGACCGGTTCCATGGTTCGGCGCCATCGCCCGGTGGGGATCAGCGATCGCACTGGTGTTCGCGCCGGCGCTATTGCCGGCGGGTGACGCCACTGTGGGCGGATCCGCGATCAGCCGAATCGGTTCAGTGCGTTGAGGGTGTGGTACCGGGGGAGTCCCCGAGGGGGGAGGGCCAGCAGGAGGGGAGGTGGGTTCGGCTTTCGGCGCTGAGGTACTCGGAGGAGTGTGGCGAACCCGGGGATCTCGTGGCGTGCGCCCGGGGCGCGAGTGGCTCGGTGCGGGGTCACGGGGAGCCGACACCGATGCGGACTCCGGGTCGGCCGTCGAGAACGCGTCGGCTATGGGATCGACGTGCTCGTCGTGGGCGCTCGCCTCGACCTCAACGTCTTCGAGCTCGGCGCCGGCGAGGTCGATCGCGTGAGCGGCAGACACCGACGCCGACTCTGGTGTAATGGAATCTGGCGCGACGGGCGGCTCGACAACAGGGGCCTCGACAGCGGGTGCCTCGACTGCGGCCGGTTCGGCCACCAGCGGGGGTGGGCCGGGTGGCGCGGGCGTTGAGGTGGTGATGCCCGGGGCTTGGCCGCTGCGGGTTGGGTGATCGAGGGCCGGGATACCTTCGTCGACGATGTGTTCGGTCCAGCGCGTGCCGTCCCAGAACCGCAACTCATGACGACCGGAAGGATCGCGGTGCCATCCGGCGAGGCTGCCGTCGTCTCCGGGTTCCATGGTCTACGTACCCGCCCCGCCTACACCTGGATATCGGGTGGGAGTGACATGTCTTTTTCGGCTCCGGTACGGACCGCGATGGCATGCCCGTCCTGGTCAACGTCGAAGTTCACGCGCTGGCCTTGGCGGAGCATCCGGAAAATCGAGCCGTCGAGTGCGCGGTCAGCAAGGAGGTAATCCGTGCGGGCGCCGTCGGTGGTCACGATGATGCCTTCACCGGTTCCCGGATCGAAGCTGCGCACGACTCCCTGCATGGTCAGGGCTTCTGAACCTTGCCGGCCTTGATGCACGATGTACACACGTTCAGGCGCTGCGGTGAACCGTTCACAATCGCGCGGACTCGCTGCACGTTGGGGTTCCAGCGCCGGTTGGTACGACGGTGCGAGTGGCTCAGGCGCTTCCCGAAGATGGGGGACTTGCCACACACTTCGCAGACGGATGACATGGTGGTCGGGACCTCGGCTCGTTATTCGGAAACGGTGCTTGCGGAACTGGACGTGCAAAAAGGTGTCGGAGCCATAAACAGCTTGGTACCGGCTCCCTGACGAACGAGTCAGGATAGCAGCAAGCCCGCGAAACCCGTCAGTCGACCGCCTACGATGCGCCCACATGGCGGCACTCGAACGGCTCGGCGCACACGATGTCCGAGCGGTCATCACCCAGTTTCGGGATGCGCTGCGCATCCATCAGGAGGCTTTGAACCGCCTCAACGTCTATCCCGTCCCCGACGGTGACACCGGGACGAATATGGCCCTCACCGTCGAATCAGTGGTGCAGGAACTTGGATCTGCGGAGGGGATGGGGGAGGTGTGCCAGGCGATCGCGCACGGTTCGCTCATGGGCGCCCGGGGGAACTCCGGCGTGATCCTCTCCCAGATTTTACGGGGCATCGCAGATACGTTCCGCAATGTGGAGACCGCGGGTCCCGCGGAAATTGTTGCTGCGTTGCGGACCGCATCTGATGCCGCGTACGAAGCGGTGATGCGCCCCGTCGAGGGAACCATTCTCACCGTGGTGCGGTGGTCGGCGGAGGCGGCGGAAGGCGCGCACGTTACGTCCGAGACGTCGCTGGTCGATCTGTTGGATGAGGCTTCCGCGGCGGCGCGCCAAGCGGTGGCTCAGACCCCCGAAATGTTACCGGTGCTGCGCGACGCCGGAGTGGTGGACGCGGGCGGACAAGGCTTCACCTTGTTGCTCGATGCCTTCCTCGCCGTCGTCGACGGACGCGCAATCCCCGAACCCACCGAACGCGCCGCTCCCATCATCGTGGAGACGCACGCCGCGCAGGGTGATATCTCCGCCTTGCGTTACGAGGTGATGTATCTCCTTGACGCGCCGGACAACACCATCCCGTCGTTCAAGACCACCTGGGCCGCGCTTGGCGATTCCATCGTCGTCGTCGGCGGCGACGGACTCTGGAACTGTCACGTGCACACCGACGACATCGGCGGCGCGATCGAAGCCGGGATCGAAGCCGGTCGTCCACGCCAGATCCGCGTGACGGATCTGATTGAGCAGGTGGAAGAAGAACAGTGGGTCACCGAACATGTCCCGCTGGTTGTGGTGCACGCGCCGGAAGACATGGTGGAGACCGCGGTGGTCGCGATCGGCGTAGGAGACGGCGTGCGCCGGCTGCTCGCGAGTCTCGGCGTTCAGGAGATCGTGGCCGGAGGTCAATCGATGAATCCGTCGACCGCCCAGATACTTGAAGCGGTGGAGCGGTGCCCGTCGCAGTCGGTGATCGTCCTGCCCAACAACAAGAACATCGTGCCCGTAGCGCGCCAGGTTGATGCGCTCACCGAGAAGTCGGTGGCGGTGGTTCCTACCCATTCGATGGTGGAGGCACTCGCCGCGCTCGTGGGATACGACCCCGATGCCGACCTTCAGAGCAATGTGACGGCGCTGGCGGAGGCAGTGACGCGGGTCTCGGCGGGTGAGGTCACCCAATCGGTGCGCGACACGGTGGCCGAATGCGGGCCGATTCGGAAGGGCGACTGGATCGCGATCAGCCGTGACGGGATTTGCATTGCCGCGCCCTCCGCCGCCGACGCCGCCTTCGCACTGGTCGACCATTTGATCGACGATGACTCGGAGATCGTGACGGTGCTCGTTGGTGTTGACGGCCGGAGTGCGGACACGCAACGGGTGCGCGAGCATCTCGCGTTCCGGCATCCGGGTGTGGAGGTAGAAGTGCACGACGGCGGACAACCGTTGTACCCGTATCTGATCGGGGTGGAGTAGCCACGGCACCGTCCCGGACCCTGCGCATGCTTGCGGCCACGCCGCTGACCGACGTTCCCGGGATCTCGGCGCGCATGCTCGACAAGCTTGCGGCGATGAAGCCGCCGATCGAGTCGGTCCTCGACCTGGTGGGCCACTACCCGCGTCGCTACCACGACCGCACCCGCCAATCCGATATTGCCGAGCTCGAAGTGGGTGAGGAAGCCACCATCGTGGCGGTGGTGCAACGGAGTTCGAGCCGGGTCACCCGCAACCGCAAGAAGATGGTCGAGGCGGTGGTGGAAGATGCGAGTGGGTTGCTCAACCTTGTGTTCTTCAATCAGCCGTGGCGCGAGAAACAACTCGTCGCCGGTACAGAGCTTGCGCTCTACGGCAAGCTCGACGTGTTCCGGGGGAAACGACAGCTCACGAACCCCGTCGTCGACATTCTCGGCCGCGCCGGTGATGCCAAGACCGGTGTGGTCGTGCCGATCTATCCGCAGTCCGGAAAGGCCGATGTCTCGACCCATGAGATCCAGCCGGTGGTGGGCTGTGTGCTCGAGTGGATGGGCCCCCTGGCCGAGACGCTGCCCGATCATCTCCTGACGGAGCTCAAACTGGTCGGCCGCACGACGGCCTATCGAGATGTGCACGCGCCGGCTGCCGGTCGTGACGCAGCACGAGCTCAGCGGCGGTTGCGCTTCGATGAGTTCCTCCGCATGCAGGTGGGTTTGGTGGCGCGCAAACGGGCGATCGAAGCGGACGCCTCCGGGATCGCCCACGAAGTTGACGGCGAGTTGGTGCGTCGCTTTCTCGACGCGCTCCCGTTCTCGCTCACCGGTGATCAGCAGACGGCGATCGAGGTGATCGGCGCCGACATGGCGCGCGCGGTTCCTATGCACCGGTTGCTTCAAGGGGAGGTGGGATCGGGCAAGACGCTGGTGGCGATTACCGCGCTCCTCATCGCGGTGCAGGGTGGATACCAGGGCGCGCTGATGGCCCCCACAGAGGTGTTGGCGGAGCAGTTGTATTCGGTGGCGACCGCGACCCTGTCCACGTTGACCGTTCCGAGCGTGGGCACCTTGCTGGCCGAGAGGCCGGTCACGGTGGCGTTGCTCACCAATCGCGTGGGAGCGGCCGACCGCCGCCGGATCGCCGCCGGCCTGAAAGCCGGTGACATTGACATCGTGATCGGAACCCATGCGCTCTTGTATGGCGATGCGCCGTTCACGAAGCTCGGCATGATCGTGATCGATGAGCAACATCGATTTGGTGTCGAGCAGCGCGCGCTGCTTCGCGATCTTGGCGACTCGCCCGACATGTTGGTGATGACCGCAACTCCGATTCCGCGGACGGCGGCGATGTTGGTTTACGGCGACCTCGACCGCAGTGAGTTGCGCGAGATGCCGCCGGGGCGAACCCCGGTGACCACTCAAGTGGTCGGTCCCGATCCCACCGAGCGAGCGTTGGCCTACGACCAGTTGCGAGCGCAGGTTGCGGCCGGCCATCAGGCCTACGTGGTGTGTCCGCTGGTGGAGGGATCGCCCAAGATCGAGGCAAAGGCCGCCACGGAGGAGCTGGAGGAGCTCAGCGGCGGCGAGCTGTTCGGACTCCGGCTGGGCCTCTTGCACGGTCAAATGAAGTCGGTCGAGAAGGAGGCCGCGATGAACGCGTTCCGGTCGGGCCAGACCCAGGTGCTCGTGGCCACGACGGTTATTGAGGTGGGGGTGGACGTGCCGAACGCGACGGTGATGATCGTGGAGGACGCAGACCGGTTCGGGTTGTCGCAGCTCCATCAGCTGCGGGGCCGAGTTGGGCGCGGCGGCGGGGAGTCCTGGTGCTACCTGTTTGCCGATCCGTCAACCCCCGACGGCGAAGCCCGGATGGAAGCGATGGAGGCATCCACCGACGGGTTTCTGCTGGCCGAACGGGATCTTGAGATCCGGGGTTCCGGCCAGGTGTTCGGCGAGCGTCAGGCCGGCCTCGGGGATCTGAAGCTTGGTCGGCTGCCCCGCGATGAGAAGTACGTGATGTTTGCCCGCACCGCGGCCGAGCAGATCCTGGATGCTGATCCGAAACTGAAGCGCAACCGCGCCCTGGCGGAAGAAGTGGAAGATCTCCTCGGCGACGATGTCGAGTTCTTGTTCAAG
>JANPBJ010000118.1:0-3642 GCA_031430375.1 Acidimicrobiia bacterium
TTTCCGTCGGGTGTCGGTGTCAACTTCGAGGCTCGGGATTCCCTCGGCAAGCGGTGGTTCTTCGACGTGTCTGGCGGATTTACCAGCAGCCGTCCGGGGTTGAAGCGTACGGACACTCTGTGGAAGGCACTGGGCAAGGCAGTGGTACTCAGCGAGTCGGAGACGAAGACCCCGTTGGTTCTGCTGACCACGCACGCGCCGTCTCCGAAGAGTGCTGGTGCCGCGTCGCTGGGCGCGGTCACCGGGCCCGAGAAACCAATCCGGGCGGTCATCGAGATGTTGGCGCCAGAAGGGCAACGCGTGCTTCGCCAGTTTGCGAAGAGTGGCGTCGAGGTCGATGACGCAGGCGCCTGAAGAATCGCAAGAAAGTCGATGGCCGGGTCGGCTCGCGGTCGGCGTGGTTCGGGGTGACCCTCCCGACGTCTTCCTGGCGTCCTCGGTCGCGGTGCTCGGTCGGTTGTTGGCCCTGAACTTGGTTGCCCGCGCCGATCCCAATGACTTCCGTCGACAGGGAACGCTGACGGACGTCCGGGCCGCGCTGCTCGAGGAGCGGTGGGCCGATGCATTGGTGCATTGGATGGAAGCGACCGGTTCCGTTGTCGATGGCTATCCCGACGAGGTCGTGTGGACCGATGCTCGCTTGGACTCGGAGTCCACCGCACTTGAACTCCGAGTGGCCCGCGTGTTCGGGGATGCCGACGATGACGAGTAGCGCATTCCAGGCTTCCGCGGGGGAACAGGGTCGGAGGTTTGCCGAGCAATGCAACGCGTTCTTGAGCGGACGCGGCTGGCACGTCGGGGGTCCGCTGCGGCTGGTCGAAGTCGGGGTCGAGATCGACGCGGTTGCCACCAGTCCTGGCGGTGATGTGGTTTGGTTCGAGTACAAGGGCAGTGTTCAGGGAACCCGTCCCGGGCTTCGGCGCACGGACACACTGAAGAAAGCCATCGCTAATGGCGCGCTGCTGCGTGGCTTGGAACTGGCGAAGCCGTACATCGTCATGACGTCTCATTTGCCGGAGCGGGGTAGCGGTGATGCGATGCTCCAAACCGCGCTGCGGCTCGGATATCTCAGCAGCGTCGTATGTCTCTACGATCCGACGACTCACGCTCGACTCGACCAGTGGTGAGTTGTCAGGGCCGCGAGGCGAGTGACTGCGGCACGGAGTCCTAATCTGCGCACCGTGCTTGCGGTGTCGACGGCGAACATTGGGGTGATGGTCGCGTTCGGAGGCGGCGTGGTGTCGATCCTCTCGCCGTGCGTGCTGCCGATGGTGCCGGGCTACTTGAGCGTGGTCAGCGGACTTTCGGTGACCGAACTCGAAGCCGGTGAACGGGCCAACTTCGCGCGGATCGCGATCACCACCGCGCTCTTCACCCTCGGCTTCGGGTCGGTGTTCACCATCCTCGGCCTCGCGGCCAGCCGGATCGGCCAAGCGACCTTCGACAACCAAGAGACGCTGACGCGCGTCTCGGGGGTACTCGTGATGGTGATGGCGCTGTATCTGGCCGGTTCGCAGTTGCTGCGCGCGCCGCGCCTCTACCCGGAAGCGCGCTTCCACGTGGGCCGCCGCTTCGGGTGGGCGACGGCGCCGATTGTGGGCGCGGCGTTCGGCTTCGGATGGTCGCCGTGCCTCGGCCCCGTCCTCGCCGCAGTCTTCGGTGTAGCCGCCACGCAAACGACGGGACGCGCGGTGTCGCTGCTCGCCGCGTATTCGATCGGGATGGGGGTCTCGTTCCTCGTCGTCGGCGTTGCCTTCGGTGCATCGACGACCGCGCTCGAATTGCTCCGCCGCCACCTTCGGGCCATCACGCTGATCTCCGCCGCGATCCTCTTCGCGTTCGGTGCGATGCTGGCGCTCGATCGGATGTCGTGGCTCACGGCCCAGCTCACGGACCTCCTGGAGTGGCTGGGATTGAGCAAGCTCGTCGAACTGGGATAGGCGCGAAACCGAAGAGACGCGCTCATAAGCTCGACGATTGATGACATCGATCACGAACACTCCGGAGTGGCAGGCGCTGCGCGCGCACTTCGAAACCGTTCGCGGCGCTCATCTTCGCGACCTCTTCGCCGCGGATCCCAGCCGGGGCGACACCTTCGTGCTGGAGGCCGGCGATCTGTTCGTGGATTATTCGAAGAACCGGATGACCACGGAGACGATTGCACTTCTGGCGGCCGTCGCGCGTCGAGCCGGTGTCGAGGAACTTCGCGACGCGATGTTCCGGGGTGATCCCATCAACGTCACAGAGCATCGTTCGGTCTTGCACGTGGCGCTGCGCGCGCCGCGAGACACGGAGCTTCTCGTCGACGGGGTCAACGTGGTCACCGAGGTGCACGCAGTCCTGGATCGCATGCGGGCATGTGCGGAGCGGGTCCGGTCGGGCGACTGGACCGGACACACTGGGCGCCGCATCGAAGCGGTGGTCAACATTGGAATTGGGGGGAGCGACCTCGGCCCGCGGATGGCCACGACTGCGTTGGGGGCCTTTGCTGATCGGACGATGACGTATCGCTTCGTTTCGAACGTCGACGGTTCGGAGTTCCGGGAGGCAACTCGCGATCTCGACCCTGAGACCACCCTGTTCATCGTCGCGTCGAAGACGTTCACCACGCTGGAGACCATGACGAACGCCCGGTCGGCGCGTGCGTGGTCGCTGGCGAAGTTGCACGATGACGCCGCGGTCGCGAAGCACTTCGTGGCGGTATCCACGAACGCCGCGGAAGTCACGAAGTTTGGGATCGATCCCGACAACATGTTCGGGTTCTGGGATTGGGTCGGCGGCCGCTATTCGTTCGATTCCGCGATTGGACTCTCGCTGATGATCGCGATCGGGCCGGACCGCTTCGCGGAGATGCTCGCGGGCTTTCACGCGATGGACGAGCACTTTCGTCGCGCGCCGATCGAGTCGAACCTGCCGATGCTGTTGGGCTTGATCGGCCTTTGGTACGACGATTTTTTCCGGGCCGAGACGCTCGCGGTTCTCCCGTACAGCCAGTACCTGACGCACCTGCCCGCCTACCTCCAACAACTCGACATGGAGAGCAACGGGAAGTCGGTGACTCGCGACGGCGAGCCGGTCGCGACCCAAACTGGACCGATCGTGTGGGGTCAAGCCGGCACGAATGGGCAACACGCCTACTACCAACTAATCCACCAAGGTACAAAGTTGATTCCATGCGATTTCATCGGAGTTGTCCGAGCCGCGGAACCGCTCGGTGAGCACCAGGACCTGTTGGTGGCGAACCTGCTCGCGCAACCGGAAGCGCTCGCGTTCGGAAAGACTCGCGACGAGGTGATCGCCGACGGCGTCGATCCTGATCAGGTTGCGCATCGCGTCTTTGCTGGCAATCACCCGTCGACTGTGATCGTGTTGCCCGAGCTCACGCCCCACACGCTCGGCCAACTGATCGCGCTGTATGAACACAAGGTCTTCACGCAGGGCGCAGTATGGAACATCAACTCGTTCGACCAGTGGGGCGTGGAGCTCGGGAAGCAGCTTGCCCAACGGATCGTTCCGGAACTCCAGGTGGAAGCTGAGAGTGACGAGGAACTGAGCCATGACTCGTCGACCAACGCGCTGATTCGCCGCTACCGGCGTCTCCGCGATCGCTGAAGGGAACGCAATGCAGCTTGGAATGGTGGG
>JANPBJ010000119.1:0-6014 GCA_031430375.1 Acidimicrobiia bacterium
TGTCGGTGGTTGGATGGAGCCACGGGTCCGGCGGTCGGCGCCAAGTTCGAGGGCGACAATCGCCTCGCCGTCGCGGGGATGACGTTAAAGAAATGGACCACGACCTCGGAGGTCACGGCCTGCGTTCCCGGCGAGGTCTTCGAGTTCGTCGCCGAGGGGTACACCACCTGGCGCTACACCCTCGAGCCGACGGCCACCGGCACCAAGGTCACCGAATCGTACGAATACGTCTCGAAACCCGGGGCGCAGACCTTCATGTACGAGACCGTGCTGCGCCGACCGGTCGCGATGAACAAGGGCATGCAGAGAACGCTCGAGCGAATCAAGGCGTCGATCGAGTCCCAGTAACGCTTGTCGAATCCCCATCGATTTCGGATACGTTCCGGTCATGCGTGTTCTCATTCTCGGTGCCGGCTTTGGTGGTTTGGAACTCATGAGCAGGTTGTCCGATGAGTTCGGCTCCGACATCGACGTCGTCCTCATCGACCGAAGCGACGGTTTCGTCTTCGGGTTTTCCAAGCTCGATGTGATGTTCGGTCGGGCCACCGAAACGGCCGTACGCCACCCCTATCGTGACCTCGTGAAACCCGGGGTTCGGTTCGTACAGACCACCGTGCGCTCGATCGATCCAATGGCAAAACGGGTCGAGACCGATGCCGGGACCTTTGAAGCCGATGTTGTAGTGGTTGCGCTCGGAGCCGACCTGCATCCGGACGCCACGCCGGGACTCGTCGAAGGCGGTCACGAGTTCTACACCGTGGCCGGCGCATTCGCGTTGCGGGAGGTCTTGGCGAACTTCGCCGGTGGCCGCGTCATCGTCGGCGTGACGTCCACGCCGTTCAAGTGCCCGCCGGCGCCGAGTGAGACCGCGCTCTTGATGCATGACTTCCTCACCGATCGAGGACTCCGCGCCGCTTCCGAGATCGCGCTCGTCATGCCGTTGGGGGTTCCCGTTCCACCGTCGCCCGCGGCCTCCGCGGCACTGCTCGCAGCCTTCGCCGAACGGGGGATCAACTGGTGCCCGGAGCAACTCGTGCGCGCGCTGGATCCGGCTCGCTCGGTCGCGCTCCTCGGTGACGGCAGCGAGATGCCCTACGACCTGTTCCTCGGCATTCCGGTACACCGCGCCCCGGCCGTCGTCGAGGCATCCGGGCTCACCGTCGACGGTTGGATTCCCGTGAACCCCCTCACGCTCGAAACGGCAGTCCCAGGAGTCTTCGCCGTCGGTGACGTCACGAGCGTCGGAACTCCCAAGGCCGGTGTCTTCGCGGAGGGGCAGGCCGCAGTAGTGGCCGACCGCATCAGTGCGCTGATCCGCGGCACCACATCGGTCACCGAGTACGACGGGAACGGAATCTGTTACCTCGAGTTCGGCCACGATCAGGTCGCGACGGTCAACGTCACATTCGTGAGCGGTCAGGCTCCTCGGGGAAACATGGAAGGACCGTCACCGGCACTCGCCGCCGACAAGGTGGAGTTCGGGTCGAGCCGCATCCGGCGTTGGTTCGTCCACGAGCGGCCAAACGGCGGCGCAAAGTGAACGACCGAGACCGGGCGCGCCCGGCTCCGGCTCCGGCTGCAGTCACGGTGTGAGGGGATACGAAGCCGCAAGCGTTGCCAGCCGCTCCAGACACTCGCGCGCACACTCGTCGATGATCTCGGCTACGGGTCGAACCGCGTCGATGCGACCTGCCACCTGACCGCACAACGCGATCGACGACTCCATGTCGCCTTCGAAGTAAAGGCTGCGCAGGTTCATCATCTCGGCCATGGCGTTGCGCTCGGTGTCGAACTCGTAGCCGCTGGTCTTCTCGGTGCGCAGCGCCCGCAACGCAGGGCTGGTGTGCTGGTTGAGGAACACGGTGTCGGTTTCGGCCGCGTCGATGATCGCCTGCTTCCAATGCACGTGGACCGGCGATTCCGTCGCCGAGACCATCCGTGTTCCGAGCTGGATCCCCTCGGCACCGAGCGCCAACGCCGCGGCCATCGTCGATCCGTCGAGGAAACCGCCGGCCGCGATCACGGGACGATCGATCTGGGAGACCACCAGAGGAAGCAGGACCATCGAGGCGACGGGCCTCGGGTTCTTGAACCCACCGCCTTCGCCGCCTTCCACGATCAATCCGTCGACCCCCGCGTCGGCAGCTTTCTGCGCGGCCCGCAACGTGGGCACAACGTGGAACACGATGAGACCCGCGTCCTTCAACTGCGCCGTGTACCGCGTGGGGCTCCCCGCGGAGGTCGTCACGAACTTCACGCCCTGGTCCACGACGAAGTCCACGATCTTGGGGTCGGAGACGAACGCCTGCGCGATGTTCACTCCGAACGGTTTTTCGGTGAGGTCGCGCATCGTTCGGATCTCGTCGCGGATCGCGTCGAGCTCCCCGGACGATGTCTCGATGATGCCCATCGCGCCGGCATTGGAAACGGCCGAGGCGAGTTGCGACCGCGCAATCCACCCCATCGGAGCTTGCACGATGGGAATGTCGACCCCCAGCAACGCAGTCACACGATTCGAGAACAACGGATACTCCTGGAGTCGGGACGCCGAAGCACCGTACGCGATCTGGACCAGCGGGCGTCGCGTCCACCAACCAGACTGTTCGAGACAGTTCGCAAGTCCCGCGTCGAAAGGATCGGCCATGGAGGTCAAGGGAAGCGCGCTCGTCACGGGCGCGAGCCGCGGCATCGGGCGGGCCGTAGCAATCGAGTTGGCCGCACGAGGCTACGAAGTGGTCGCGACGATGCGCGACCCCCAGGCCGGCGCCGACCTGCCGGACGTGAGTAACGGGCAGATTCGTGTCGCCCGGCTTGATGTAACTGATCCGCGGACCATCGAGATCCCTGGCGATCTTCAGGTACTCGTGAACAACGCAGGCCTCGAGTCGGACTACGTGCCGATCGAGCACACTTCGCTCGATGATTGGCGCGCAATGTTCGAGGTCAACGTCTTGGGGGTCGTCGCGGTGACGCAAGCGGCGATCCCCACCCTGAAGGCGAACGCACCCGCCGTGGTCGCGACCGTCACATCCAGCTCGATCTTCGGCATCGTGCCGTTCTTCGGCGCGTACCGCGCCACCAAGGCGGCTGCGTCCTCCCTCTCCGAGACGCTGCGAGTGGAGTTGGCCCCGTTCGCGATCCGGGTCGTGGAGATCCTGCCCGGACCAATCGATACCGACATGTATCGAGCAAGCCTCAATCCGATGGCGGCGGAGCGGTTCGACGACTACCGAGCGATGGCGCTCAAGTCGCAAGAGCTCAAGGCGATTCACGCTGACCCGTTGGTCGAGCCGGTCCAACGGGCCGCATCCGCTATCGCGGACGCCATTGCCGATAAGGCAGGACCAATGCGTTACGGCTGTGACCCATTGGGTAACGGCCTGCTCGACATCTGGCGCGGCTCCGACGACGAAACGATGTACCAATACACCGGCCTCGGTTTCGCAAGCACCTGAACCGCTACTTGTCACTCGTCGGGGATGGCCCCCGATGGGCCTACTATCCGACCGCCGGGAGCTCGAACCAGAACGTTGCCCCACCGGATTCCGGTGTGGGGACCACGCCGTAACTTCCGCCATGGGCGCCAACGATCGACGCCACGATCGCGAGCCCGAGACCGTTGCCGCCGGACTCCCGCGTCCGGCTCGGATCCGCGCGATAAAACCGATCGAAGACTCGGTCTTCATCCCCCGCCGTGATTCCCGGACCGTGATCGACCACCTCCACACGCGTTGTCTCCGCTCGGCGTTGCGCGCGAATGGTGACCTCGGTGTGCACGGGCGTGTATCGCATCGCGTTGGTGCTCAGCGCGCCGATGACCTGCACCAGCTGATCGACATCGCCGAAGATCGGTAGCTGCTCGGGCACGTCGAGCCGAATCTGGCGTTCGGGCTGAACGACACGCATGTCGGCAGCCGCGTCTTGGAGCATCGGCACCAGGTCCATCGGTTCGTGAACCCGTGCACCGTGTTCGTCGAGTTCGGCGAGGAGCAAGAGATCCTCGACGATGTGCCCCATCCGGGTTGCCTCGCTGTTCATCCGGCGCATGCCGTCGCTCACGGCCGCATCGTCGGCCAAGCCACCGGCGGCGTAGAGCGAGGTATACCCGCGCAATGTGGTGAGCGGCGTCCGCAGCTCGTGCGACGCGTCCGCCACGAACCGTCGGAGTCGCGCCTCTGACGCTTGACTGGTGTCGATCATGGTGTTCAGTGCCACGCCGAGGCGGCTCGCTTCGGTGTTCCCGGCGGGCACCGCTACCCGCCGGTCGACGGCACCGGCGCTGATGGCATCGGCGGCATCGGTCATCTCACGGATGGGTCGCAGGCCCAGCCGGATGACCCACCACACGACCAACGCCATGATCATGGCGACGATCAGGCCGGCGATCAGGATCGCCGTCACGAGCCGACGCGCCGCGCCCTCGGCGCGGGCAGTAGAGATCGCGAACACTGCCAGCGTTCCGTCGGGCAAGCGCGCCGAGAGGACGCGGACACGCTCGATCTTGCCGGCGGTGGTCGCCCGGGTCGCGGGTGCTGTGAGCCGATCCACGTTCGTCACGTCGGGACGGAGGCGCGAATCGCCGTCCGGGGTCAGCACGGTCTCGAGCCGACCGTCTGATCCGATACGACCCGCGTACACGTCGGAGAAGGGTGTCAGCCGACCAAGCGGTTCGCCCGGACCGCCGACGGGCCCGCCCGATGGTCCCCCAGTCCGACCGGAAAGCCGACCGAAGATTCCGGGCCCCGTCGATCGGAACGTCGCCAATCGCTCGTCGAGCTGATCGAACAAGTAGTCCCGCTGCCCGCGGAACACAACGACACCGGCCACGCCCAACGCGATGACCACCAACAGCAACGCGGCCAGCAGCCGCGTCCGCAGGGTCATCCCGGTTCCCGGATGCTGTAGCCAACTCCCCGCACCGTATGAATCAACTTCACGTCGTGGTGATCGACTTTCTTGCGCAGGTTGGAAATGAACGACTCGATGATGGCCGACTCGCCATCGAAGTCGTACTGCCATACGTGATCAAGAATCTGCCCGCGCGTGACCACGCGTCCCGCGTTGGTGATGAGGCACCGCAGCAGTTTGAACTCGGTGGCCGACAGCGCCACTTCCGTTTCCGCGCGCCACACCCGGTGGGCATCGTCGTCGAGCACCAGATCGTGCACCTGATGACGAGCCGGCCGCGCGTCCACGCCACCGCGCCGAAGCGCAACCTGTACTCGTGCGACGAGTTCTTCCAACGCGAAGGGCTTCACGATGTAGTCGTCGCCGCCGGCGGTCAAACCACGCACCTTGTCGGCCGTGGTGTGCCGAGCCGTGAGGAACAACACCGGCGCATCGCACGCCTGGTTGCGCAGCCGGCGCAGCACCTCGAAACCGTCGAGGTCCGGGAGCATGACATCGAGCACGATCACATTCGGATCGAACGTCTCGGCCTCGCGCAGCGCATCGAGCCCGGTGCCAGTACTACGAACGTCACAACCGTCGAGCCGCAACGCCGAGGTCACCAGGAACGCGATGTTCTCTTCGTCGTCCACCACCAGGACGCGCGGTACCGATTTCGTCGAGGTCATGACCGTCACCCTGCCAGATCGAGCTGACCATCCGCTCGATGGTTCCTGGAGATCTCCTGGACACGCACGCGGTGTGAGATCTCCAGCTGTTCTCCAGACGACCTTGGAGCGCGCTCCAGGCCGCGAGCCCAGAGTGAGCGGTGTCCTCAACCGAGGGCATCCACCATACGAAGGGAATCAGTCATGAAGACCACCAAGTTCCGCACCATGCTCGCTGCCGGCGGGATGGGCGCGTTAGCACTCACCGGCGCGTTCGCCGCCACGCCGGCCAGTGCGGCGGACGCCACCAAGCATCCGAGTCGTCACGCCGCGTTCGCCAAGCTGACCGACGCGCAGAAGCAGTGCCTCAGCGACCAAGGCCTGACCCGCCCGACCAGCCGTCCAACGAGCCGTCCGACCCAAGAGCAGATCAAGAAGCTCCGGTCCGCGGCCAAGGAG
>JANPBJ010000120.1:0-4821 GCA_031430375.1 Acidimicrobiia bacterium
GATGCCTGGACCCGCGAGTCATCACCCACCGATCAGCGCACCGCTCCACGCCGGTGACCGCGGGCGCTACGACGAGATGATCGCGTGCTTCACCGACGATGGCGTGCTCGCGATTGTGGGTGGCGAAGAACACGGTGGTCCCGCGGCGCTGCAGTCGTTCTTCGGCGGGGTCGGTGCCAGCGCGGCGCCGGGGTTCACCCACCTGCGGCACTGCATGACGAACCTCCTGATCGACGTGGATTCGCCGGAGCAGGCGAGCGCGCAGAGTTACTTCCAAGTGATCACCGACATCGGACTCGATCATTGGGGTCGGTATCGCGATCGGCTGGTGCCGGTGGGCGAGCGGTGGTTGCTGGCGAACCGCAGCGTCAAGACCGACGGCTACGCGCCAAACAGCTTCTTCGCCTGAAACGCGTTGGTCCCGCCGTCAGCACTGGATCGTGAACTCGGAACCTACGAGAACGTGACGGACCACTCGTCGCGGGTGATCCAGAACAGCGCCGCGGGAAGTTCGCCCCGCTGGTCGTTGGCGGGGATCGTGGCGATGCGATCGAGGCGCATACCGAGACGCTCCGCCACGCGAACAGACGCGGCGTTCTCCGCCTGTGGGATCGAACACACCTCGCCCAGCCCGAGCGTGGTGAACGCCTGATTGAGCGCACATCGTGCGGCTTCGGTGGCGTAGCCGTTGCCCCACACGTCGGGGTCGAAGCGCCACCCGACCTCCACCGCCGGGAGTATCTCGGGGAGGAACATTGGCACCGAAAGACCCGCGTACCCGATCACGCGATCGGTTGCGCGTTCGATCACAAGCCAGAGCCCGAACTCGCACGTGTCCCAGTGCCCTATCTGGTTTTCGAGGAACGCCGCCGTTTCCTCGTGGGAGAAGGCGCGCCCGTGGGGGAACTGCCACACCTCCGGCTTGGCGAACACCACTGCGAGCGCGTCGAGGTCATGGGGGCGGAAGCGTCGGAGTTCGAGCCGCTCGGTGGTCACGTCGGGGAGCGGTGCGCTGATCGGTGGGTGATGACTCGCGGGTCCAGGCATCTGCTGTGCATATCACGCTCGGCCGGGCCGGTCCGGCGTACCTTCGTGATCTGCACGGCGGTCTCCGCCGGGCGACTTCACCCTGATGATGCGAAAGGTTCGTGAGTGACCGACGAGGACGAGGGATTTGTCGTTGCACTCTCCGCCGAGGAACTGGCGGACGACGATGCGTGGGTGCTCCGGTCATCGCCGCCGAGAAATTTCTCACCGTGGGCGCAGGTGCAACTCGAACTCGATGCCGCCCAAGCGGCCGAACGGGTACCGCACGTCGCCGCCTCGGTACCTGGTTGGCGCGCCCGGACGCGCGGTCGGCTGACCGATCTCCTGGGGCCGTTCCCGCGTTCGGTGCCGCTCGACCCGGAGATCTCCGACCGAGTGGAATGCGGAAGCCACACCCGGGAACGGATCGTGTTCGACACCGAAGCGACGATGAGCGTTCCCGCGCATTTGTTGATTCCGAGCGAGCGCCGCCGCGCGGGCCCGGCGGTGCTCGCGATCCACGGACACGGTTCCGGCAAGGATCAGATCGTTGGTCTCGACGCCGCGGCTCCGGAAGGAACCAACGGTGGGGGTCTCCATCGTGACGACTACGCGGCCCAACTCGTGGAGGCCGGGTACGTGGTCCTGGTGCCGGACCTCCGATGCTTTGGCGAACGCTTCGACTGGGCGCCGTACGACAGGTACCTCTGCGACGCAAATCTGGTCGCATCCGCGGCGGCGGGCCGGAACCCGCTGACGGCCAATCTGCATGATCTCGTGCGCACCTTGGATCTGATGGGAGAGCATCCGCTGATCGACCCCACCCGCATCGGTGTCGTGGGCTTCTCCTACGGCGCGACCATGGCGTTGTTCCTTGCGGCATGGGACACGCGGGTCCGCGCCGCGGTGGTCTCCGGGTACTTCTCGTCGTGGAAGGCCGCGCATCAGGTCCCGTACAACCTTTGTGGGTCGCAGGTGCTGTTCGGCATGCTCGGCCAGCTCGAACACGTGGACCTCGGCGCGCTGGTCTCACCGCGAGCCCTGCTCGTGGAGTCGGGATCCGAAGATCAGTTATTCCCAATCGAATCCGCCACCGCGGCGATTGAGGAGTTGGCGTCGGTCTATTCGGCGATGCGAGCTCCGGCGGGGACGCTCGAACATCACCGCTTCGACGGGGGGCATCGATGGGACGGATCCACGACGCTCGACTTTCTCGAGAAGTGGCTCTGATGGGGCCGGCCGAGCGCCTCGTTGACCTCGGCATCGTGTTGCCCGGGCCGTTTCCGCCCCATGATCCACTCGACGCCGTGGTGGTGCACGGTGGACGGGCGCGCACCTCTGGTCAGTTGCCGCGCGATCTCGACGGTCGGATCCAATACCTGGGTGTGCTCGGCGAGTCCCTCTCGACCGAGCAGGGCGCCGACGCGGCCCGCTGGTGCGCGCTGAACGCGCTCTCGGTTCTCGCCCACGAACTGGGCGACCTCGATCGCATCGCGCGGGTCCTGACCGTGATCGGGTTCGTGGTGAGTGCTCCGGGCTTCGCGAACCAACCGCAGGTGGTCGACGGCGCGAGTCAGCTCTTCTTCGAGGTCTTCGGTGATGCGGGTCGCCATACTCGGTCGGCCATTGGTGTGGCGGCGCTGCCGCGAGGCGCATCCGTGGAAATCGAGGTTGAGGTGGCACTGGTGTGACACCCTCGGCGCGTCGTCGCCGGATCGTGGTGGGCGACAGCGGCGGTAGTAGTGGTCGGTACGCCGTCGTTCGATTTGGAGACATCGTCGAACTTCGTCGTCGGTTCCCCAGGTTGTTGCTCGGGTTGGTGTTGCTTGGCGCCGGCATCGCCGCCACACTCCGGGCGCGCCTCGGCGTGAGTCCGTATGACGTCCTGCACCAGGGGCTGGCTGAACAGACTGGGTTGAACTTCGGCCAAGTGGTGGTGGCTCTCGGCGCGCTGATCTTGCTGCTGTGGATTCCGCTGCGCCAGCGGCCGGGCGTCGGCACGATCATCAACACGTTGACGGTCGGCTTCATCACGAACGCAGTGTTCGATCTGCTCCCTGCAACTTCGGACCTCGTGGCCCAGTGGAGCCTGCTCATGGCGGGGCTTGTCACGACTGCGCTCGGTATTGGTCTGTACATCGGCTGCGGGCTCGGTCCGGGGCCGCGCGACGGTTTGATGACGGGCATCGCGTCTCGCGGCTACCCGCTGTGGTTGGTGCGGACGCTTTTGGAACTCTTGGCGCTGGGGGCAGGTTGGTCCCTCGGGGGTGACGTTGGGATCGGGACCGTGATCTTTGCCTTCGGTATCGGCCCGATCGGACACTATTTTCTTCATCGATTCCACCTCGGAGTGGATATCGAGGATCCCGATCCGGCTGCGACCTTCGGGGAATGACCGGCGCGTCCCCACGCGGATAACGAACGGGTCAGGTCGGCGGGTCAGCTGCGCCGGTTGAGGTCGCCGGCCATCAAGCGGAAGAGGCGCTCCCAGCCGGCAGGCGCGAGTGCGGACCGGTGGAGCAGGTTGAGCGCCTCTGCTGCCGCGGCCTCACCGCGAGCCGACGATCCCCAGAGCGCGGCTGCAGCCAAGCGAGTAACTGCTTGGTCCAGCCGCGCGCTGGTGGCGTCGATCGCAGTGAGGGCGTTGGTCATTTCCTCGTCGGCACCGGCGATGTCGCCGGTGCGGGCGAGTGCGAAGGCGCGGGCAAGCGCGTGCCGAAGCCGATCGACGTAGGTCACGAGCGAGTCTTCGGTCTCTGCACACACGAGCAGCGCCTCTTCGCTGCGCCCCGCCGCGACGAGCGCCATTGCATAGGCAACATTGGTTGCCGCGTCACTCCCTGCGCCGAGTGCGATTTCGCGGGCCCGTTCGAGCAGGGTGATCGCGTCGCCCACGTCACCATGCTGCAAGCAGGCAAGTCCGAGCAGCATCCGTTGTTCGTCGTTGACGAACCGTTGTCCGGCGAGGTCGCCGAGATGCTCGCGCGCGAGCTGGTAGGCCTGCGCGTCGCCGGCCATGATCGCGATCGAGACGCGCACCATCAGCGGGAAGCGGCTCATCGTCTCGTCGAGAACGGCGAACCCTACGGTCTCGATCTCGTCGACGAGGGCCTGGCTCTGTGCGTATTCCCCACTCACCGTGAGCCCGAGGATCAGGGGAGCCATGGCCTGGAGTTCGCCCCAGGGATCGGCAAGGCCGCGGAAGACTTCGAGCGCGGCGCGCGCCTGGTGGATTGCGGTCTCGGGGTCGCCTGACCACAAGCCGATGTTGGCCAGCAGCACGTTCATCATCGCTCCCGCCCAACGATTCCCGAGCTCGCGAGCTTCTTGCTCCATGCGTACTGCGAGCTCTCGGGCCTCTTCGAGGTGCCCTTGGGTGAATCGGACCCACGCGAGCAGCCCAAGAGCCCACGAAACTCCACCCCAGTCGCCAATCTCGGCGAACTTCTCGGCCGAGATCGTCAGGCGCTTCTCGGCGGTGGCGTATTCCCCTTCGATGAAGCTCAGCCACGCCAGGTTCTGCAGCGCCCACGCCTCACCGCGTAGATCGTGCGCGCTGCGGAAGAGCGCGAGCGCCTCCTCGATGCTCGCCCCGGCATCGGCCATTCGGCCGCGAAAGAGCGAGGTCATTCCGGCGAACCGCAGCGCCTCCGCGAGTCCGTAGGTGTCACCGAGGTCACGCCACAAGCCCACGGCCCGATCGAGTGTCTCGGTCGCGGTGACGAGGTCGCCTTCCTTGTACTGCACATCGCCCAGGATGGTGGTGGCCGACGCAATGGCCCGCGGATCGTCGAG
>JANPBJ010000121.1:0-3884 GCA_031430375.1 Acidimicrobiia bacterium
GCGTCGTTCGTCAGGGTGTCGGCCATGCCCGGCACGGTAGCGCTCCCGGGCCGCGTTGGGTATCAGTACCGGTGCGGGTGCCGATCAGCTCGCGGCCGCGCGATACATGAACTCGCCCGACTCGTCCCAACGCTCGACCGCGCCGGAGCGATGCAAGTGTTCGAGGTGCGCGAATGTCTCGCTCTCGGCCATCACACCCCAGTGGCGCTCGGGGAACAACTGGTGCGACAACGTGACCACGCTCGAAGGTCCGAGCGCAACCGATGTCGCGCGCAACTTCTCCATACGTTCGAAGTGGTGGTCCTTGATCGCAACGACGCGACCGGGCACATCCGCGAAGGGATGGCCGTGCGCAGGCAGGCCCAGGCGGACGTCGGGGAGCGACGCCACGAGATCAAGGGTTGCCAGATACGAACTCAACGCGTCGCCTTGGTTGGAACCCGCAATGTGAGGCGTGATCGTCGGCAACACGTGGTCACCCGAGAGGAGTAGACCGTTTTCCGGGTCGTAGAGGCAGAGATGATCGAGGGTGTGACCGGGCGTATGAACCACCAACCAGTCGCGTCCTGCGAGCCGGATCGGCGACCCATGACGAACTCGGCGCGTGGGGTCCGGCGGGACGAACAACAGCCGCAAGGCCCGCATCATCATCCGGCGCGACATGGGAGGCAGCGGATGTTTGCTCCCACCCCACGGAGTGGTCCCACCCCACGGCACCGACTGGCGCTGGGCTTCGGTGGTGATCTCCTCGATCGCGGCGTAGTCGTCATCGCCCAGTGCCGGCAGCTCATCGAGTGACGGACCGTGATAGTGCGCAGCCTCGTCGATGGCTTCCTGCTCCAACCGCTGTGCATCAAGTTCGCTCAGGGTCGCGCCACCTCGCTGCAACGACCAGGTGGTGAAGGCCTTGTGCGCGATCAACTGCGCGCCCGCCTCCTTCTTGATCCGCCCTGCCGCCCCGAAGTGGTCAGGGTGCGAATGCGTCACAACGACGGTGTGGATGTCCTTCACCTTGTAGCCCGCGGTGGCGAGGCGAGACTTGAGCGCCTTCCAGCTCGACGGACCGGGAAGCCCTGGATCCACGACCGCGAGCCCACGGTCGTCCATGAGTCCGTACATGTTCACGTGGCCCAGGCCCGGCAGCCAGATGGGCAACTGCATCCGCAGCACACCGGGGGCAACCTCGGTCACCTCCTCGGAGGCCTGCTCTTGTTCCTGTTTTGGCGGCCTGGGCGCCCGAGGGTCGCCCGGCCCATTCGCCACGTGGGTCACCGCCGGAGCGTACTTCCCGGGGCGGTCTCGCCGAACTTGCGCCACTTTCCCACCGGGACGGTGGGAAAGTGGCGCAAGTTCGAGACGAGACGGGATCCGGGCTTCAGGATCCCGGTGCGAACTTGGGCCACGGGCGGACGGCTTCGAGGACCGCCGCGGCGGCCAGGCAGAGATCGTCTTCGTGACGTCGAGCAACGATCTGCACGCCGCACGGCATGGCGCCGACCAATCCGGCAGGAACCGAACAACCGGGTTGACCGGTCATGTTGAAGGGCGCGGTGAACGGAGCGCTCAGCATCAAGAGATCAACTTCCCGGCCGTTGAGTTCGCCGACGAGCGTGCCCTCCGCCTGGTACGCGGTGGTGGGCGTGGTCGGCATGAGGAGCATGTCCACCTGTTCGAACACCGCGGCCGACGCGAGCAGGATCTCCTGACGACGGCGAATCGCGGCACCGAGGTGGCGCGCCCGGAGATGGGGCATCCCCTCAACCGAAGTGCGGGCGAGAAAGTCGAGTTCGTCGAGATGCTCGGCGCAGATGTCCAGACGCCACGCGGCCATGTTCCCGGCACCGAGCACTCCCCACGCCCGACCCGGCCTCGGGAAGTTCATTGGGATGTCGACCAACTCGAGTCCCGCCGCGTCCACCAACGCTTCGGCGGACGCGCGGGTGACGCGTTCAACGTCGCGATCAGCCTCTGCGTACCCCAGGGTCGAGGTCCACGCGACTTTGCGGCCGCGCAGGTGTTCGCGGGCGCGGTCTACATCCGCGACGAGCGGCTCGTAGGCCATCGGTTTCGGCAGCGACGTCGGATCCCCCACCGCCGGCCCGCTCGTGACGTCGAGGTATCGCGCCGCGTCTCGCACCGAGCGAACCATCGGACCACTGACCGACGTCAGCCCGGTATCGAATGGACATTCCGCGTTGCCCTGTGGGATGCGACCAAAGGTGGACTTCATCCCCAGCAGGCCCGAGTACGCCGCGGGGATCCGAATGGAGCCGCCGCCATCGCTGCCGGTACCCATGGGCAACATTCCGGCCGACACGGCCGCGGCCGAACCGCCCGATGAACCACCCGGCGTCCGTTCGGCGTTCCACGGATTGCGAGTCACACCGTGCAACGGCGAGTTGGTATAGCTCGGGATACCGAACTCCGGCGCGGTCGTGAGCGCCGTCACAACCGCGCCTGCCGCGCGTAACCGTGCCACCTCGGGACAGTCCTGCGCAGCGATGTCGTCTCGATACACCACCGAGGCGTGGGTGTTCGGGAAGCCCTTCGCCTGCGCAAGTTCCTTCACTCCGAGCGGTACCCCGGCGAACGGACCCGGGTCTTCCCCGCGGGCCACCATCGCGTCGACCTCGATCGCCCGCGCCCGCGCGCCGTCGGCGTCGATGAAGCACACTGCGTTCAACTCATCGTTACGGCTCGCAATACGTGAGAGCGTGGAATCGATCGCGTCGGTCGCCAGGATGCCACCCCCGCGAATCGTGTCGGCAAGTTCCCACGCGTCGCGTTCCCACAGGTCTGTCATACCGTCACTCCTCGTTCGCGTATCTGATGATCGCTCGCCTGGCGCAACTCGTCAAAGGACGCCCGCAGGTCGTCGCCGAGCTGGCTCAGGTCGGGACACGCGTCGCCATCCGCATAGAGCCCGAAGTGAAGCACCCCGCAATAGGAAAGGATTGCAATTCCGAGGCTGAGGTTCTGCGTCAGCGGCACCATCGGATATGCCTCCAACATCCGAGCGCCCATGCAATACAACGGCACCTGAGGGCCGGGCACGTTCGTCACCACGAGGTTCACGAACGGCTGGCGATGCACGAGCCGAGCCGCGAGCCCGAGCATGGTGGGCGCCGCATGCTGCGTGAGGTCGAGCAAGAATGCCGCACCCACTGCCTGCTGACGATCCTTGAGATCGTGGGTCGTCGCGCCGATCGTGGCGAGCCGGGATCGTGGATCGTCGTCGCCGATGGGGAGGTCGACGAACATGGCGGAGACTCGATTGCCCAGCGCCAGGTGTTCACTCTCGTCACGCACCGAGACGGGACACAATGCCCGGAGATGATCGGGCACGACCTCTCCGCGATCAGACAACCGGCGCCGCAACGCGCCGGTGACTCCGGCGAGCACCACATCGTTCACGGTGCCCCCTAGTTCGGAGCGAATGTGCTTCACCGTGTCGAGTGATATCGGTACCCCGAGAAACACACGGCGTCGTCCGACCGCAACATTGAGCGACGTGCGCGGCGCGATCGGTGAGCCGTCCACCAGGCTCCGCAACGCGCGCCCAACTTGGCCGGACCGCTCGACCGCGCGCTGCGGCGTCCGTGCAAGTCCACGGAGCGTCCGCATCATCTCCGTGGGCTCGGAACTCCGTTCCAGCAGCGTGTCGGCAAGCAAGCGGCTTGGCGCAGGCGCTTCCACCGGAATCCACGGCGCCGATTCGGAGACTTCCGGCTCCCGGACAACGTCGAGCAGCACCGTGGCGACATCAACCCCCGAAACACCGTCGACCAGAGAATGATGAGTTTTCTGGACCAGCGCGACGCGGTCTCCCTCGAGACCCTCGACGAACCACAGTTCCCACAGCGGACGGGTCCGATCCAGCAGTT
>JANPBJ010000122.1:0-12765 GCA_031430375.1 Acidimicrobiia bacterium
GCGGTTCAGACCGCAGTGGGACGCAGGAGCGTTTCGCCAACGGGTTCGCGAGTGGACCAGCCTGGAGCGAGCACCGGTGCGGTCAGCTCCAGGCCTCTCTCCGAGTCCGCGACCTCCCATAGGAGTGCAGGGTGCTCGCCGTGCCACCGGAGCGCGAACGAGATCCGGCCGTCACGCGTCGGTGCGTCGAACACCTCGACATCGATTCCGGGGGCGGGCGGGTCGACCAGCAGTTCGATAGCGCCGTGGCGCTCACGCACGTACCCGTCGCGAGCCGCGAGCAGAACCCCGGCCGGGGTGGCATCCAGCAGCGTGACATCGCGCCGACGTGCCACGCGCCGGTCGCGCAGAGAAAGTCCGCGCCAGGCCCACTCCGCCCGCTCGTCGAATCCCCAATCCTCGAGCGCAGCTGCGACTGCCGGCCCCGGATCAGGATCGAGCAAGATCTGGCTGCGGGCTAGGTCGAGCGCGGCAACCGTCTCAGCGGGGCCGCGCACGCGCATCGCGCGATCGAGATGCATCTGCCAGCCGCGCGCCGCCGCGGCCGCATCGGGGATCTGGGCCAGGTCAAGCGTTGGCGCAGTGTCACCACAGACCATCGCTATTCGCATCCGATTGCGATGGCTCAGCGGGAAAAGCAACGTGGCGCGCAATGTGCCCGCCGGAAATTGCCGGGACGGGAACACTCCCGTCTCCGCCCCGCATTGTTCCGGCGCCAGCTCCACATCGGTGACGTCCCACCGCGGTGGCGCGAACGGCAGGATCAACGCGACTCCACCATCGATGATCAGCGCGGCACCATCGAGCGCGATTGATGTAGCCCCGCGCACCACGAAGCCAACAATGCACGCTGCGGGTGATGCGTTTTCCACTTCGACGATCACGACCCCACCCGCACCGCCGATCCCGTAGGCGCGCTGAATGGCATCGCCGCTCGGGATCTTCAGGCGGGTCTCCGCCACGGGCGTGCCATCAAGTACCGATTGGCGTACTGCCGGTTCGCGCGCGGGGACTCGCCACCGATCATCGGCGCCGATCCACCAATCGAGGGTCCACGATTCCCCCACAACGGCAAGCGCGCCGCGCGGGTCAATCGTGGCGCGGCCGGGAGGTCCAATCGAACCGAGCATCACGGGGCATCACCAAGTTCGGGTTTCGCCTCGCGCAGCATCAACGCCGGCACAATCTCGGCCGGCGTCCGACCTTCGTACAAAACCGCACCAACTTGCTCGGCGATCGGCATCTCGATGTTGTGGCGCGCCGCGAGCTCAAGCACCGCTTCAGTGCTCTTCACTCCCTCCGCGACCATCTTCATCTCGGCCACGATCTCATCAAGTTTGCGTCCCTGCCCGAGCGCAACTCCCACCGTGCGGTTCCGACTCTTCTCACTGGTGCAGGTGGCCACGAGATCACCCATCCCGGCGAGTCCGGAGAACGTGAGTGGGTCGCCACCGAGCGCGCTGCCCAGCCTCGCCAACTCGGCGAGACCGCGGGTGATCAACGCGGCCTTGGTGTTGTCTCCGTAGCCGAGCCCGTGTGCGATCCCTGCGGCGAGTGCAATCACGTTCTTCAACGCCCCCGCAATCTCGCAGCCGACCACATCCGGATTGGTGTACACGCGGAAGGTCGCAGTCATGAACAGACTTTGCAGCTGGGCGGCGATCTCGGCATCTTCGATCGCGACCACCGATGCGGTGGGCTGTCCGAGTGCCACCTCCCGGGCCAGGTTCGGTCCGGTCAACACGCCAATACGGTCACGACGGTGGCTGGTCAGCACATCCGCCACGACCTCGGTCATGCGCAGGCTCGTTCCTTGCTCCACGCCTTTGGACAGACTCAAGATGGGAACGTCATCGCCGATCGCGGGCGCGGCCGCCACGAGTACCGACCGAAACCCGTGCGAGGGAACCCCCATGACCACCACATCAGCACCAGAACACGCCGCGATCAGATCGGAAGTCGCGGCCAACGACTCCGGCAACGCGATATCGGCGAGGTAGTGGGGATTGCAGTGCTCGGCCACCACACATTGTGCGACGGCCGGATCACGCGCCCAGAGGACCGCGTCGGCATTGACGGCGGCAATGGCACCGACCGCGGTGCCCCACGAGCCTGCACCGATCACCGCAACCTTGGCCGTCCCGTGCGTTTTCATCGACAACTCCTCACCACGGCGGTCTCCGGCCCTCGCACCCACCAGTCTCCTTCACTCGCTGCGGGCCGCTGCGGGTACTCCGCACGGGCCCGCCGGAGCTGCACACAAATCGCTTCCATGATGCGATCCGTCGCTTCCAAGACGTCGTCGTCGGCACCGACGTGGAGCGGCGCACCGACCTTCACCACCTCGGCGATTCCAGGTCGCCACCGCGGCTTGCGGCCCTTGAACAACAAGCGGTGCAATCCCCACAACCCAATCGGAACCACGGGCGCGCCCGTGGCTGCCGCGAGCCGAGCGGTTCCGGTCTTGCCGATCATGGGCTCCAGATCAAGGGAGATCGTTCCCTCCGGAAACACTGCGATGCAGCGCCCTTGCCGAAGCGCGGCTTCGGCCTCCACGAGCGATCCCGCGGCATCGGAGGTGCCGCGGCTCACCGAGATCATCCCGGCTCGGCGGAACAATCCCCCGAGGACCGGCTTGTCGAACATCTCATCCTTGGTCAGGAAGCGTGTTCGACGACCGCGCTTCGTCGCGAAGTATCCCAGCGCGAGCGGATCCAAATACGAGGTGTGATTACACGCGAGGATCACCGATCCCTCCGACGGGATGTGCTCGAGGCCGTCAAGGAACCATGTGATCCCGAGATGCATCGGTGGATACAGCACGCCGCGTATGCCATCAAAAGCCAGGTCCACGGGCCGGTAGCATACGCAGCCCCATGCAGAGCGTCCCCGGTCCTCGCCCGCTTGCAGGGGTCGTAGTCCCGATCCGGGCCTTCACGACGGGAATGGCCCGCCTCGCAACGGCGCTCAACCACGACGATCGGATCCGCCTCGCTACCACGATGGCCACCCGAGTGGTTGCCGCCGCGGGAGCGCTGGCCGTCGTGATCGTGTCGTCCGCCCCCGAAGTTCGGACCTGGGCCGAAGCCGCCGAGTTGGTCGTGGTCCCCGATCCCGGCACGGGCCTCGATGATGCAGTGTCCGCCGGCTGTGCAGCCGTGCGTGACATGAAGTTGGCCCGGGTGATCGTCGCCCACGCCGACCTCCCACGTGCCCGTCCGGACTCCCTCATTCGTCTTGCCGCATTCGAACCGGACACCGCGATCATCGTTCCGTGTCATCGCGACGACGGGACCCCCGTGATCTCACTCCCCACCGATGTCGAGTTTCCGTTCGCGTACGGCCCCGATTCGGCGCGCCGGCATGCGGCGATTGCTCGACGAGCGGGACTCACGGTTCGTATCGTTCGGGACTCGGAACTGGGCTACGACGTGGACATTCCCGAAGATCTCTCCGAAGAACTGATCTTCCCGTGACCGATCCTTCCGTGGTCCAGGAGCCGCTCGCCCCACCGGCGTGCGCCCTCGCGATCGGAGCCCACCCCGACGACATCGAGTTCGGAGCAGGCGCAACGTTGGCTCAGTGGGCTGCCGCCGGAACCGACATCCACCTCTTGGTACTGACCGACGGGTCGAAGGGGACCTGGAACACCAAAGACGATCTTGGCGAACTCGTGCGGGTGCGCCAGGAGGAAGCGCGCGCAGCAGCCACCGCCTTGGGAAACGGAACCGTGCACTTCGCTGGGTTCGTTGACGGTGAACTCGAGAGCGATCACACGACTCGCCTCGAAGTATGTCGCACGATACGCACGGTGCGACCCAACATCGTCTTGGGGCACGATCCGTGGCAACGGTATCGACTGCATCCGGATCACCGTCACGCGGGTTGGTCCACCATCGACGGTCTCGTGGCAGCACGGGACCCCCATTTCTTTCCGGGAGTGGGTGGCGAGCACCACCGCCCCGACACGCTCCTGCTCTTCGAAGCGGACGAGCCCAACTACCTCGAACCGATCAAGGTCGGGATCGACGCCAAGATCGAAGCTCTGCTGTGCCATCGCAGCCAATGGCGTTCAACCATGGGTATCGACCCCGACGCACCCGACGTCGAACTGCAACGGCAGTCCTTCGCGGAACGGGTGGTGCGGACCGCGTGCCAAGCCGGCGACGGCGAACCCGCGGAGTCGTTCCGAATCCTCACCACGTAATTTCTTGTACGGGAACGGGACTCCGCTACGGACACGCGAACTGCCCCGACCTAGGAGCTCAACGTGAATCGGGGGAGGCCGATGGCCTCCCCCGATTCACAACGCCGATGTGAGTCGGCTACTTCCTCTTGGCGGCCTTGCGCTTCGCAGGAGCCTTCTTGGCCGCCTTCTTGGCCGCCTTCCGCTTCGCAGGAGCCTTCTTCGCGGCCTTCCGCTTCGCAGGAGCCTTCTTCGCGGCCTTCCGCTTCGCAGGAGCCTTCTTCGCGGCCTTCTTCGTGCTTCGCTTTGCCGGAGGCATAGTCGCCCTTTCTGGGTGTCTACTGGAAAACGAGTACCGATCGAGCTCCAGTACTGCTCGACCGTCTCGTGCTTCACGGTGGACTCAAGGTGCGGGTCGCACACTTCAGAAGTCTTCCACCGCGATCTCTTGCACGCGTCCTCGCGAACTTGGGTTCACAGTCGCGCGTGTGATCTGTGACGGGCCTCGATCGTGCGCGTTTCTCCTCCGCCACCCGTCGTCAGTGAGTATGCAAACGCATTCTGCGCGCAAGGTCAAGCATCAAAGCCGCCCGACGCGTGCTCGCGTGGACTCAGGTGACGACGTCATCTGCGCGACACACACTCGTCGAACGCGACAAACGCGTGCGCGAACGCACGCTCCGTCGCATGATGCGTAGGAATTGCAACGCATTCGTCACGCGCAGTGGCAACAACGTCGTGAACAACACGCTCGCACGATGTGCATGCGAGCGTGATTGGAGCGCGATTAGCGCGCGAAAAAACTTTCGAAATTTCTTTCGCGAACGCGAAAATCCGACCTCTTCCTTGGACTTCGCGTGCAACGGACACCGTCTCGTGACCGGGTGTTCACGCAACGCGTGGCGCGAACATGCGCGTCACCGCGTATCCGCCCACCCACGCGCACGGGTGCCGCCACACCCGCCGGCTGCCACGCGCAACGACGTCACGCGCCGGTCCCACATCCCGCGATTGGTCTCGGACGCGTGCCCGCGGTGCTCGTTGGTGGTCGAGAGGTCATGGGGTCGGTGAAAGTCACCCGGCACCTCGAATATCGGGACATAACAAAGCCCGGGACATGTGTCCCGGGCTCAGTGGGTAGCCCCGAGCAGATTCGAACTGCCGTTACCGCCTTGAGAGGGCGGCGTCCTAGGCCACTAGACGACGGGGCCTTGCTACATCGAAGAAAAACGGGTCCTCGATGGGCTCGGGGGGGAGGACTCGAACCCCCAATAACAGGATCAGAACCTGTTGTGTTGCCGATTACACCACCCCCGAATGGGAGCGCCGATTATAGCGCCGATACCCCCCGGTTCCGAAAGCGAAACCGTGCAGGCCCCGGTAATCCAACCAATGCCCAATCAACCGAGGCGAAGGCGTGCGGCCCGCAGCCGAGCAAGCGAGACATCACGACCAAGCAACTCCAGCGCATCGAACAGTGGCAGCCCGGCGGCCCGGCCTTCGATCGCCGCGTACAACAGCTTCATGACCTTGCCGGGCTTGAGCCCGAGTTCCTTGATCGCGTCCCGCATCGTTCCGATCGAGTCCACATCCCACGCGCACGTCTCCACGTGAGCAACGACGGCGTCCAATACCGCTTCCGGTTGGTCAACCGATACGACTGCTTCCCACACATCCTCAGGAATCACGAATGGCGACTCGGCGAAGAGAAAGTCCATCTGGTTCGTGAGCGCGACGAGCGTGGTCGCCCGTTCCTGTCCGAGCTTCACGGCACACGCGACGAGGTGTGTGTCGATCCCGTCACCAAATCGGGCCGCGGCAAGCGGTCGAATCCGTTCGACCAGGTCGTCCAGCGGGATCCGGCGAATCCACTCACCGTTGAGCCATTCCAACTTCTTGTCATCGAAGATCGCAGCCGACGGCGTGACCCGGTCGAGGGTGAACGCCGCAACGATCTCATCCCTATCCATGACCTCGCGATCATCGTCAGGCGCCCAGCCAAGCAATGAGAGATAGTTGAGCAACGCCTCGGCCAGAATCCCGCGTTCGCGAAAGTCCTCCACTGCCACCGAGCCATGACGCTTCGAGAGTTTCGCGCGATCGGCTTGGAGGATCAGCGGCAGATGCGCGTACACCGGCGCCTCGGTGCCACCCAGCGCGCGTCGGATTGCCAGCACTCGATGCGTCGTGTCGATCAGGTCCTCGCCGCGGATCACGTGCGTGATCCCCATGGCAAGATCGTCGACTGCGTTCGCGAGGAAGAACAGCGGCGAACCGTCCGACCGGACGATCACAAAGTCCGAGATGGTGGACCATTCCACGCTCACCTCACCGCGGACTTCATCGGTGAAGGTGCTCCGACCATCATCGGGCGTGCGGAACCGCACCGTGCGAGGCCGGCCCTCGGCAGCCAGCCGGGCACGTTCCTCAGCGCTGAGGTCCCGGCCACGACCGTCGTAGCCAGGCGGCAGCTTGTCGGCAGCACGTTCGGCGTTCATCGCGGTGAGCTCTTCGGCGGTGTCGTAACACTCGTAGGCATGCCCCGATGCGAGCAGCGCGTCGGCCGCGCTCAGGTATTCGGGGACCCGTCCCGATTGCCTCCACGGCGCTTCATCCCAATCGAGACCGAGCCACCGCAAGGTGTCGCTGATCGCGTCGACCCACTCTTCGCGAGTACGGCTGCTGTCGGTGTCCTCGATGCGAACCAGGAACGTGCCACCGGTATGGCGTGCGTAGAGCCAGTTGAAGAGCGCGGTGCGTGCGCTCCCCACATGGAGTTCGCCACTCGGCGCGGGCGAGAAACGGACTCGGGGGGTCATGGGGCCTTCACTTCTTCGAGAAGGCGCCGTCCAATGACGACGCGTTGGATCTGGTTCGTACCTTCATAGATCTGGGTGACCTTCGCGTCGCGCATCATGCGTTCGACGGGATATTCGGTGGTGTAACCCGCACCGCCGAGGAGCTGCACAGCGTCGGTGGTCACCTGCATGGCGGTGTCACTCGCAAACAACTTCGCCATCGACGAGAGTTTCGAGCGGTCCGGCAATCCTGCATCGGCCGAGGCGCACGCCCGGTACACGAGCGTTCGCGCCGCTTCCACTCGAGTGGCCATGTCGGCGAGCATGAACTGAAGGCCTTGGAACTCGGCGATCGGGTGGCCGAACTGCGAACGTTCCGTGAGATACCGGGCGGCCACATCGAGCGCGCCTTGCGCCAATCCCACTGCTTGCGCGCCCACAATCGGACGGGAGACGTCGAGAGCGCCCATCGCGTAGCCGAACCCCGCGCCCGCTTCGCCGATGAGATTTTCGACGGGGACCTCTGCGTCTTCGAAGACCAGCTCACCGGTGGGTGAACCCCGCATGCCCATCTTGAGCTCAAACTTCCCCACCGAAAACCCAGGCGTATCCCGGGTCACGACGAACGCGCTGATACCTCTACTTCCGGCCGCGGGATCGGTCTTGGCGAAGACGGTGTAGACGTCGGAAATGCCTGCGTTAGTGATCCACGTCTTGCGGCCGTTGAGCACGTAGTGATCGCCATCGAGCGTGGCCAAGGTGCTCATGGATGCAACATCGCTGCCGGCATCAGGCTCGGACAAGCAGTAGCTCGCCTGCCACTCGCCCGAGGCAACCCGCGGCACGATTCTGTGCCGGAGCTCGGCAGACCCGTGCTTCACGATAGGTGTGACTCCGAGGCGGGAAATCAACACGAAGAGCGACGATGAACCACAGACGCGTGCGATCTCTTCCACCAGCACCGCGTACGCAAGGGTGTCGCCGCCGTCACCACCGAGGTCTCCGGGGTAGATCGCCCGCACCAGACCGGAGTCGCGGTACGCGTGAAACGATGCCCACGGATACTCACCCGATTCATCCGCGGTCCGGGCGTTCGGTGCGATCTCGCGTTCCGCGAGCCGGCGGGCGGCCGCGCGCAGCGCAACGAGTTCGTCAGCGAGTGCGAACGCCGTCAACGTCAGGCCGGTTCATCGAGCGCGGCCGCGGCGAGCGGTTCCGTGGAGGGCGGTGGGAGTTGGTCAGCGATCGCGGTCCGCACTCGGAGGAGATGCTCCGGGAGTTCTTGCACCGACAACCGCAACACCGACACGCCAACCCGGTCGGCGATGCTGCGACGGGCCACATAGTCGTGCGCTGCGCCTCGCACGAGCGCCGGGCGCCACGTGGCCACATCGCCAACCGCGGCACTCGCGTATCCGAGCAGCTCGATCGCGAAGTCGACATCGAGGTTGACGGGTGCCCGTCCGAACGTGGCCGCGCGTTTCATCGCCAGTTCGGCGACCACCGCAATGGCATCCTGGGTGTGTTCACCCGACTCGAGTCGGAGCCGATCGCGCGCCCGACCTGCGAGTGTGAGCGCAAATCCCACGTTCGGGCCGGGAGTCCCAGCCAATCGGCCGGATACCGCCTGCGCACCCACCTCGCCGGGACGCTCCGCGCGCCACCCGCGAGCGGGAGGCATATGCACACCGGGTGCGAAGTTCTGCGCCTGGCGCGGAGTGTCGTCGGATGAGGTTTGAACGAAAGGGTCGGTCGGCACAATCGTGATGGTTACCCGCGGATCTCATCCCTGAGCAAGCCATAGACAATGGAATCCGAGAGCGCCTGCCAGCTGGCCTCGATGATGTTCTCGCTCACGCCGATCGTGGTCCAGGATTCCTCGCCGTCGGTGGTGTCGAGCAAAACCCGCGTGATCGCCCCGGTTCCGTTCTGGGTATCGAGCACCCGCACCTTGTAATCCGTGAGGTGGAGTCGATCGAGCGCCGGGTACCGGCCGCCCAAAGCGGTGCGCAACGCTCGGTCGAGCGCATTCACCGGTCCGTTGCCCTCTTCGGTGGCGATGAGCCGCTGCTCCCCAACCCACAGCTTGATCGTGGCTTCAGTGGTGACGCCATCCGGGGCAGCCCCCGCCGAGTTCGTGGGGCTGGCGTCGTCGGTGATGACCCGAAATGACTCAACTCGGAACCAGTTCGGTTCCCATCCCGAGGTGCGGCGCATCAACATTTCGAGCGAGGCATCGGCCACCTCGAAGTGATAGCCCTCGTGCTCGAGTTGCTTCAGCGTTTCCACCACTTGGTTCACAGTCGGGCCGTCGAGCTCGATCCCGAGTTCCTTGGCCTTCAACAGAACTGTGGACTTTCCCGCCAGTTCGGACATCACGAACCGCGTGCCGTTCCCCACCGTCTCGGGTGGCGTGTGCTCGTAGGCGTCGGGTCGTTTGATGATCGCACTCACGTGCAACCCGGCCTTGTGCGCGAATGCCGACGAGCCCACATACGGTGCCTGTGGATTCAGCGACATGTTGACGAGCTCCGCCACGTGATGGGCCACGGGTGTGAGGCGCTCCATGCGGTCCGGCGCCAACGTCTCGATTCCCATCTTCAAGGTGAGGTTCGGGATGATCGTGGTGAGGTTGCAATTGCCGGTCCGCTCGCCGTACCCGTTGATCGTGCCCTGCACTTGGGTCGCACCACCACGAACTCCGGCGAGCGCGTTGGCAACACCACATCCGGTGTCGTCGTGGAGATGGACGCCGATCTTTACATCGCCTGCGAAGTACGCGACGACGGCGCGCACCGTCTCCTCTACGTCGTGAGGCAGGCTCCCACCGTTGGTGTCGCACAGCACGAGGTGGTCGACTCCCGATTGCACGGCGCCCTCCAACACCCGGAGTGCGAACTCCGGATTCGCGCGATACCCGTCGAAGAAATGCTCCGCGTCGAACAGCACGGAGCGGTTCAGGTCCTTCAGGTACGAGATGGAGTCGGTGACCATCGCGACGCCCTCGTCGAGCGTGGTGTCGAGCGCCTCGGTCACGTGATAGTCCCAGGTCTTCCCCACGATGCACACCGTGCTCGTCCCGGCCTCCACGAGGTGACGCAGCGTGTCGTCGGAGTCGACCTTGCCCTTCACGCGCCGGGTCATCCCGAACGCCACAAGGATGCTCGAATCAAGGTGGAGCTCAGTGCGCGCCCGTCGGAACAGTTCGTCGTCCTTCGGGTTCGCGCCCGGCCATCCGGCTTCGATGTAGTGGACGCCAAGCCAGTCGAGTTGCTCCGCGATCCGCAACTTGTCATCCACGGTGAGCGAGATACCTTCGAGCTGCGCACCATCACGCAACGTGGTGTCGTAGATCTCGACCCGACTCGGCAGGCCGGCCTCGCGAGTCACCTCATTCGTCGACATGTTCACACCACGCTTGGTAGGCATCGGTCTGGCCGCGCACGGCCTTGGCGTACTCGGCCGCGATCACCTGGGTACGCGGGCCGGGACACGGAATCTCTCGATCGTCCACGGAGTTCACCGCGCTCACCTCTGCGGCGGTTCCACAGACGAAGATCTCCTCGGCGATATAGAGGTCGCTGCGGGTCAGGTCATCGATACGGACTTCGAACCCATGGTCTCGAGCGATGGTCATCACGGAGTCTTGGGTGATCCCTTCGAGCGCGCCGGCCGATAGTGGTGGCGTGATCAGCACGCCGTTCCGGACGGCGAAGATGTTCTCCCCCGTGCACTCACTCACGTAGCCGTCGGTGTTCAGCATGATCGCCTCGTCGTAGCCGGCCTTCAGCGCCTCGACCTTGGCGAGGGACGAGTTCACGTAGTTCCCGGTGGTCTTGGACGCGGGCGGCATCACGTTGTGGTCATGGCGAGCCCACGAACTGATCTTCATGCGCACCCCCTTGGAAGCGTCGTCGTCGCCTAGGTACGCACCCCACGGCCAACACGCGATCGCCACGTCGACGCTGCACGGGATGGTGTTCAGGCCCATCTCGCCGTAGCCGTAGTAGGCGATCGGACGGACATAACAGCTCGGAAGCCCGGAGGCGCGCACGGTGTCCTTGCACGCCGTCACCAGATCGGCGACCGAATACGGGATGTCCATCATCAGAATCTTGGCGGAGTTGAAGAGCCGTTCGATGTGCTCAGTGAGCCGGAAGATGGCGGGCCCGCGGTCGGTCTCGTAGGCGCGAATGCCTTCGAACACGCCCATGCCGTAGTGCAAGGTGTGAGTGAGAATGTGAATCTGCGCCGCGTCCCAATCGACGAGTTCGCCGTTCATCCAGATCTTGTCGGTCTTCTCGATGGGCATAGCTCAGACCCTTTCTGCGATGCGTGTGCCGATGTCCGACGTCGACCCGGTGATGTCGTCTGCGCTGGTGACCGCCGAATGAATCCGGGTGGCGGCTTCGGTCTCTCCGAGGAACTCCATCATCATCGCGGCGCTGATGATCGCCGCGCGCGGGTCGGCTTTCCCGGTTCCCGCGATATCGGGGGCCGATCCGTGCACCGGTTCGAACAAACTCGGTCCGGTGCGGGCCGGGTTCAAGTTCCCCGATGCCGCTCGACCGATCCCACCGGCAATCGCCCCACCAAGGTCGGTGAGGATGTCGCCGAACAGGTTGTCGGTCACGATGACGTCGTAACGCTCCGGGCGCTGGACGAAGTGAATACACGCTGCGTCCACATGGTCGTAGCCCGTGGTGAGGTCTGGGTACTCCGCGGCAACCGCGTCGAACGTCCGCTGCCAGAGATCGCCGGCAAAGGTGAGCACATTCGTCTTGTGCACCAGTGTGATGTGCAACGCGTCCCGACTCCGTGCGAGATCGCAGGCATACCGGACACATCGCTCAACGCCGAGGCGTGTGTTCACCGAACCCTGGGTCGCGACTTCCTGCGGTGTGTCCTTGCGCAGGAACCCGCCCTCGCCGGCGTACGTGCCCTCGGTGTTCTCGCGGATCACGATCATGTCGACACCGTCGTTGTAGATGCTCGGCGGTGCGAGGAACGGGCGCAGGTTCACGTAGAGGTCGAGCGCGAATCGCATCTTGAGCAGCAAGCCACGCTCGAGCACTCCGGGCGGAACTTCGGGAGTGCCCACCGCGCCCAGCAGAATCGCATCGAGGCCGCGGAGCTCCTCCAACACGGAGTCGGGCAGCACCTCCCCCGTGGAGAGGTACCGCGCACCCCCCAGGTCGTAATTCACCGTCTCGTACGCCACGCCCGCCGCATCGACGGCCTTGATGGCCTCGGCGATGACCTCGGGTCCAATGCCATCGCCGCCGATGATGCCGATCCGGTGAGTCACTGTTACTCCTTGCTCAGGTGGTTCGTGGTGGATTGACGGGGCCGGGGTACGCGCTCGGTGGCCCGAACAACGAAAAACCGCCCACCGAAGTGGACGGTTCTGAGCGAACGCCGGAGTGGCGTCCGCTTAAGAAATGATGATGACGCGTGGGTTGGCCATGAGTTCGGGAGGCTAGCAGCGTGACTCTCGCCAAGCGACGGAGTTCGATTGCTCCCGTTACAGGAACTCTGTACCGTTCGGCGCGCAGGCGATTCGAGGCTGGCGTGCAATGCTCGGTGAATGATCCTTTCCCCTTCTCCGAAACCAGCACGCGTTCCCCGCATCGCCCGTGACGAGCGCGGCGGCATCTTCTCGGTGCTCGTCATCCTCTTGGTCCTCATCGTCGCAGTTGGTGGCACGGGGTACTGGTTCTTCATTCGCGAAGACGCGAAGGCCAAACCCAAGATCGACGTCACGAAGGTGGTCGCGGGCGG